>CANFXR010000004.1 GCA_947451035.1 Burkholderiales bacterium
CAGACTGATTTCATCCAGGCGGTCGCGCGCAGCGGCAAGCCGGTGAACATCAAGAAGGGGCAGTTCATGGCGCCCCACGACATGAAAAATGTCATTGCCAAGGCCCGTGCCGCGGCGCGCGCCGCCGGTCTGCTCGAAGACAACTTCATGGCCTGCGAGCGCGGCGTGAGCTTTGGCTACAACAACCTGGTGAGCGACATGCGTTCGCTGGCCATCATGCGCGAGACGAACGCCCCGGTGGTCTTCGATGCCACCCACAGCGTGCAATTGCCCGGTGGCCAGGGCAGCAGTTCAGGCGGCGCGCGCGAATTCGTGCCCGTGCTGGCACGCGCTGCCATTGCCGTGGGCATCGCCGGCGTGTTCATGGAAACGCACCCCGACCCGAACAACGCGCTGTGCGACGGCCCCAACGCGGTGCCGCTCAAGCACATGCGCGCCCTGCTCGAACAACTGCAGGCGCTCGACCGGGTGGTCAAGCGTCAACCCCTGCTCGAAAACGATTTCGGTTGCTGATGCCTTCGCTCACGTGAGATGCTGCGAAATCTGACTCCTCTGATCAGCCGCGTCCGGCCCCGCCTCGGCCTGACGAATAGCGTCGAGCAAAACCACCATCGGCGTTGGGTGATCGCTGACGGCTCGGAGACTCGAGTGCCTCCCGCCATCTTCGAGGAAGACGATCTTGCTCGCATAGTTGGTGTGCCGGTGGAGGACACCATCGCGCGTAATGTTGACCTGGTCCGCGGGGGGCTCGTCCAGAATCGACCCACCATCGCCTACGAACTGCGCAATGCGGTACTTTCGGGGGGCCACCTGTTCACGTGGCGCGCCTGTCACCGCATCTCGATGAAGTCAGCGCCAGCCTGGGTCCGAACGCCAGAGCGGCGTTTCGAAGAAGCGGCCCTGGCCAGCACCCACTACGGTCAGAAATATTTCGGCCATTGGCTGAGTGACGATCTCCCTTTGAAACTGGCGGCTGAATCGCTGGCGCCGGCAGTGTCAGTGCTGGAGGCCCCAACGCCCCACCAGCGCCAATATCTCGACATCCTGGGGCTGGCCCCCTTGGTGGTCGGGGATGCGTTTTTCTCGCGCATCATCGTCCTCGACGATGTCGGACAAAACGTCTTCAAGCGGCAGCGCTACGATGTCCTCCGAGAACGGATGAGATCCCGGGTGACAAGCCCAGGCAACCGCAAGGTAATGATCCTGCGCGGCAAATCAGGTCAGCGTCGCCTGCTTCTCAACGAACCGCAGGTTGCAATCGCGCTTGCTTCCAGGGGCTTTACGGCGCTAGATCCAACGGCCTTGACTGCAACAGAAATTGCTCAGGCGTGCCTCGATGCCGAATGTGTCGTGGGCGTTGAGGGGAGCCAACTCAAGCACGGGCTGAGCTTCATGAGTAGGCAAGGTACCCTGGTGGTTCTGCAGCCGCCGAACCGCTTCTGTCTGGTTCAAAAGGGGCGCTGTGACTGCGAAGGCATTCGTTACGCGTTACAGGTCGGCCATGAAGTCGGGGCTGACTTCACCATCGACATTGATGCGCTGCACCGCTTGCTGGACCGCCTCGGATGAGCGCCAAAGCAATCCGTGTCGTCGCAGACGCAGCCCAGCCGGATCACAATGCGGGAGTGCCTCGCCAGCCCTCCCGAATCGGTGCCGCTCAAGCACATGCGCGCCCTGCTCGAACAACTGCAGGCGCTCGACCGGGTGGTCAAGCGTCAACCCCTGCTCGAAAACGATTTCGGTTGCTGAAGCCACCGCTGCGGCGGCCGTCTCACACCATCCAGCCCATTTCAAACTTCAGATTGAGGACACCCCCATGAGTGCCATCGTTGACATCGTCGGCCGCGAGATTCTGGACAGCCGAGGCAACCCCACCGTCGAATGCGACGTGCTGCTCGAGTCGGGCGTGATGGGCCGCGCGGCCGTGCCTTCGGGCGCGTCGACCGGCTCGCGTGAGGCCATCGAACTGCGCGACGGCGATCCGCTGCGCTACCTTGGCAAGGGCGTGCTGCGCGCGGTCGAACACGTCAACACCGAGATCAGCGAAGCGGTGCTCGGGCTCGATGCCAGCGAGCAGGCGTTTCTCGATCGCACGCTGATCGACCTCGACGGCACCGACAACAAGTGCCGGCTCGGCGCCAACGCGACGCTGGCCGTGAGCATGGCCGTGGCGCGCGCCGCGGCCGAAGAAAGCGGCCTGCCGCTGTACCGCTACTTCGGCGGCTCCGGCGCGATGCAGCTGCCCGTGCCGATGATGAACGTCATCAACGGCGGCGCGCACGCCAACAACTCGCTCGACCTGCAAGAGCTGATGATCATTCCGGTGGGCGCTCCGAGCTTTCGCGAAGCGGTGCGCTGGGGTGCAGAGACCTTCCACGCGCTCAAGAAGATCCTGCACGACAAGGGCATCAGCACCGCGGTGGGCGACGAAGGCGGCTTCGCGCCCAGCGTGGCCAGCCATGAAGCGGCCATCCAGTTGATCCTCGACGCCATCGACAAGGCCGGCTATACCGCCGGCGACCAGATCGCCATCGGCCTGGACTGCGCAGCCAGCGAGTTCTACAAGGACGGCCACTACGTGCTCGAAGGCGAAGGCGGCCTGAAGCTGTCAGCGCCGGCCTGGACCGACATGCTCGCGACCTGGGTCGACAAGTACCCGATCATCAGCATCGAAGACGGCATGCACGAAGGAGACTGGGACGGCTGGAAGCACCTCACAGAACGCCTGGGCAGCAAGGTCCAGCTGGTCGGTGACGACCTGTTCGTGACCAACACCAAGATCCTGAAGGAAGGCATCGAGCGGCGCGTCGCCAACTCGATCCTCATCAAGATCAACCAGATCGGCACGCTGACCGAAACCTTCGCCGCCATCGAGATGGCCAAGCGCGCCAACTACACCGCGGTGATCAGCCACCGCTCGGGCGAAACCGAAGACTCCACCATCGCCGACATCGCCGTGGGCACCAACGCCTTGCAGATCAAGACCGGCTCGATGAGCCGCAGCGACCGCATGGCCAAGTACAACCAACTGCTGCGCATCGAAGAAGACCTGGGCGACGTGGCCAGCTACCCCGGCCGTTCGGCGTTCTACAACCTGCGCTGAAACCCGGCACGCGCAGCGCCCGTTCCAGCCCCGCCAACGACCTGTCCGATCATGCGATTCATCAGCCTCGCACTGGCCTTGCTGATCGTGCTGGTGCACGCCGAGTTGTGGTTTGGCAACTCGGGCGTGCCACGCATGCTCGAGTTGCAGGCCAAGCTGGAGCGGCAAAAGGCGGTCAATGACGACGCGCGCCGCCGCAATGAGCAACTCGCCGCCGAGGTCAGCGACCTCGCCGAGGGCCTGGAGATGGTCGAGGAAAAGGCGCGCTACGACCTGGGCATGGTCAAGCGCGACGAAATCCTGGTGCAGCTGAACACCGCCGCAGCCAAGTAGCCGGCGGCGCGCCGGGTGCGCTCAGTTGAGCGCGCTCGAGCCGGGCGCCTGATGCACCGACGGCGTGAACACCTCGCCCACGTCAACGGCATCGAAGTGGTACTTCACGCCGCAGAAGTCGCAGCCCACTTCCACCCTCCCCTGCTCGACGACGATGTCGTCGACTTCCACGCGCCCCAGCCCGAGCAGCATGCTGCTCACGCGATCGCGCGAGCAGCGGCAGGCAAAGTGCGGACCGGCGCCACCGGCCAGCGCCGGAAAGCTCAGCAGCGGCTCTTCCCAGAACAGCCGGCGCAGCACGGTGTCGGCATCGAGCGTGAGCAGCTCGTCGCGCGTGAGCGTGCCGGCCAGCACGGCGATGCGGTTGTAGGCCTCGCTCAGGCCGATCTCGTCCTCGTTGCGCTGGCCCAGGTTGCCCGAGCCTTCGACCGGCAAGCGCTGGATCAGCAGACCGGCGGCCACCTCGTCGTTGGCGGCCAGGATCAGCCGCGTGTCGAGCTGCTCGGACTGCAGCATGTAGTGCTCGAGCACCTGGCTGATCTCTTGCAGCGGCTCGCGCCGGTCGCCATGCAGCGACACCACGCCCTGATACGGCTGCTGGCCGGGAAAGCGGTCCTTCGGGTCGAGCGTGATCGAGCAGCGACCCTGGCCGCGCACGTTGACCAGCGCTTCGAGCTGCGCGTCGGGCGCCACCTCGCCGACCACCTTGGCGGTGACGCGAAACGCCAGATCCGACTGCACCTCGGCCACGGCCAGCTTGACCGGTCCGTCGCCGTACACCTGCAGCACCAGCGCGCCTTCGAACTTGATGCTGGCTTGCATCAGCGAGGCGGCCGCGGCCATCTCGCCCATCAGCACGCGCACCGGTTCGGGAAACGAATCGTTCGCGCCGGTGCGCCGCTGCAGCACCTCGCGCCAGCTGTCGGTCAGGCGCACCAGCATGCCGCGCACGGGCAAGCCCTCAAAGATGAATTTGTGCAGTTCGCTCATCGTCGGGTCAGTCGATGCGGGCCAGGCCGCTCTTGAACTGCTGCGCCTTGGCGACGTAGCTGGCGGCGCTGCGCAACAAGCCGGCGAGCTGCTCGGGCGTGAGTTCGCGCGCCACTTTGGCGGGCGCACCCATGATGAGCGAGCCGTCCGGGAATTCCTTGCCTTCGGTGACCACCGCGCCGGCGGCCACCAGGCAGCCCTTGCCGATGCGCGCCCCGTTGAGCAGCACCGCCTGGATGCCGATCAGCGAGCCATCGCCCACCGTGCAGCCGTGCAGCATGGCCTGATGGCCCACGGTGACGTCATCGCCGAGGTGCACCGGGTAGCCCGCATCCGAGTGCACGATCGCGCCGTCTTGCACATTGCTGCGGCAGCCGATGTGCAGCCGCGTGTTGTCGCCGCGCAGCACCGCGCCGAACCACACGCTGGCCTGATCGCCCAGGTGCACGTCACCGATGACCTGGGCGCTGTCGGCGACCCAGGCGGTGCTGGCGATCGAGGGAAGGGTTTCACCGAGACGGTAAACGGCCACGTGGGTGCTCCTGGGGTGAAGTCGATAATTCTAGAGATGCCCCTTGCCCCTGCCGCCGTGTCTGCTGCCGATTTGCGGGTGTCGCTGCGCCAGCGTGCGTTCGAGTTGTGGCAACTGAGCGATGCGCCGCTCAAGGCGCAGCTCACACGTGCGCTGTGGGACTCCAAAGACGCCCATGCGCTGCACCCCGAACTGATCGTCGACGCGGTTGCCGCCTCGCTGGCGCCCGGGCGGCCCGAACGGCCCGAACTGGTGCCGCCCAAGGACGTGCCTTCGCGCACGCCGTTCACGCTGGAAGGGCGCGCCGCGCTGCTGCACGCCATCGCGCACATCGAGTTCAACGCGATCAATCTGGCGCTCGATGCGGTGTGGCGTTTCAACGCGATGCCCGAGGCGTTCTACCTCGACTGGCTGGGGGTGGCCGCTGAAGAGGCGCTGCATTTCAGCTTGCTGCGCGAGCACTTGCTCACGCTGGGCCACGACTACGGCGACTTCGACGCGCACGCCGGGCTGTGGCTGATGACGCAGCGCACCGCGAGCGATGTGGTCGCGCGCATGGCGCTGGTGCCGCGCACGCTGGAAGCGCGCGGGCTCGACGCCACCCCGCCGCTGCAAGACAAGTTTGGGCGTGCCGGTGACGCCCGCGCGGTCGAGATCCTGGGCGTGATCCTGCGTGACGAGATCGGCCACGTGGCCATCGGCAACCGCTGGTACCGCTGGCTGTGCGAGCGCGACGGGCTCGATGCGCTGACGCACTACCAGTGGCTCGCCCAGCGCTACCAGGCGCCGCGCCTGCGCCCCCCGTTCAACATCGACGCGCGCCGCGCCGCCGGTTTCACCGACGAGGAACTGGCCGCGCTGCAGTGAGCGGTCGGGCGCGAGTGCCGCGCCTCAAGGCAACGCCGAGGCGGCGGGCGACGGCGGGCCTGCGGGCGTCAGGTGCACCACGCGCTGCGGATACGGAATCTCGACGCCGTTGTCGTTGAGCACCTGCAGCACCGCAAAGTTGACCTCCGAGCGCACGGCGTCGATGCCGTTTTCCGGGTCGATCATCCAGAAGTGCACGGCCAGGTCGAACCCGTCGGGCGCGAAGCCCATCAGGCGCACCGCGGGCGCCGGAAACGCCACCACCCGGGCCACCTTGACCACCGCTGCCTCGAGCTGCGGCAACAGCGAGCGCAGGTCGGTCCCGTAGGCCACCTGCACGCCGGCGGTGATGCGCTGATCGGCCATCGAGGAGTTCTCGACGCGTTGCGTGATCAGCATCTCGTTGGGCACGATGGCCTCGCGGCCGTCGCGCGCACGGATCAGCGTGTAGCGGGTGCGGATGTCGGTGATGCGGCCCTCGAAACCGTCGATCTTCACCGTGTCGCCGATGCGCAGCGAGCGCTCGGCCAGGATCACGAAGCCGCTGATGTAGTTGGCGGCGATCTTCTGCAGACCGAAACCCAGACCCACGCCCACCGCACCACCGAGCACGCCCAGCGCCGTCAGGTCGATGCCCACGGCGCTCAGCGCGAACAGCAGCCCGATGAACAGCAGCAGCGCGCGCACCACGTTGGCGGCGAGCTTCTCGATGGACAGGTCGCCGCCGGTGCGCCGCAGCAGCTTGCGCTCGATGCCGGAAGCCGCCCACAAGGCCAGCACCATCACCACGCCGGCCGTCAGCAATCCCTGGACGAAGCGCCGCAAGGTGATCTCGTGGTTGCCCATGGCCCAGCTGATGCCATCCATCGCATCGAGCATCAGCGGCAGCGCGCCCGTCACCCACAGCGCCGCGGCCAGCCACACCAGCCAGGCAAAACTGCGCTCGATCAGGCGCATCCAGTGCGCAGCGGGGAAAGACGCCCGCAGCACCAGCACCGTGGTGCGCGTGAGCACCAGCGCGATCAGCACCGGGATCGCCAGCCTGAGAACGGCCGGCGTGAGCGTGGCCATCAGCAACCACTTGGCCGCGAACACCAGCGCCAGCGCCAGCAGTGGAAACAGCACCCCGTCGAGGATGCGGTGACCAAACCAGATCGAGCCGTCTTCGGCCTGCGCGCCGCGCACAGCGCGCACACCCAGCCAAGCCAGACCCAGGCACACCAGCAAGGCGCCCAGTTCCACCAGCGCACTCGGCTGCTGCAGCGTGACCAGCAGACCTTGCAGTTCGTCGGCGTTGATGGGGTGAATCATGGTGTCGCCTGCACCGTCTCGGGGCCGTCAACGCCGGCCAGCACGCGCAGGTGGGCCGCCACGCAGCGCCCCAGTGCGCTCAGGTCGTAGCCGCCTTCGAGGCACGACACGATGCGTCCACCGGCATGGCGCTCGGCCACGGCCATGAGGCGGCGGGTCATCCAGGCGTAGTCGGCCGTCACCAGACCGAGCTGGCCGACCGGGTCCTCGCGGTGCGCGTCGAAGCCGGCCGAGATGAAGATCATCTGCGGTGCAAACGCCTCCAGCCGCGGCAGCCAGTTCGCTTCGATCAACGGGCGCAAGGTGGCGCCGGTGGTGCCGGCCGGCACCGGCAGGTTGACCATGTTGGTGCCCATCGGCGTGACCCCGCTGTACGGGTACTGCGGGTGCTGGAAGAAACTGACCATCAGCGTGCGTTCGTCGCCGGCGAGGATGTCTTCGGTGCCGTTGCCGTGGTGCACGTCAAAGTCGACCACCGCCACGCGCTGCAAGCCGCGCACCACCAGCGCATGGCGCGCGGCGATGGCCACGTTGTTGAACAGGCAAAAGCCCATCGCCTGCGCGCGCATCGCGTGATGGCCCGGCGGGCGCACCGCGCAAAACGCGTTCGACAACTCACCATCGATCACCGCATCGGTGGCGGCCACGGCGGCGCCGGCGGCGCGACACACCGCGTCCCAGGTGCCGGGGCCGGCGATCGTGTCCGCATCGAGCTCCAAGCTGTCGCCGCTGGCCGCAAGCGGCGACAGCCGCCGCTGCAAGTCGGCCACATAAACGGGGTCGTGCGCCAGCTCGACATCGGCCAGATCGACCAGCGGCGCCTCGCGGCGCTGCAGCGCGATGTCCAGGCCGGTGGCGATCAGGTGATCGGTGATCGCATCGAGCCGTTCGGGGCACTCGGGATGCCCGGCGCCGGTGCGGTGCGCGCGGCAATCGGCGTGCATGAAAAGGCCGGTGGACATGGTGGATTTTCGGGAAGTTGCCGAGGGGGTGTCTGGGTTAAGGTCGCCGCCATGAACACCGAACTGGGCGAAAAACTCACGCGACTGACGGATCAGATTAGCACGATCATCGTCGGCAAACGCCCGCAGATCCGTGACTGCGTGGCGTGCTTGCTGGCCGGCGGGCACCTGCTGATCGAAGACGTGCCCGGCGTGGGCAAGACCACCTTGGCGCACGCGCTGTCGGTGTCGCTGGGCCTGCGGTTTTCACGCGTGCAGTTCACCGCCGACCTGATGCCCACCGACCTGATCGGTGTGAGCGTCTACGAGCGCGCGCGCGAGTCGTTCGTGTTCCACCCCGGGCCGGTGTTCGCGCAGGTGCTGCTGGCCGACGAGATCAACCGCGCCGGGCCGCGCACACAAAGCGCGCTGCTCGAGGCGATGGAAGAACAGCAAGTCACTGCCGACGGCGAGACGCGCGAGCTGCCCCGCCCGTTTTTCGTGATCGCCACGCAAAACCCGAGCGACCAGCTCGGCACCTACGCGCTGCCCGAGTCGCAGCTCGACCGCTTCCTGATGTGCATCACGCTGGGCTACCCCGACCGCGCCAGCGAGCGCGAGCTGCTCACCGGACTCGACCGGCGCGATGCGGTGCAGCAGTTGCGCGCGGTGATGACGCCGGCCGACCTGATCGAAGCGCAGCGCGCCGTGCTGGCGGTGCACGCGTCGGGCGCGCTGCTCGACTACCTGCAGTCGCTGATCGCGGCCACCCGCTCGGGCGCGTGGTTCGCCGAAGGCCTGAGCCCGCGCGCGGGCATCGCGGTGCTGCGTGCGGCCAAGGCGCACGCGCTGCTCGATCAGCGCGACCATGTGGCGCCCGACGACATCCAGGCGATCCTCGTGCAGACCGCCGCACACCGGCTGGTGCCGCTGCCCGGCGCCGGGCGCGGCCGCGCCGAACAGGTGCGCTCGATGATCGAGGCCACGCCGCTGCCGTGATGGGCACGGGGGGCATCGCACGGGGCTGGAAGCGTCGGCTCGACGCCTGGTTCGAGCAGCGTTCGCCGCGCAGCGACAGCGTGCTGCTGACCCACCGCAACGTGTACATCGTGCCGACCAAGGCCGGGCTGCTGTACGGCTTCACGCTGGCCGTGCTGCTGGTCGCGTCGATCAATTACCAGCTCAACCTGGGCTACGTGCTGACCTTCTTGCTGGCGGGCAGCGCCCTGGTCTCGATGCACATGACGCACGGCACGCTGCGCGGGCTGACGCTGCACCTGCGACCGGTCCACCCCGTGTTCGCCGGTGACACCGCCACGCTCGAAGCGGTGCTGTCGAGCGCCGACCGGGCGCGCTACGGCATGGGGCTGCGGCTGCGCACGCTGGACGCCTCGACGCTGAGCCACACCGACGTGCCCGCGGGCGACCAGGCGGTGCTGCACATCGGCTTCGTGCCGGGGGGCCGCGGTCGCCATGCGCTGCCCGCGCTCGTCGTGGAAACGCGTTTTCCGCTGGGGCTGTTTCGGGCCTGGTCGGTGTGGCACCCGGCCATGTCGGTGCTGGTGTATCCGCGGCCCGAGCGCCCGGCCAGCGCGCTGCCGGCCGCGCGTGGCGTGAGCGGCGGCCCGGGCCGCGCGCGCGTGACCAGCGGCGGCGAATTCGAAGGCGTGCGGCCGTACCGCCGCGGCGACCCGCCCAAGACCATCGCCTGGAAGCAAACCGCCAAGACCCTGGCAGGCGGCGGCGAGCTGGTCAGCCGCGACCACCACTCGCACACGCAGCAGCAGTTGTGGCTGGACTGGCACAGCTGTGGCGGCGCCAACGCCGAAGCGCGCCTGTCGCGTCTGGCGGCGTGGATCGTCGAGGCCGAACGCCGCGACGCCGCCTGGGGCTTGAGCCTGCCGGCGTGCGAGTTGCCCATGGGCCAGGGCGACGCCCACCGGCAGCGCGGCCTCGAGGCGCTGGCGCTGTGGACGGCATGAGCGGCAACAGCGCGCCACCGCAGCCCGCGGTGAGCACCCGCCGCCGGGCCTGGCCGGGCTGGCGCCACCTGCCGCGCGAGGCGCGCGACACGCTGTTCTTGCTGGGCCTGATCGGCTGGACGGTGCTGCCGCACCTGTTTCACCTGCCGCCGTGGTGCGCGGCACTCACCGCAGCCGTGCTGCTGGCGCGCGCCCGACTGGCGCTCAACGGCGCGGCGTTGCCCGGGCGCTGGACGCTGCTGGGGGTGCTGGTGCTCGCCGCGGGGCTCACGCTGTGGTCGTTCCAGACCTTGCTGGGCAAGGAGCCGGGCGTGGCGATGGCGGTGTCGCTGATGGCCATCAAGACGCTCGAACTGCGCGCACGGCGCGATGCGTTCGTGGTGTTCTTCCTCGGTTTTTTCCTGATCCTCACGCAATTCCTGTACTCGCAAAGCCTGCTGGTCGCGCTGGCGATGCTGGTGTCGGTGTGGGGCTTGCTCAGCGCGCTGGTGCTGGCCAGCATGCCGGTGGGCAAGCCGCCGCTGCGCCTGGCCGCGGGGCTGGCCGGCAAGACCGCGCTGCTGGGCGCGCCGCTGATGGTGCTGATGTTCGTGCTGTTCCCGCGCGTGAGCCCGCTGTGGGGCGTGCCGCAGGATCACCGCGCGGGCACGGGCCTGTCCAACAGCATGAACATGGGCTCGGTGGCGTTGCTCGCGCAAAACGAGAACGTGGCCATGCGCGTCCGCTTCGAGGGCGCGCCGCCCGCCGTCCAGGACGCCTACTTTCGCGGCCCGGTGCTCGGGCACTTCGACGGGCGCGAATGGACGGCGCAATCGCCGAGCTTTCCGCCGGCGCTCACGCCGCGCGCCGAACTGGCCGTGCGCGGGCGCGCCATCGGCTATGAGGTCACGCTCGAGCCGCTCAACCTGGCGGTCATCCCGATGCTCGAGGCCAGCACCGAAGCGCCGCAGATCGAAGGCGTGCGCGTGGCGCTCACGGACGATCTGCAATGGCGCGCCGACCGGCCGCTCGATGTGCGCGTGCGCTTTCACAGCACGGCCAGCACGCTGTTTCGCCACGGCCCGAGCGCACCCACCATCGGCTTGCAGGATTACATCGACTTGCCGCCCGGACACAACCCGCGCACGCTGGAATGGGCCGCCGCGCTGCGCCGCCAGCCGCGCTACGCCGAGGCTGATGCCGCCACGCTGGCCAACGCGCTGATGGCGCACATCCGCACCGGCGGGTTCAGCTACACGCTGTCGCCCGGCACCTACGGCGACGACGATGCGCGCAGCGCCATCGACGAGTTCTGGCTCGATCGCAAGCTGGGTTTCTGTGAACACTTTGCCGCTGCGTTCGTGGTGGTGATGCGCGCGCTCGATGTGCCCGCGCGCGTGGTCACCGGCTACCAGGGTTTCGATGCGCAGCCGGTGGACGGCTACCACGTGGTGCGCCAAAGCCATGCCCACGCCTGGGCCGAATACTGGCAGCCGGGTGCGGGCTGGGTGCGCGCCGACCCGACCAACGCCGTGGCCCCCGATCGCGTGCTGGGCCGCTTGCATCTGGTCGCGCCACCCTCCCTGGTCGACGAGGCGCTGGGCGCGGTGCACCCGCAGTTGCTCGCGCACCTGCGCGACGGCTGGGAAGCCATGAGCAACCGCTGGAACCAGTGGGTGCTGGACTACTCGCGCGGCGCACAGCTGAACTTGCTGTCGCGTCTGGGTTTCAGCCAACCCGACTGGGAAGACCTGGCGCTGCTGACGGCCGTGGTGTGCGCCGTGGTGGCGCTGGCCGGCGCCATGTGGACCTGGTGGGAGCTGCGCCACATCGAGCCGTGGGTGCGGCAGATGAACCAGCTGCGCGCGGCGCTGCGCAGCGTCGGTGTGGCCAGCGCCGACCATGAGGCGCCGCGCACGCTGGCGCGGCGCGTGCGCACGCAGCTCGGGGCGTGCGCCGAGCCGCTGGCGCGCGGGCTCGAACACATCGACGCGCAGCGCTACGGCCGCGCTGCGGCCCGCCGCCCGGACCGCCGGCTGACGCGCGAGTTCAGCGCCCTCGCCCGCCGGCTGGCACGCGCTGCGCCGCCGAAGCGCGCTCGATAATTTCGCGGATGAGCCCACACCGCACACCCGACGCCTCCCCCGCAAGACCCCCCCACACCACCGGCTGGCGCGTGCCCGCGTGGGCTGCAGGCGCCGCACTGGCCGTGTGGCTGGCCGCCTCGCCGTCGGCCCACGCAGCCGATGCGCCGGCGGCTCCCGTCAAGCCCGCCAAGGCGGCCCAACCGACCCAGGTCATCAAGAAGCACCGCGCCAAGCCCGTCGTCCGCAAGAAGGCGCATGTGCGCACCGACAGCGAGCCGGACGTGGTCACCTACGGCCACCGCGACGACGTGATGCGCTTCGGCGCCGAGGTCGCTGCGCGTCAGGGGCTCGACGTGGCCTGGGTGCAAGCCGCGCTGGCGCGCTCGCGCTACGTGCCCAGCGTGGCCAAACTCATCATGCCGCCACCGGCCGGCACGGCCAAGAACTGGGCCGCCTACCGCGAGCGCTTCATCGAGCCCAGGCGCATCGCCGCCGGCGTGGCGTTCTGGCAGGCCAACGAGCGCTGGCTGGCGCAGGCCGAACAGGTCTACGGCGTGCCGGCCGAAATCGTCATCGGCATCGTCGGCGTTGAAACGCTCTACGGCCAGCACCTGGGCGGCTACCGCGTCATCGACGCGCTGGCCACGCTGTCGTTCGACTTCCCCGTCGGGCGCAAGGACCGCAGCGTGTTCTTCAAGGACGAACTCGAGCAGTGGCTGGTGCTCAGCCACCGCGAGGGGCAAGACCCGGTGGCGCTCAAGGGCAGCTACGCCGGCGCGCTGGGGCTGCCGCAGTTCATGCCCAGCAGCGTCATCAAGTACGCGGTCGATTTCGACGGCGACGGCCACATCGACCTGCACACCAACGGCGCCGACGTGATCGGCAGCGTGGCGCACTACCTGGCCGAGTTCGGCTGGCAGCGCGGCCTGCCCACGCACCTCGAGGTGACCGCCCCGACCGACACCAGCGAGCGCGCCGCGCTGCTCGTACCCGACATCGTGCCCAGCTTCACCGCGCAGCAGTTCATCGAGCACGGCGCGGTGTTCGGCTCCGAGGCCGAACTCGCGCGCATCGGCGGGCCCGCGGGCAGCACCCGGCTGGCGCTGGTCGAGCTGCAAAACGGCGAGGCCGCGCCCACTCACGTGGCCGGCACCGCCAATTTCTACGCGATCACCCGCTACAACTGGTCGAGCTACTACGCCATGGCGGTGATCGAGCTCGGCGCGGCGGTCAGGCGCGCGCGCTGAGCCCAGGCCTCCGCCACGCCCCCGCGATACCAAAATTGACGAGAAAAACTCAAACTATTTAACACGGTGAATTGATGTAAATCATGTACTCTCGTTATTTGTGGGCGACGCCTGTTGGTGAGGCTCTTGCATGCGTGGTTGCCAACCACCGATGACGAGATGGCTTCTAGCGGCCCACGTTTTCACGAACGAGAACGCCATGAAGCGCAACAACTCCCTGAACCACGTCTTCCGTCTGATCTGGAACCAGGCCACCGGCGCCTGGGTGGCGGTGGCCGAGACCACCCGCGGCCGGGGCAAGGCGTCCAGCGTGAACTCAAGCGTGGCCAGCGCGGTGCTCGGTGCGGCCAGCCTCGGGCTCATGCTGCTCGGTGCGCCGGCACGCGCGGCGCCGCAAGGCGGCCAGGTCACCGCCGGCAGCGCCAGCGTGAGCCAAAGTGGCGCCACCACCACCATCTCGCAAAGCAGCCAGAACGTCTCGCTGTCGTGGCAAAGCTTCAACATCGGCAAGTCCGAAACGGTCAACTTCGTGCAGCCCTCGGCCAGCGCGATTGCCGTCAACCGCATCTTCGACACCAACGGCAGCCAGATCTTCGGCCACCTCAATGCCAACGGCCAGGTCTGGCTGATCAACCCCAACGGCATGCTGTTCGGGCGCGATGCGCAAGTCAACGTGGGCGGCCTGGTGGCCTCCACGCTGGACGTGGCCGATGGCGATTTGGCCAACGGCACGCGGCGCTTTGCGGGCAGCAGCACCGCCGGTGTCATCAACCAGGGCCGCATCAGCGCCACTGAGGGCGGCAGCGTGGTGCTGCTGGGCCACCATGTGAGCAACACCGGCACCATCAGCGCGCGGCTGGGCACGGTCGCACTCGGTGCGGGCAACGCCACCACGCTGCAGTTCGAGGGCAACCGGCTGGTCAACCTGCGCGTGGACGACAACGTGCTCGACGCGCTGGCCGACAACGGCGGGCTGCTGCAAGCCGATGGCGGCCAGGTGCTCATGAGCGCTGGCGCGCGCAACTCGGTGCTGGCCAGCGTGGTCAACAACACCGGCGTGGTCGAAGCGCGCACGGTCGAACAAAGCGCAGGCCGCATCGTGCTGCTGGGCGGCATGGCCGCAGGCACCACGCACGTGGCCGGCACGCTGGACGCCAGCGCGCCCGAGGGCGGCAATGGCGGGTTCATCGAGACCAGCGCGCACCGCGTGCAGGTGGCCGATGGCACGCGCATCACCACCGCCGCGCCACACGGCCGCACCGGCACGTGGCTGATCGATCCGAGCGACATCACCATCGCTGCCGAGGGCGGTGACATCACCGGTGCTGCCCTGTCCACGCAGCTCATCAACAACGATGTCGTGATCCAGAGTAGCTCGGGTGCCTCGGGCAGCGCCGGTGACATCAACGTCAACGACGCGGTCAGCTGGTCAGACAACACCCTGACGCTTAGCGCAGACCACGACATCCACCTCAACGCCTCGTTGAGCGGCACGACCGCCGACGCCCACCTGGCGCTCGAGTACGGCCAGAGCGCGCTGGCCCTGGGCAACACCGCCCAGGTCCACTACACCGTGGCGCCGTCGCTCACCGCCGGCAGCACCGTGAGCACGCAACTGGGCAGCGACGTCTCGGCCACGGTCTATCAGGTGATCACCGCGCTGGACGCGCTGCAAGGCATCGGTGCCGACCTGACCGGCAACTACGCGCTGGGCGCGAATGTCGATGCCACGGCCACCGCCGGCTGGAACGCGGGCGCAGGCTTTGCGCCCATCGGCAGCGAAGCCGCCCGCTACAGCGGCAACTTCAACGGCCTGGGCCACACGATCGGCCACCTCACGATCAACCGGTCCTCGGAAAACAATGTGGGGCTGTTTGGCGCCTCGGACACAGGTTCGAGCATCAGCCACGTCGGCCTGACCGATGCGGCCATCACCGGCGCAACCACTGTCGGCGCTCTGGTGGGCGACAACAAAGGCACCATCACCGACAGCTACGCCACGGGCAGCGTGAGTGGTGCAGGCGACTACGCCGGCGGGCTGGTGGGCATCAACTCCAGCACCATCAGCAACAGCTACGCCACGGGCAGCGTGATCGGCACGGACAACGTCGGCGGGCTGGTGGGCGAGAACCGCGGCACCATCGCCAACAGCTACGCCACGGGCGGCGGCGTCGACCCGAGGGATCTGCTCCTCACCGCGATCAGCAGCGGCAACCTGCCCGGCTTCATCAGCGGCAACGACAACGTGGGCGGGCTGGTCGGCCACAACAGCGGCGCCATCACAGACAGCTACGCGGCCAACAACGTCAGCGGCAACAACAACGTGGGCGGGCTGGTGGGCCACAACGAGGGCGGCATCAGCACCAGCTACGCTGCAGGCAGTGGCCTGAGCGGGCCGCTGCTGGACTACATCGCGAGCCTGGGTCTGACCCAGATCGATGAGCTCACGGCCAGCGTGCGCGGCAACATCGCCGTGGGCGGGCTGGTGGGGCTCAACGAGGGCTCCATCGCCGACAGCTACGCCACGGGCAGCGTGAGCGGCAGCAAAGACAAGGTCGGCGGACTGGTGGGCGACAACCGGAGCAGCATCGAGCGCGCCTATGCCTCGGGCAGCGTCCTCAGCACCAACGGCGAAGCCCTGCTCGGCGGGCTGGTGGGAACCAACTCCGGCACCGTCAGCGACAGCCTTTGGGACATCGACACCACCGGGCATGAGGTGGGCATCGGCGGGGGTGGTGCTCAGACCGGCGTGACCGGCCTGAGCAATAACCTGGACCTGAGCCCCAAGAAAGCCCTGACGCAAGACAGCTACGCCGGCTTCGACTTCGACAGCACCTGGTACATGGTCGACGGCTCCACGCGGCCTTTCCTGCGCATGGAATACAGCACCACCATCAGCAACGCGCACCAGCTGCAGCTCATCGGCATGGACCTGACAGCGCACTACACGCTGGCCAACGACATCAACCTGAGGGCTGAGCTGGCCAACGCCAGCGGCATGTGGGGCGCCAACTTCGCCGGCTTCGCGCCGATCGGCGACACCACGACGGCATTCAGCGGCAGCTTCGATGGGCAGGGGCACACCATCAGCCACCTGACCATCCACCGCAGCGACACGGACGGCGTGGGGCTGTTTGGCTACACGGGCGCAGGCTCGGAGATCCGCAACGTCGGGCTGACGGATGCGGCCATCACCGGCGCAGCCAATGTCGGTGCTCTGGTGGGCGCCCACGAAGGCGACATCAGCAACAGCTACGCCACGGGCAGCGTCAGCGGCAACACCTACGTGGGTGGGCTGGTGGGCTACAGCTTTGACGGCAGCATCAGCAGCAGCGATGCCGCGGTCAGTGTGAGCGCCACAGGGGACTACGTCGGCGGGCTGGTGGGCGTCAACGAGACCGGCACCATCAGCAACAGCGACGCCACGGGCAGCGTCAGCGGCATCAGCGCCTCAAAAGTCGGCGGGCTGGTGGGCTTCAATAACGGCGGCACCATCACCAACACCTACGCCACGGGCAGCGTCAGCGGCACCGACTACGTGGGCGGGCTGGTGGGCGACAACTACGGCGGCACCGTCACCAACAGCTACGCCACGGGCAGCGGCAGCGGCACCAACTACGTGGGCGGGCTGGTGGGCTTCAACAGGACCAGGACCAGCACTATCAGCAACAGCTACGCCACGGGCAGCGTCACTGGCTCCGAGTACGTGGGCGGGCTGGTGGGCTTCAACAGGACCGGCACCATCAGCAACAGCTACGCCACGGGCAGCGCCAGCGGCACCAGCTACGTCGGCGGGCTGGTGGGCTTCAATAACTGCGGCACCATCACCAACACCTACGCCACGGGCAGCGTGGGCGGCAGTACCCAGGTGGGCGGGCTGGTGGGCTACAACTCCGCCGGCACCGTCACCAACAACCTTTGGGACGTCGACACCACCGGGCAGGACAACGGCGTGGGGAATGTGGCCAACGGCTCCTCTGGCGCCACCGGCCTGAGCACCACCGAGTTGCTGAACCTGGACAACTACACCACTGCCAACGGCAACCCCAACTGGGACTTCACCAACACCTGGTACCTGGTCGACGGCTCCACGCGCCCTTTCCTGCGCATGGAATACAGGACCACCATCACCAACGCGCACCAGCTGCAGCTGATGGCCATGGACCGCACGGCCAAATACACGCTGGCCAACAACATCGATCTGGCGGCCGAGCTGAACAACGCCAGCGGCATGTGGGGTGGCCTGGCGCGCGTCGACAGCGCGGGCTTTGCGCCGATCGGCACCTTCGACAAATACGACTTCTCGAAGGGGTTCACCGGCAGCTTCGATGGGCAGGGTCACACCATCGCTCACCTGACCATCCACCGGAACACCGACTTCGTCGGGCTGTTCGGCTTTGCCAGCTACGGCTCGACCATCAGCAATGTGGGCATGACCGATGTGGCGATCACCGGCAACGAGTCTGTCGGCGGCCTGGTGGGCGACAACGACGGCGCCATCAGCAACAGCTACGCCACGGGCAGCGTCAGAGGCACCCAGTACGTGGGCGGCCTGGTCGGCATCAACTACGACGGCAGCATCAGCAACAGCTACGCCACGGCCAGCGCGAGCGGCAGCACCAGCGTGGGCGGCCTGGTGGGCGACAACCGAAGCAGCATCACCAACAGCTATGCCACCGGCAGCGTCAGCGGCTCGCAGAACGTCGGCGGGCTGGTGGGTGACAACTCCAGCTCCGGCAACGATGCACCCACCGGCACCATCAGCAACAGTTACGCCACCGGCAGCGTCGTCGGCTCGAGCGACGTGGGCGGGCTGGTGGGCAACAACTCCAACTCCGGCAGCGTCACCCACAGCTACTGGGACATCGAGACCACCGGGCAATCGGTGGGCATCGGGTTGGGTGATCAGTCTGGCGCGACCCCGCTGCTCACCGCCGACGCGCTGCAGCACGGCAGCTACGCCGACTTCGACTTCGGCACCACCTGGTACATGGTCGACGGCTCCACGCGGCCTTTCCTGCGCATGGAATACAGCACCACCATCAGCAACGCGCACCAACTGCAGTTGATGGGCATGGACCTCGGCGCGCACTACACGCTGGCCAACAGCATCGATCTGGCGGCCGAGTTGGCCAACGTCAGCGGCATGTGGGGCGGCAGCGCGGCCGGCTTTGCGCCGATCGGCGGCATCGGCTCGATCCTGCCCAACATCCTGGGCGCTGACTTTGCCAACCGCACGGCGCTCATGAACGGCAGCAGCCCCGACCTGTCGGCGCTGGGCAACTGGGCCACGGCCACGGCCAGCGTGAACGCGATGAGCGTGCTCGACGGGCTGGGGGTGTTCACCGGCAGCCTCGACGGCCAGGGCCACTCCATCGGCCACCTCACGATCAACCGGCTGGACACCCTCAGCCTAGACAGCATCGGCGTGGGCCTGTTCGGCGCGGCCATCGGTGCGGACATCCGCAACGTCAACCTGACCGACGCGAGCGTGGTGGGCCTCCTCGGTGCCGGCGGGCTGGTGGGCATCAACGCGCTGGGCAGGATCAGCGACAGCAGCGTCAGCGGCCAGGTCGGCGGCTTGGCCCTGGCCGGCGGGCTGGTGGGCTTGCAACTGGCCGGCACCATCACCGGCAGCCACGCCAGCGGCAACTTCGTGGGGTTGCTCGGGGCTGGCGGGCTGGTCGGTGGTCAGGCGCTGAGCCTGGTGCAAAACAGCTACGCCAGCGGCACGGTCTTTGGCCTGCTCGGCGCCGGCGGGCTGGTGGGCATCAACTTGCTGGGGGCGGTGAGCACCAGCTACTCGGACGCCGCGGTGAACGGCGCCTTGTTCGTCGGCGGGCTGGTGGGCATCAACATCGGTCTGGTCGATAACAGTTACGCCACGGGCAGCGTGTACGGCGGCGACTACGTGGGCGGGCTGGTGGGCGGCAACCCCGGCCTCATCCACAACAGCTATGCCTCGGGCCACGTCCAGGGCGAAGGCGGTGCGGGCCACGTCGGTGGACTCGCCGGCGGCAACCTCGGCGTAGTGATCGGCAGCTACTGGGACATCGAGTCCAGCCATCAGGAGTTCGGCATCGGCACTGAGGCCGAGCACCAGTCCGGCGTCAAGGGCCTGAGCACGGACGAGGCCCTGACGCATGACGGCTACGGCAATGTTGTGCCGCAAATTGCGCCGGTAGCCGGCTACGGCGGCCTCGAAGGCTACGGCAGCCTCGAAGTCGACGCCGGCTTGGACTTCACCCACACCTGGTACATGGTCGAAGGCTCGACGCGGCCTTTCCTGCGCATGGAGCACAGCACCACCATCAGCAACGCACACCAACTGCAGTTGATGGGCATGGACCCCGCGGCGCTCAAGGCCCACTACACGCTGGCCAACAGCATCGACCTGGGGCCCGAGCTGGCCAGCGCCAGCGGCATGTGGGGCGCCAACAGCGCCGGCTTTGCGCCGATCGGCGACAACGTCACGGCGTTTACCGGCAGCTTCGACGGGCAGGGTCACACGATCGGCCACCTCACCATCCAGCGCAGCAGCACGGACTTCGTGGGGCTGTTTGGCTACACGGCGGCCGGCTCGGCCATCAGCAACGTGGGCCTGACGGAGGTGGATATCACCGGCAGCTTGGAGGTTGGCGGGCTGGCGGGCATCAGCTTCGGGTCGATCACCAACAGCTACGCCACGGGCAGCGTCAGTGGCATCGGCCAGGTGGGCGGGCTGGTGGGCGACAACCTCGGGGCCATCACCAACAGTTACGCCACGGGCAGCGTCAACGGTTCGGTCTCCGTCGGCGGGTTGGTGGGCGCCAACGGGGGCGCCGTCAGCAACAGTTACGCCACGGGCAGCGTGAGCGGTTCGGACGACTACGTCGGCGGACTGGTGGGTTACAGCTTCGGCACCGTCAGCGACAGCTACTGGGACATCGAGACCACCGGGCAATCGGCGGGCATCGGCGGGGGTGGTGATCAGACCGGCGTGACCGGCCTGAGCAATAACCTGGACCTGAGCCCCAAGAAAGCCCTGACGCAAGACAGCTACGCCGGCTTCGACTTCAACAACACCTGGTACATGGTCGACGGCTCGACGCGGCCTTTCCTGCGCATGGAATACAGCACCACCATCAGCAACGCGCACCAACTGCAGCTCATCGGCATGGACCTGACAGCGCACTACACGCTGGCCAACGACATCAACCTGGGGGAGCTGAACAACGCGAGCAGCATGTGGGGCGGCAGCGCGGCTGGCTTCGCGCCGATCGGCGACACCACGACGGCATTCAGCGGCAGCTTCGATGGGCAGGGGCACACCATCAGCCACCTGACCATCCACCGCACCGACCTCGTCGGCCTGTTCGGCGTGTCGGGCGTGGGTGCCGAAATCAGCAACGTCAGCCTGACGGATCTGGATGTCAGCGGCCAGCAGTACGTGGGTGGGCTCGTGGGCGCCAACCACGGCAGCATCAGCCACAGCGACGCCACTGGCAGCGTGAGCGGCGGCGATGACGTCGGCGGACTTGCAGGCTTCAACGCCGGCACGCTCGACGATGGCCACTTCGATGGCCATGTCAGCGGCGCCGGTGACGTCGGCGGCTTGGTAGGGCGCCTCGCGCTCGGTTCAATCAGCCACAGCGACGCCAAGGGCGAGGTCAGCGGCGACAACAACGTGGGCGGTCTGGTGGGCACCAACCTGATCGGGCACATCAGCGCCAGCCACGCCAGCAGCGCGGTCAGCGCCACGCAGAGTCAGGCGGGCGGTCTCGTGGGCACCAACGCCGGCGGCAACATCGACGACAGCTTTGCCACCGGTGAGGTCTCGGGCTCCGACGCGGTGGGCGGACTGGTGGGCACGATGGGCTACGACTACTTCGCCGAGCGCGCAGGCACCATCACGGGCAGTTACGCCACGGGCAATGTGCGGGGCACCGAGTCGGTGGGCGGGCTGGTCGGCCTCAACCTGGCCGGCACCCTCAGCGCCAGCTATGCCGCCGGCGCGGTCAGCGGCGTCAGCGCCATCGGCGGGCTGGTCGGCTCGAACCTGGCGGGCTCCATCAGCGACAGTTACGCGAGCGGTGCTGTCAGCGGCGACACCGCCGTGGGAGGGCTGGTGGGCTCCAACGGCGAGGGCGGTGACGGCTTCAACGTCAACCTGTGTTCGGTCAACGCCCGTTGTGGCATCCCATCCATCGCGACCATCAGCAACAGCTACGCCACGGGCCGCGTCAGCGTGAGCGGCGGTGAGGGCGTGGGCGTGGGCGGTCTGGTGGGCATCAACAACGATGCCGGCAGCATCACCCGCAGCTACTGGAACATCGCCACCACCGGACAGGCCAAGGGCGTGGGCAATGTGGCAAATGAGGATTCAGGCGCCACCGGCCTGAGCACCGGCGCCGCCCTGAAGCAAGCCAGCTACAACGACTGGGATTTCACCAACACCTGGGTGATCTACGAAGGCCACACCGCACCACTGCTGCGCAGCTTCATGACGGCGCTGACCGTCACGGTGGACTACGGGACCGACGCCACCATGGTCTGGGACGGCACCGATGTGTACCGCGGCGGCACGGTTGCCGGCTACTCACTCGGCGATACCGACACCGAAAGGATCCATGGCGATCTGACGGGCACGATGAGCAGCCGCCGCGTGGGCACACGCACCGTCACCGCCGGTGGCGGCCTGTACTCCGATCAGCAGGGCTACATCATTTCCTACGCCATCAGCGGCAACCCGACGGTGGAGGTGACTGCGCCACCGCGTCTGCCCGACGAGGTGTCGGCTGTCACCACGCAACTGGCCAGCCTGGAGCCTGTCTTCAAGCCTGACAAGGTCGCGCCGCCGGTCAGCCGCAGCGGGCCGCTGGTGCGCTTGATCGGCTCGGCCGTGCGACTGCCCGACAACGCCGTGACCAGCGAGACCACCGAATGACCAGGACTGTTCACACCATGACCCACTCTGCCCTGGCCCGCGCCGCCTGGCTGCTGTGCGCCCTGCCCTTGGGTGCAGTCGCCCAGCTCGCGCCCAGCGTGCCCAACGCGGGCTCGCTGCTGCAGCAAGTGCCCCCGCCCGCGCTGTCGCCACGATCCAACCGGGCTAACGGCCTGACGCTGCGCCAGCCCGACGGCCAGGCACTGCCGCCGAGCGCACCGTTCGACGTGCGCGGCATCACCATCAGCGGCAACACGCTGATCGCGAGCGAGGTGCTGGGCGCGCTGGTGGCCGATGCCATCGGCCAGCCGCTCACGCTGCCGCAACTCGAAGCGCTGGCCGAGCGCATCACGCAGGCCTACCAGCGCCGGGGCTATCCACTGGCGCGCGCCATCGTGCCGGCGCAGACCATCGAGGACGGTCAGGTGCGGCTGCAGGTGATCGAAGCACGCTTTGGCGAGGTGCGCATCGACAACCAAACCCGCACATCCAACCGGTTGCTCAACGCCACGCTGTCGGCGCTGCAAGCGGGCGAGGTGATCTCCCAGAACAGCCTGGACCGCGCGCTGCTGCTGCTGTCGGACATCCCCGGCGTCGCGAGCATGGCCACCTTGTCGCCGGGCTCGCAAGTGGGCACGTCGGACTTGCTGGTCGACGTGCAAACCGGCGCGCGGGTCAGCGGCCAGCTCACGGCCGACGACCACGGCAGCCAGGGCGCCGGGCGCAGCCGCGGTGGTGCGTCGCTCAACCTGATCAACACGCTGGGCCTGGGTGATGTGCTCAGTGCCACGGCGCTGAGCTCGGGCAAGGGACTGAACCACGGTGGGGTGAGCTACGAGCTGGCGCTCAACGGTCTGGGCACACGCCTGGGCGTGGGCATCTCGAGCCTGCGCTACGAGCTGATCGGCGGTCTGGCCAAGCTCGACGCGCACGGCACGGCCGAGGTGCTGAGCATGGTGCTGCGCCAACCGCTGGTGCGCCGCAGCAGTGCCAACCTGAGCGCATCGCTGACGATCGACAACACCACCTTGCGCGACCGCGTGGACGTCAGCTCGATCGCCACCGACCGCACCATGCACGACGCCAACCTGAGCGTGCACGGCGATCTCACCGACGGCTGGGCTGGCGGCGGCCTCACCACCGCCGATGCGGGCGTGCTGACGGGGCGCGTGGGCTTTGACAAGCCCGCCGCCCAACTGGGCGATGCGGCCTCGGCGCAAACCGAAGGCAGCTTCACGAAGTGGACGCTCAACGTGTCGCGCTTGCAGTCGGTGGGGGCCAACGGCACGCTGTACCTGAGCGCGCGCGCTCAGCGCGCCAGCTGCAACCTCGATGCCTCGCAAAAGCTGTCGGTGGGCGGGCCCGGCGGGGTGCGCGGCTACGACAGCGGGGCCGCACCGGGCGACGAGGGGGAGATCTTCAGCGCCGAATACCGCCACGCCGTGCGCCTGCCCGCCCCCGGCCAATGGCAGGCCACGGTGTTCGCCGACACGGCCCGCGTGCGCATCAACGCCAAGCCGTTCGCCGCAGGCTCCAACCACTTGCGCCTGAGCAGCGCCGGCGTGGGCCTGAACTGGGGCTTCGACGCCTGGCAAGCCCGACTGGCCGTGGCCATGCCCGTGGGCGCCGTGCCCAGCACCATGGACGCCACCCGCACCACCCGCGGCTGGATCGACATCAGCCGGCAGTTCTGAGCGGGAATGCCGTTGCCTCGCGTGTTGCTGCCGGACCCACCACCGCAAACAGAAGCGACCCTGCTACCGGACGCCGGCATCGTTGTTCCCCGTCAGAAAGTGAAAAATATGTAAAAAAAGTTAGATGGTTAAATAAATTTAATCAGTGATGTGCGCCAATCTACAGCGAGGTCGCAAGCGCATCGAGCACCTTGCCATGAGCCGTGCGCAGCACCGGTGTGAGTAGCGAGCCTGACCCTTAAAAAGAGCCAATACGCGATGAGTAAAGACAAGAGCGGTTCAACCACCGTGCGCAAGGCCAAGCCAGCCAAGGCGTTTGATGACCTCGACAGGACTGTCGAACACATTGCACCGTCAACAGCGAGTGATTTGTCGCTGAGCGTCGAAGCGCTGCCCGAACAGCCCAGGCAGCGGGGCGCCCGCGCCCCGAGAGTCTCGGCCGTCGGGAAGACTAGATCCCCCAGGCAGGGGCGGGTCGTTGCAGTCCAGACAGAAGCGCCCACACCCGCGGCTGTGCCGATACACCAGATCTACTTTCGAGACGACCAGCGCAAGAGCCTGGATGAGGACTTCATGCCATACAACAACTCGGGCCAGGCCGGCGCCTTGCTCGAGTTCGAAGCCTTCGAGCGCTTGATGGGTGAAGGGGGCATGGGCTCCGCGCCAAGGTGGGGAGCTGTCTCGTGGAAGTTTTTCGCGAAAACCGGCCTGCGCGGGGCAGATCTGGCGGGCCTGATACAGGCGGATCCGGGCTGGGACCTTTACTTTTGCAACCCCAATCCGGAAAACGAGGCGATCTACATCAACCTTTGGCAGCAGGGGGTGGTTGTGCATCCCGGATTTCGTGAGCTCTGCCAGGCCGTGTTCGAAGCCGCCGGCCTGGAGTCGCAGCAACTCGACGCGGTCATGCCCTCGAAGGCTTTTTCGACCTGCAACTATTTCGTGGGCAGCCACGCCTTCTGGTCGAGTTATCTGCCGTTCGTACGAGATCTGATCGACCGCGCTCAAGCCACGCTGCCGACCGCCGTGCGTCGCGTCCTGGATTCCAGCGCCGGCGATCCACGCGACCTGCACGCGGGTGCGAGCTACTGGCCGTTCATCGTCGAGCGCCTGCTTCCCGCGTACCTTCGCGGCCCCGGCGCGTTACTGAACGTGCGCAAGTTGACGCTGTCCGAGCCTGAGAGCCGGCTCAATTCGCACCTTCGCCGCCTGCGAGAAATGAAGGATGTGGCGCATCGCACCCGCTCGCAATGGCTTTATTCGTGCTGGCTGCATTACCGCAACCTGTACCTCTTGCAGGCCAACGGCCGCGAGTGGTGCGTGCGCTACCTGCCGCAGCTGACGCCCGCCAAAATCGTCTTCTGGTAGCACCCGTGTCGACACACGCGTTGCAGGCATTGCTGGCGCAGGCCCGACAGGCCATGTCCCTTGGTGACACGGCGGCGGCGCAACGCGCATACGCGCAGGCCCACCAATTGGCGCCAGCCAGCGACCCGGTGCTGATGGACCTGTCCGCTGCGTGTCTGCTCAACGGCGAGGTCGATGCATCGCTGCGCCTGGCGCGCCATGCGATCTCGCGCACGGGTGGCTGGCGCGCCCACCTATTGGCCGCACATGCCACCCAGCGTGTCCAGCAGCTCGACGAGTGTGTGCAGCACCTGCAACTGGCATTGAAGGATGAACAAATGCCTCTGGCCATGCGGACGTCGGCCTTGCAGCAAAGGGCGCAAGTACAACTCAACGGATTTGGCGATTCCTCGGCGGCGGCATCGTCGACGCGGTTGGCCGCCGAATTGGATCCCCAGCTTGACTTCGAGGCAGAGCTGGCTGCTTGCGTGGCCGCGCTCTACATCGGCGAGCGGCCCCGGGCGGAAGTCGTGGCCCTGTTCTCGGCATTGGGCCGACGGCTGACGCCGCCGGCTTCTTTGCAGCCGCGCTACCGGCGCATGCGGTCTGCCCGGCTGCGCATCGGCATGATTTCGCCTCAGTTCTGTGCATCGCCGGTGGGTTTCCTGACGATAGGCGCCCTGACCTGCCTGGCACGAGTCGCGGACCTGGTCTACTTCGATCGGGGCGGCAAGGTCGACTGGGCGCAATCGCTGTTTCGACAGACGGCCAGGCATTGGCATGACTGTGCAGGCCTGGAGGCTGCGCCGCTTTACGCGGCGATGGTTGATGCACAACTCGACGCGGTGATCGATCTCGGCGGATGGACAGATCCAGTGGCGCTGCAGGCGCTGCTGGCCAGGCCAGCGCCCCGGCAGTTGAAGTGGGTGGGCGGGCAGGCCGCGAGCACGGGACTGCACTGCTTCGACGGTTTCATCACCGATTCCCGACAGGTGCCAAGTGCTGCTGCCGCGCTCTACACGGAGCCGCTGCTGCGCGCGCGCATCGGCTATGTGAGCTACACCGCACCGCCTTATGCCTGCGGCTTGGACGCCGCCGCAGCGCACCCCCCGTCACCTTCACCATCACCCGGCAAGGGCCTGGTGGCGGTGGCCGCCAACCCGGCCAAGATCAGCGCCCTGACCGCTGAGCGCATCCGGGAGTTGCGGCCTCGGCGTCTGGTGCTGGTCGATCACCGCTGGCGCCACGAAGGCACCCGGCTGGCGGCATCGCGACGGCTGGGCTCGCTGATGGATGTGGCTGAGTTCCACACACCGACGGACCATCCGGGCTACCTGCAGGCGCTGCAAGCCCTGGACGCGACCTTTGTCGACACCGAGCCCTACGCCATGGGGCTGGCGGCAATCGAGCTGCGGCTGATGGGAAAGCACATCCACGCCACGCCGCGGCATCGCTCGGCCCTGATGTGCGAGCGCCACGCCGTCTCGCATCTGGCGGCACGCCGTTTCGACCACCATGCGGGTCTGGCCCGGCAACTGTTGCAGTGGTGCGGGTCATGACGGCAACGCAGCCTGCGGTGATCGGGGCCGGCCGCACGACGGGGCTTCATTGGTGCGAGCTTTCCGATCTATCGGCGGGCCGCTGTGCGCCGCTTCCGGCCTGCAGCGTGGTGGCGGTGATGCCCTGGTTGCGACGTGCCCCAGCCCGGCGCGCCGCGCAGTTGATGCACGACCGCGCAGGGGCGCCTTTGGTGGTGCTCGCGGTGCACGATGACCTGGGCGTCGGCCCGGTGGCGGTGTGGAACGCCGCGCTGCGGTTCGTCGTCAGCCCGTGGATGGTCTATTGCGCAGAAGACGCATTTGCAGGCCGCCAATGGTTGCGGCTGGCCCTGGACCGTATGGCGCAACTGCCCGGCGGCGCTTTGCTGGCCTTCAACGACGGCAAGTGGTTCGGCCAGTTGGCAGCTTTTGGCCTCGTGCGCAGGAGTTGGCTGCAGGGTCTGTACGGCGGCGCCCTGTTCCACCCCGGTTACACCCGCCACTACGGCGACACCGAACTGACCCTGATCGCGCGCCAGCAGAAGTGTCTGGCCTATCACCCCCACGCCCTGCTCATTGAAGTCGACCACGACAAGGACAGGCGCGCCGTGGATACGGCAGACCGCGACTTGTTTCTGCGGCGCGCCGCCACAGGTTTCGACAACCGTGTTGTGGACCCGGCCTTGCTGGCTGCCTTTTCATGAACGGCTCGCTGCTGCCAGCGGTTCCACGGAACCCTCGAATGAGTCTTTCACAGTGGCCCATCGCCCGACGGCGAGCGGCAAATCGGTTTGGCTCGACCGCATCCCTGGCAAGCCGCAGCGCGCGAGCCCCCTTCGTTCCCTGTCCAGATGATCAAAACCCATGAATAAATCGACCCCCGTAGGCGCTGTGCCGGCCCCCGTTGCACGAAAGCCCAGTGCCGCTGCGAAACAGACGGCCACGGCGCAGCGGCCCAAAACGCCGGCGAAGACGCGCAAGGCACCAAAGCAGCCACGCATCTTCGTCAGCATCGCTTCTTATCGCGACACCGAATGCCAGTGGACGATCAAGGACCTGTTCGACAAGGCCACCCATCCCGAAAGGGTGTTCGTCGGCGTGTGCTGGCAGTTCTTCAAAGACCAGGATGCCGACTGCTTCGAGGTGGTGACCCGACCCGAGCAATGCCGTGTGGTGGAAGTGGACGCCCGCGAGAGCCGGGGCGTGGGCTGGGCGCGCTCCCAGGTGCAAAGCCTGTGGGCCGGCGAAGAGTACTTCTTTCAGATCGACGCGCATTCGCGCTTCGAGCCGGGCTGGGACGAGCTGTGTCTGCAGATGCTGGCTGACTGCCCGTCGCCCAAGCCGGTGCTCAGTGCCTACCCGACCAGCTATGTGCCGCCCTATCAGTTGGGGCCGCGCAATGTCGTCGTGATCCTGCCCAAGGAATTCGACGACCGGGGCCTGCTGGCCTTCTCCTCGGTGGCCACCCCGGAGGCCAAGGCATCGGCGCTGCCCACGCCAACGGCTTACGTGGCCGGCGGCTTGCTGTTCGCGCCATCTCAGGTGATCACCGAGGTGCCCTACGACCCGTACATCTACTTCACCGGCGAGGAAATCGCTCTGGCCGCGCGGCTGTGGACCCATGGCTGGGACCTGTTTGCACCGAACAAGGTGCTGCTGTATCACGAGTACGCCGAGCGGCCCAACAAGCGCCGCCATTGGCATGACCACAAGCAGTGGGCGACGCTGAGCAACCTGGCCAGCGACCGGGTGCGCCACCTGCTGGAGGACCGGCCCTGCAGCGATCCCGACGCGCTGCTCGAATTCGATCGCTACCGCTTGGGCAAGGCCCGCCCATTGGTCGACTACGAGGCGATGGCCGGCGTGTCCTTTCGCGAGAAGACCATCCGCGGCAAGTCCACCGACGAAATCGAGGCGGACCTGCCCGCCGAGGCCCGCACCGCGCGCATCAGCAAGCGCTTCACAGACATCTGGCGCACCAACGCCTGGGGCCATGCTGAAACGCGCAGCGGCTCAGGCTCGACGCTGGCACAGACCGCGAAGTTGCGGCCCAAGCTGCAGCAGGTGCTGCGGGATTTGCAGATCAGCAGCCTGCTCGATGCCGGCTGTGGCGACTTGAACTGGCTGCAGACCCAATCATCAGAGTTGGGGCTTTACCTGGGCGTGGACATCGTCGATGAACTGGTGACCGACTTGCGCCAGCGGTTTCGCGGGCGCAAGAACCACTTCTTCAACGTGGCCGACATCACCACCGATCGCCTGCCACGCACCGACGCCATCCTGTGCCGCGACGTGCTGACCCACTTGAGCCTGCCGCTGGTGACGCTGGCGCTGGACAACTTTCGTACCAGCGGCGCCACGTACCTGATTGCCACCACCTTTCCAAGAGGCAGAAACGACGCGATCCGCACTGGAGCGTGGCAAATGATCGATCTGAACGCACCCCCGTTCAACCTGCCCCCGCCACTGCTGCTGATCGATGAGGAGCTTTCGGGCAGCCGCAAGTCGCTGGGTGTGTGGGCGCTGCGGTCGACAGCGCACTCTCCGCCTTGAACTGGTCAAGCCACGCTGTCATTTGCTCTTGGCGGTTGACAGGTTGTCATAGCGGGTTCGCAGCACTGCGTGCATCCGACGCCCAATGGCCGCCGGGCAGAACCGTGGCGCGGCCTGCGTGGACAGTTGAAGCGCCCTTTCAGTCCCGGCCGCCGCACGGGCGGCGCGCATCTGCCTGGCCGCGTGCGCAAGATCCGGCTCGGCCCACCACGCGGCTTCATCCGTCTCAACGAACGGGTAGTCCCCGGCCATCAGTTCGCGTCGCTTCCACTTCACCGGGTAGCCGGTGGCTGTCGTCAGAAAGTCGGTGTTGCCAGAGTAGTTGGTGCCGACAACGGGCTTGCCCAGCAGCAAAGCCTCGGCGAGAGTTCGGCCGAAGCCTTCCGAACGATGCAAAGAGACATAGGCATCGCAGGCCTTGACCAGACCCAGCACCACCGGCCGGTCCAATACGCGATCCAAAAGCGTGATGCGTGGGTCGGCCACGCAAGCAGCCACAAGCGCTTGCCAGGCGGGGTTTTCGGGCTGGCTGTTCATCGTCTTCAGCACCAGCCCCACTGCATCGTCTGTGGGCGGGAAAGCCCGCTGGAATGCATCGATCACCGCTTGGGGATTCTTGCGTGCCAGGTAGGAGTTGGCGTCGAAGACATACAGGAACAGGAAGCGCCGCGCCGGCAAGCCCAACACGCGGCGCGAGGTGGGCTTGAGCCGATCCACGCTCACCGGCAGCGGCATCAGCGTGACCGGCTTCGTCGTGGTCTGGACGTACATCTTCTGGGTGAAACGGCTGGCGGCCCAGACTTCGTCGACCAGCGAGAAGGCAGTCTGCCAGCGCCGTGGCCAAACGGCCAGCTCCCAGGGCCACCAACCGATGTTGTGGCGGCCGTCGAAGAGCGCCGCACCACGTTCGGCAAAGACGCGCAGCGTGTCGAAGCCGGTCAGGCAGAACAGGTTGATCGCATACGGCAGCGCTGCGGTGTCCTCGGTGCAGTGGCCCGCCAACAGAGGGTCGGCCTGTCTCAGATGGCGCCCGGGATTGATGTTCAGCACCACGAATGGAATACCGGCTGCCTCGCACGCCTGTACCGCCATTCGCAGGTCTTCGCCGATGCCCAGCTCACCGTAAGCGAAGCCGATGAGGTTGACCCCGAAGACAGCAGAGGGCTTGTTCGGTGCAGCGTCATGCAAGGTGTCTGGCACCGGCACCGGCGCCGCCAACAACAGGGACTGCAAGTCGAACTCTCGCTCGCCGCGTTGCGCGAACCAGGCTTTCAAGCCTGCTTTGCCGCTGGGCAGGGAAAGGTCGAAGGCCGCTTGCAGCGGTGCGTGTCTGCGCCACAGCAGCACCATCAGCCAGCTGGGTTGCAGCTCAGCAGGGCCTTCGGTGAAGGCGGGCCCAGCCAGCGCCGCCCGCGTTTCCTGGTCGATGCAGTCGGTCAGCTTCAAATCGGCCACGCCCTGCGTGTAGAACCAAGCCAAGGCATCCCAGCACCCCACCGGCGACGACAGATCGAAAGTGCTCGGCACGCCACCGCGCACGATCAACAAAGCGCGAAGCACACGGTTCATGCCCAAACCTGCCCTGATCGGCCATCCCGGCAGCGGTTCAAACAGGCGGCGTCGCTCAGGCTCTGTCAGCGTCGTCGCCGCTGCAGGGTATTCACGCCGACCCGACAACACCCACCACACCAGAAATGCGCTGTCGAGGTCGCCGTCCGGCGCCATCTCGGCCAGCTTCGCGGGCAGGTCCTGACGCAGCAGGCGCACAGCGTCAATCACTGTCAAGTTCATGGCGCCATCCCCGATGTGCTTGCTGGGCATCACACGCCCCGCTGCGGCGCAGGGTTCACCTGGAACGACCTCAGGAAGGTGTTAAGCAACCGGTTGTCTGCGGCACTGGGAAATGACGTGCCATGCGAGGGGGCCGTTACGTCCAGTTCCACACGCAGCCAGTCGGCCTGTGCACGTTGGGCTCGCAAAGGCAGCACATCGGCTTGGCTGGCCGGCGTCACGAAGCGCTTTGGATCTGCCTGTTGCTGCTCAAGCCAAGCCAGATGGTCCGCCAGGCCTGTGGCATCGGCAGGCCGCTCCAGCAAGCCTGAATAGAGCGCCTCCAGAAATTCCTGATCGGTCATGCCAGCACCTGCACTTGATCAACCACACATCCCAGACTGCGGTGGTCGGTGCTGCCCGCCAGATGTTCACTGGGCTTGAACACTGGCGCCATCTCGATGGTCACGCGCCAGCCATCGGGGCCGCAGGCACCCGTCAATGGCACATCCAGGCGGAACGGGCCGGGTTGGCGGACGATGTGCGTGATCCGGTGGCCGTCCCGGCCGCAGATGCGCACTTCCAACGGGCCTGGCAGCGACGACACATGCCGCCCGACCATCACCACGCGCTGGCCGGCGCCCTGCCGCACGCGCAGCACGGCCGATGCCGGCAGCCAGCCGTCGGGCCCCACCGGCAATCCGAGGTGCGGCTGCAGCAGACGCAGCCGCATGTCCGATGTCCACCATTGGCGCAGCGCCAACCTGTCGGCCGGCGAAAGCAGGGGCGCGACCTCAGCCGCAAGCTGGTTGAGCTGCGCACGCGCATCGTCGCCTGACGGCGCCGCTGCATGTTCTGCCAGCACTTCGTCAACATGTGATCGCACCCAATGCAGCGGCGCATGGCCAAGGTGTTTCGCCAGCAACTGCATGCTCTCGCGCATCATCTGGCCGCGCTGGGTGCTGGTGATGGTTGCGGCGTGCAGGCGGCTGCGCGCTTGCAGAGAATCCAGCCAGCCGATACAGCCCGGGTAAGCGGCGAACAGCCTCATCCACAGTTCCATGTCGAAGGCCGTGCGCTGCGATTCATCGAACCCACCGGCTGACTGCAACACCCTTTGGCGCATGAACACGGTGGGCTGGCAGATGAAACACCCGTCTGCAAAACCCGGCAAGCCAGCCGCAGGCTGACGGCTGGGGTAGTGCCCCAGAGGCTGGTCTTGCGCATCAATGTGTTCGCCATGCCCGTACACCATCACATGGTGGGGGTGCGCCGTCAGATAAGCCAGAGCCCGCTGAGCCGCACCGGGCAGGTACTCATCATCGGCATTGAGCCAGCCGATCACCGGCCCGCGAGCCATAGCCAGGGCTTTGTTCAGGGCATGGGCCGGACCGCGATCGGGCTCGGAAACCCACCGCAGGTTCGGAGCGAATTCATCGCCCAGTCGAGCCAGCAGCGCCTGCGTGCCGTCGGTCGAACCGCCGTCCACCACCAGCAGCTCCAGTGCGACGCCCGCCTGTGTGAAAACGCTGCGCACCGCCCGCTCGATGAAGGCCACCTGGTTAAGCGAGGGCATCAACACCGACAGCTGAACCGCCGAGTCGGCAGCAGGCAAACGCGTCACGGCTGATGAGGACTGCAAGCGACTGGGAATCACGCGGCCTTCGCAGCCCCTGCAATGGCCGCTGCGGCTGCAGTTTGAGCGACGGGTTTTGGGGGTACGGCAGGGCCGCCCTCCCGCTCGGTCAGCATCAGTCGGCTGATCAGTCGACGAGCCCGGTCGAGGGACTGGCTGGACTGCCTCATCACCTGTTGCAGTTGCTGGTTCTCCACGAAAAGCTTCTCCAGCTCATCCTGAGGCTGGAGCATTTGCAGCAGCAGCAGATCGTTTTCGCTCTCTAGCTCAGCAGCCTTAGCCTCGGCCTGCTTGAGTAACTCGTCACGCGACTTCAGTTCGGCGGCCAGCTTGGCTGCTGCGCCCTCAGCCTGCTTGAGCAACTCGTCACGCGACTTCAGTTCAGCGGCCAGCTTCTTACCCTCAGCCTGCACCTTCGCAGCCGTGGCCTGAGCCTGCTCGAGCGCATCGTCCCTCGACTTCAGCTCAGCCCGCAAGCCGGCCACTTGCTCAGCCTGTTCGGCTTGTGCCTTTTTGGCATCGACTGCCTGCTGCCGGCTGTCGAGGTAGAGCTGCTCCAAATCCTCCTGCACCTGGCGCATCTGCTGCAGCAGCAGATCGTTTTTGCTCTCGAGTTCCGCAGCCCTGGCCTGGCCCTGCTCAGCCAGTTGCTGGACAGCCGCCAGCTCTGAAGTCTTGGCCTGCAAGTCCTGCGTCAACTGCTGCTGCGCGGATAGCGCCTTCTTGAGCGACTCGTCACGCGACTTCAGTTCAGCGGCCTGCTTCTTCCCCTGCGCCTGAGCTGCCGCCAGCTCGGGCTCGAGCCGGTCCAGTTCTGCTTGCAGCGACTTTCCGACTTGACCTTCTTTGGCAAGCGCCATCACGCCGGCGGCAAGCTTGTCGGCCTGCTGCTTGAGCTCAGCCCGCAAGGTGGCCAATTGCTCAGCCTGTTCGGCTTGCACCCTGTCGGCATCGGCTTTGTGCTGCCGCTTGTTCAGAAACAGATGCTCCAGCTCTTCTTGCACTTGGTGCATCTGCTGCAGCAACAGATCTTTCTCGCTCTCCAGATTTGCGAGCTTGATACGGCCTTGATCGGCCAGCTTTCGCACGGCTGCCAAGTCCGTGAGCTCGTCAGCCTGCTGCGTCAGCTGGGCGCGCAATCCAGCAAGCTCGGCAGCCTGTTCAGCGTGCGACGCCTCGGCACCACGCAAGGCCAAAGCCAACTGATCCGAATCGGCGCGCAACGAATCCCGTTCAGCCTCGGCCTGCGCCAACGCTTGATGCGCCGCTGCCAGCTCCTCCCGCGAAGCCGGAGCCTGCGCGCCAGCAGCCACCAACGCGTGGAGCAGCGGCACTTGCTCGGCAGAAGGCAGCTGCAGCGCGCTGCGAAAGACCGGCAGCCGACCTGTGGCCGGCGAAGCGACTTCCAACGCCTCGAAGACATCCCAAAACTCAGGCGCCGCCCAATCAAAGATCTGTGCCAGCAAGGCCGACATGCCAGCATGGACAGCTGTGGACACCGCAGGCACAGGCACCCCTGCCGCCTCCTGTGCCAAACCCAAACTCAACAAGACTGCAGGCGGCAGATCCGCATCAACATTGATCAGCACCAGCCGTGTGCCGAAATCCGCGCGCTGGCGCAGCAATTGGCGGTGCAGACCCAGCCACTCCTCGGCCGCCGGCGCACCCACTTGCAACTGCCATGGCCCGCGATACAGCCAAAAAACCCAGGGCTCAGCTACTTCCAGCCCCAAGTCGGGAGACGCCAGCACCGAGGCGGCGGGCCTGTGCACCCAGCTGTTGCCGTTTTTGCTGCAGGCACTGCCGAATGACGCGCAGTCTTGCGCCGACAGCCCCGTCAAGACGATAGGAGATTGACGCTGCATGTTGCTTCTTAGTCCCGATTTCAAGTCCAAGTGATGAGGCTGACCCGGTCAACTGACAACGCCAGAAAAACCTACATCCCGTTTATTAACCGACACCGTCATTTTATGTACTTTACAGAATCAGGCGACAACAAACGGTTCGCTAAAGGGGTCCGAATGAGGCATCTGACCGAATTCGGCTGTCCGAATGCCACCAACGGCCCGTCCCAGAGGCGCAGGAACTCCCTTGCGTCCTATGCCTTAAGCACAGCACCTCGGGTTTTCCGCCCGTGTTCGTGACACACACCACTGGTTGCCCTACTTCGCGAGGTGCATCTCGGGGTCACGCTCACCGCTAGCGTTCTTGGTCAAGCTCGGCGCGGTAATCAGCGTGGCATCGCCCACCGTGCCTGCGCGCAGCAGCGACCCCTTGACGTGCAACAACTCGTTGTCTGTCTGCAGAAGCTTCGGCGCCAGTTTGCGCTCGCCATGCAGATGACAAAAAGCGCGGGATGGTCGTCTCGCCAGCGAGTCGAACACTCCAGCCACCTGGGCCCGCGAACTCTCGGAACAACGGCCAGTCGTGCTGCGCTTGTTCCATCGCCAGATCGCTCAACGTGGACCACCTTCTGGTCATGCAGGGAAAGCCTAATATTTATTGCATGAACTTATACGCTCAAGCAAATAGGGTGCTGCCGCTCTTCTGGGCGCGAAATATACTATATAAGGTAATATTTACGAGAAAGTATACCTGATAAATCCGGCGTCACTTTGCGAGTAGATCTCGCGCCTTTCGCGGGGGATGAACTTGAAACAAGTTATTTCCGAGTGAGAATTTTTCAGGCGCCCTCGCGAAGCGGGAATAAGAAGACCACGTATCACAAACAATCCCATCAAATGATCCCAGCAAGATCATGTCTACGATGGATCCAGAGAGTACCTGTTTTGCGTTTACACCGCTCGCTTTAGCCGTATGGTGAACGGCACGCCCTGAAGTTTCCGGAAGCTTTATATCTAAATTGTAGGTGTAGGTTCAAACTGCACTACGAAACCATTCGTGGACCACAATCGAATCAGTAACCAAAAAGAAGCTCTTCCCCTCTTCCTTAAGTTTTATTAATACTTGTTTATAACGCCTAAATAGCTCGGCTTCTTCGGGGCTACCAATACCATAAAGTTCTCCGTTGCCGTGGCGAATGTGCACCGCGTACGTTTCACCAACTCGCCTTCGGGCGTCTTTTGCTTTTCTGTACGCCTCATTTCGAAGGGCTACGATTGGGCGAATTGCACCGATGAACCGTCGAAGCACTGACCAAGGAAGAAAATCAATAACATCCCAAAGCACTGCGATGTCAAATCCTGGGTGCCGCCCAGTCAACGCGTAGCCTTCAATCAAGGGTAATACGGGACCGCTTCGCAACTCCGGCGCCGAGACGTGTTGCCTAGATGGCAATACTCTAAGTGATTGGCAAAATATATCTACTGCATGAACATCACGCCAATATCTTAACGTAAAACTTTATTGAGTACGACTCAGATATATTGGGTATTTTATGAGTCTTAACCAATTTATAAATATATTCAACAGGCTTCATCTCCGCCCCCGCAAAACCTCAAAAGGATCAACACTCACTGGCTCAGAAAATATCCGATGCAAATACTTTGTCGTATCACGGCCATGGGAAAAATCATTAGTCTTGTGGAATGAACGGATGAATACCTGAGCTCCCGTTCCATCGAGAATCATCGGAACTCGCTCATCTACCGTCGTATGCGCGCCCGGGACTAATAGATAAGGCAAATCGAATTTAAGATCATTTACTCTAAACAAATTTATTTGCGAAATTCCGACGCAAATTTTTACTTCATAAATATTCGAAAATAAATTAAATCCATTTCTACCCCAGCGCCCCACAAAACCTCTTGGGAAGGAAACACCAAAACCTGCAAAGGGCTCCTCTAGATAAGAGCTTAATTTCGTGAAAAACCCAATCGACAGCAAATCATCATCATCAAGCCGAGTACCAGAAACCACCAAGTCCTCAACAATTGAATTTTTAACCACATGGTCGATAACGACAGCCCGGATGGGTCCATAATAGTCTAATTTATCATCCCAACCGACGCCAACCGGGCGAAACCAAGCATACTTCACTTTGGCCTCTTCAATTTTGTCGAGTACCCACTGCGGGAGGCGAGTGGAATAAAGAACAGAATGAAGAATATCAAAACCTGCCCTGTAAGCATCATGAATGAGCGGCAAGCTATAGTCAAAAAATATCTTACAACGCAACTCCAAACGCATGGGATCAAACAACTTAAGGGCAGCGCCCTCCGCATCGTTTTCTCGTCCCAGGCGCAATGTAGGCAATACACCAATATTCCACAACGAAAATCGAGTTTGTAAAACGAATAGTTTTTTCATTCATCAAAGTTATGGTTGTGTTATAAAATATACAGCCTCAGCCGCACACCAGAAACCCATGAGGGCCTTGCTATATATTAATTAATTACTTAAAAATTCAAACGTTCCACCCAGATAAGCCGCTATATTTCTCGTTACCGAATTGGCAAATTCCCAATCCTCGCGCCTGAGCATGGTCGTAAAAATCTTACAAGACAAACATTAGTTCTATGGTCAAAGTAAGCTAGGGACCAGCGAACCCAAGCGGTCTGTGTGAAGCAGAACACTGTTATGGCGGATGTGTTGCGCTACAGTCTTTCGTGAAAGTCCTTCTACCGGAATGGGTAATACTTTCATTTCGTCGTGGTCATCTTCCTGGATCAGGATTGGGTTCATATCCGCCCTTCGTTTAGACAACAGGATCGCGGGGAACAGCGCCTGAATGACCGGGCCAGGCTCTGTGGCAAGGAGCATACGGGGCAGTTCTCCACATATCAGAAGAAAACCTCTGAATCCCATCGGTCCCATCAAATGGGATAAGGCACACGCCGTACCCAAGTCAGACTTGAAAAGCACGCCTTTGTCGCCGTAAATATGAACCTCTCCACGTTCCCACGCTTCGTTGATGGCTCTGACCTTCAACACTGGCACCGACCCTGCCGCCAGCATCCTACAAGTCGCCTCGTTGACTGTCGTAGTTAGGATGGCGATCGCATCCGTGGATCGATACCCATCGATCAAAAACTGTTCACCAAGCGGAAGATGGTCTGCCGAGATTCCTGATTGAGGAAAAGTATATGTAGTTAACGCCTTCTTGGTGTTCATGCTTTGATGTTGCCGCCGAAATAGTAACATGTGCTGCATACGTGAAGCATTATTTACCACCAAACTATTGGATCCCACCTCGCGCTGATAGATGTCTGAAGTAATATTACTTCCGTCGAATACTTGGAATAAACAAGGGTAACGATGCCACGGAAAAGCACCTTTCCCCTTAAGCAATTTCACTCGTTCTATGTATTCAGTGTCAGCGTTGCGCTTTATGTTCTCAAAATAGCCGACTTCACCAACTAAGCTACCCCGAAAAGACAGGGACGCCGTGCCGTAGCGCTCAATTTCTGTATCTAAGCGCAGCGGTGTGTAGTTCTCGTCAACCCGAACGATATCCATGAAGCAGCCGCTTGCTTGTGGCTCGGCGACGAGCCAATGCGCCTGCAGCCAGCCGCGCTGCAGCGAACTAACATCATCGGAGTCATTGACGAGGAAGACAGCGTCCGAGTCAGCGGTGCTGTAAATACACTCGTTACGAATCCAGTACGTGCCACGGTTGATGTCATTGACACTAATTTTGAAGTGATCCGATCCATTCACAAGCAACTCGACAAATTGCTTTGCTATCGTCACTGAATCGTCAGTACTCGCATCGTCAGTGAATGACACCTCCACTTCCGGGTGGCTCTGCATTGCGATGGCGTATAGGCCTGCCGCAATAAATGTTTCTTTCTCGAAATTCGAAGAAATGAATACGAGGCGAGTTTTTACATCACGTTTCGGAAGTAGCCCGACTCTTCGAATCTGAAGTATCTGTCGAGGCAGGTTGAAGACACGGCGCCCATCTTCGCAAGCCGATAGTCGAGGCTCGTCTGACGGATCCGAATCAGCTGGCACTATATCTAATAGATAACAGCCCTCAGGCGTCGCGATCCAGCCTGGAAGGGCAAGCAACGCGTCATCTGGTGCTGCCGCAGGTAAAGTCGACCGGACGTCTAGGTTGTTGTCTAGCGCAAGCACACGCCTGTAATTCGCCACCAGTTGCTCCCCGAAGCGAAGCGGTAGCCCTCGAAGACGTGCCTCGCCACCGAAGCGAGCGAGGCCAGTGGTTGAGACATAGAGTTCGGTTGGAACCGTGACGGGATTTGATTGCGCGCCCGCCTTCTGACGCAGCGTCTCGCCCACCCATTTGGCGCCTAGCACCATGGGTAGCAGCGCTGTCCCAAGCAGGAGCGACCACGCGCGGTCTAGCCAGGTGGCCCAGCCGTCACCCGGAATGCATCGAGGAAGGCTGTCAAGCAATTTGCCGTGACAGTAGAGTGCCGCCACGGCGGGCAGCCAGACGGCATCGTGGCGAACGCCCTGCAGTTCTACCAGCGCCCGCAGTGACTGCACCGGCTTCCGCAGTAAGTGGTCTACACAGATGAAGAGGTTCTTTTGTCGGCCAGCCCGTCTTGCAGAAGTGATGCCATCGCGGATGACATAGACCGAATCACCGGAAAAGTATATGGCGTCAAAAATTCCGCTTTCTACAATACCTTTGATGCCCGCCATATCGACGGTCCATATGCCCGACGCGACCGCAGATACCGTATACCCAAATCTTTTTTTGATCGCGTACAACTGTGTGATAAGCCGACTTTGCTCCGATTCTTGCAGCGCCTGATTGATTAGCAATACTATATGAAGGTCGTGTTTTGCACCAAGCTCCCGGATATCGCCATTCATACTGAAATCGCCTGCCCCATTAATTCGCCCAAACTCAATCCGTAAACATCCGTGTAAAACACCTCCAACTTGCGCACAGAATCATCATTTTTTCCGCGGGTATCTGATGAATTATAACTAGAGTATAAACTTTTACATCTGTACTCATTGGAGTAATTTACGGTGGGAAAGCTTTTGTAATCTGACGTGCATGCCTCGGGGTTGAGGATGAGGCTTGGAACACCGTTGCCAGCGCAGTGCCATTTGATCCAGAGGTCGTCAGCGGTTGGGGCCAGTGATAAAGCGTCATCCAACCGCAAAAATTCTCGGGTGAAGAAGCGTGTCGAGTAGAGAACTCCATCCTTGCCTGTAGGTAGGTTGGCCAAGCTCACCTGTGGTAACCCAAGACCCCAATCAGCGTAGCTCCCAATCTGGCCATCGTGTAACACCATCTCTCGGCCTCGGAAGGCGACTACACAGTCGTGGAGTTTGAAGTTCTCATAGAGAGTTTGCAGGAAGTCAGGCGGATAAATCGTATCGTCATCCACAGTCACGAATAGTTTGTCACGCGTCAAGTCATGGCTGAAGTGCTCCTTCAGGAAGGACATTATCTTGCGATAAGGGCCGATATTTGGTACCCAGTGCACTTGCAGCAAGGGTAGATCTGCCATAGCCTGCAACAGGGGGTCTTTTTCGCTGATCCCGGCGTCTAGTAGATATGCCTCACGCGAAACATATAGCCGAATAGCCACAGGTGGTAATTTCTGATCGTGCAGACTCTCGATGACCTGCCGAAGATGGTGCAATCGGGAGTCAATCGTGGTTAGACATATGACTATGTCTGAACCCTCCGCAGGACCGTCCGGGTCTTGAGCCGCTGGCTGAGCCACGCACCCCTTCGCCTCGCGGCGCAGGCAGATATCTATATTGGCCTGCGCAAGGCGTGCCAAGGGATGAGATTCGGCGACCATTCGCCTGTACTCGACGAGTGCCTCGCGAAAATTCTGCTGACGCAGTAGCGCATTGGCATGAGTGAGCGTTAATTCTGGCATTTGGGTCTAGCAGGACATGGGATATTCGATGGCGAAGCGTAGAAATCTAAGAATTGGCGAATTCAAGCCTGACGTGCAACACCTGCCCCAAGCGGCAAGGTTGGCTTCTCGGCGGGACGTGGGGCTGGGCCAACGCAGCCGAAAAAGCCTTTGTAGAAGACTTGACGGCCACGGGTTGTTTGCTGGCTTTCTTGTCGCTCTTCGGGGACAAGGTCTGCACTGAGGCCTTGACGCCTCGGGTCGGATTGGCCTTGGTAGCAAGAGACTTTGGCGTTGACATGCGATGCAATGAAGGGTTTGTGGTTCGGAGGATTCGCGAGTTCCCCCTGCAAGCACCGGATCAGCTTCCCACGGCTTTTGGCGCCTTTTGCCTGAATTTGGAAGTTGAAATTCTCAACTATCGCTTACGCCATAAAACCTAGTTTACGGCTTTACAGTCTCTTTATCGTTTTTCAAATTAGATGCTGAGCGTGAGCTTTTCACGGATGAGCACAGCACAGGGCTCCACGCGGTCAGTTGGCGGGCGTGTCCGGCCACGGGCAGAACGATGTTGAACCAGCCAGGCCCCATGAGTTCAATGTGCTGGGGTGTGAGCCTAGGTGTGGTGACTTCGATGCGCAGCGCTCCGCCAACCGGTGAGGTGTGGCGACAACGCAAGACAAGGGCTGAGTCGTGCGTATTTCAGCGATCGTGGGCGCCTATTTCAGGCTGATCGTGGACGGCGAAACGGCGCCGTCGGTGACGCGTGCTGTCCTCGTTGGTCGCAGAACCAGGCGTACGCATCGCGCAGCCCGCCCTCGAGCCCGATGGTCGCTTGCCAGCCCAAGGCATGCAGGCGCGACACATCCATCAACTTGCGCGGCGCCCCATCGGGCTTGCTGGAATCAAACACCAGCCGTCCGGTGTAGCCGGTGACGCGGGCCACCGTTTCGGCCAGCTCGCGAATGGTGCAGTCAACGCCCGTGCCCACGTTGATGTGCGACAGCATCGGCTGGGTATGGCTGCGGTAGGTGGCGTCGTCGAGTTCCATCACGTACACACTGGCCGCGGCCATGTCATCGACGTGCAGGAACTCGCGCATCGGCGTGCCGCTGCCCCAGATCACCACCTCGGCCGCGTTGGCCTGCACCGCCTCATGAAAACGCCGCAGCAGCGCCGGGATGACGTGCGAGTTTTCGGGGTGGTAGTTGTCGTGCGGGCCGTACAGGTTGGTGGGCATCACGCTGCGGTAATCGCGCCCGTATTGCCGGTTGAAGCTCTCGCACAGCTTGATGCCTGCGATCTTGGCGATGGCATACGGCTCGTTGGTGGGCTCAAGCGTGCCGGTGAGCAGCGCGTCTTCGCACATCGGCTGCGTGGCCATGCGCGGGTAGATGCACGACGAGCCCAGAAACAGCAACTGCTGTACGCCCGAGCGATGCGCTGCCTCGACCACGTTGGCCTCGATCATCAGGTTTTGGTAGATGAACTCGGCCGGGTTGGTGTTGTTGGCATGAATGCCACCCACCTTGGCTGCGGCCAGCACCACCTGGCTGATGCGGTGCTGCGCAAAGTAGGCCCGCACGGCGGCCTGGTCGGTGAGGTCGAGCTCGGCATGCGTGGCGGTCAAGATGTGCTCGTAACCCAGCGCCCCTAAGCGCCGGACCACGGCCGAACCCACCATGCCGCGGTGGCCGGCGACGAAGATGGTGCTGTCGAGTTGGCGGCCGGTCATGGGGCTCACCCCGCCTCTCGGGCCATGGCCACGTCATGCCCATGGGCCTTTAAGAAGGCGGTGCGCTGCGCGACTTTCAGGTCAGCGGCCACCATCTCGGCACACATGGTCTGGGCGGTGATCTCGGGCACCCAGCCCAGCCGTTCACGGGCCTTGGTCGGGTCGCCCAGCAGGGTTTTGACCTCGGCGGGGCGAAAGTAGCGCGCGTCGACGGCCATCACGCAATCGCCCACCTTCAGGGCTGGGGCGCGTTCACCCTCGATAGCTGCCACGTAGGCCTTTTCGTCGATGCCCTGCCCTTCAAAGCGCAGCGTGATGCCCAACTCGGCAGCCGACCAGGTGATGAACTCGCGCACCGAATACTGCTTGCCGGTGGCGATGACAAAGTCTTCAGCCTGAGCCTGCTGCAGCATCATCCATTGCATGCGCACGTAATCCTTGGCGTGGCCCCAATCGCGCAGCGAATCGAGGTTGCCCATGTAGAGACACTGGTCCAACCCCTGTGCAATGTTGGCCAGGCCGCGCGTGATCTTGCGGGTGACGAAGGTCTCGCCCCGGCGCGGCGACTCGTGGTTGAACAAGATGCCGTTGCACGCGTACATGCCGTAGGCCTCGCGGTAGTTGACCGTGATCCAGTAGGCGTAGAGCTTGGCCACTGCGTAGGGGCTGCGCGGATAAAAGGGCGTGGTTTCCTTCTGCGGCGTTTCTTGCACCAGCCCGTAAAGCTCTGAGGTGCTGGCCTGATAGAAGCGGGTCTTGCCCGCCAACCCCAGCAGGCGAATGGCTTCGAGCAGGCGCAACGTGCCGGTGGCGTCCACATCGGCCGTGTATTCGGGCGCCTCAAAGCTCACCGCCACATGGCTTTGCGCGCCCAGGTTGTAGACCTCGTCAGGCTGCACCTGCTGCAAGATGCGCGTGAGGTTGGACGAATCGGTCAGGTCACCGTAGTGCAGCACAAAGCGCTGGTTTTCAACGTGCGGGTCTTCATAGATGTGGTCCACCCGCTGCGTGTTGAACGACGACGCGCGGCGCTTGATGCCATGCACCTCGTAGCCCTTGTCGAGCAAAAACTCGGCGAGGTAGCTGCCGTCTTGGCCGGTGATGCCGGTGATGAGTGCTTTTTTCATGTGGGTAAGGCGTTGGTTGAGTCAGAGGCAGCGCTGCTGCTAAACGCCTGCGCCGGCTTCCAGGCCCAGACGATGGCGGCGGCACAGCTCGTGGGTGGGGATGCTTGACGGGCGCGCATGCACGGCAAGTAGTTGACTGCCCGGCAAAGGTGGACGTCACTCGCATGAGTCATGGCCGACTGCCTTATGTGCGGAAAAAACTGAGTCTCGCATTACAGCGCGGTCTTTCAAGTGCGCCAGTTCGCTGCAAGTACCATCTTTGCCAAGACCAGCATCAAGATAATGCACCGCAGCAATGCCAAAGCGTAAGGCCTGCCAATTTCTGCAGAATACATTAAATTGACGCCGGGACGCCCCTTGGGCGGTTAAAACTATATCCCTGCGAGCAATGCGAGTCGCTCGCTGATTCGCGGCGGAAAGATATCACTGGGTTCGGGAACAATTAGCAGGCGCTAGGCACTGCGGACGGTTAAATGGCCTGCATCTGCCAGCTCGCAATTAACAAACCAAAGATCCAATATATCTAGAACCTTGATTCCCGAGAAACTGAAAGGTATTGCGCAAATTGAATAATCAATCGCATCGGGCAACACCTTAATATCTACAACTAGAGAATCAGTTGCGGGAACTCGGTCGTACCACAAAGCCACTATCCCGCTTCGAGAAAAATGACTCCAACGATCCCACAGGCAAATATTCTTATGTTCCTGAACTTTCAAAATTGGACTTTTGGGGCCATGGACTAACCGGGCAATTATTTGACAATTTCTATCCAGATTGCCAAGTGAGAGCGACAAAATCCCTCCTTCGGGGATATTCAAATTAATCTCCCCGAGTCGACGGATAGAGAAATTCGTTTCCAATTTAACGCTGAAAGCCTGGAGCCGCGATCTTTCCGTCGTGATTCGCAGTAAGTCTCGGTGCAGCAGGCTGGCATATATTTCCGCCCCATCAGCATTTGTGTGCACACCATCCCGAAGATGGCCATCAATGTCAACGGAAGATCTGTAATCCAACAATGGAAAATTATACCTAGCGCACAATTCGATAACCTGCATCTCACTTTGTCTATTTGCATTTTTATTTGCGGTTGAGGCGAATATTATGAATACTGGCAAAGCGCCGAAATCAGTAATCTGCTTGACGATCCATAGCAGTTTTCTGTCATCGAATTCCCCCAACGCTGTGGTATTCCAATCTAAGACGCAGATTTCACAACCATCTTTTAGATCGTCGTTGATCGTGACGAAGCAAGCGTCATTGAGATGGCAGCCGCCGTACCCGTGCTTTCGGAGCTTATATTGAGTGCCAGCAAATTTTTCTAGGAGACGATTAAAATACGAGAAATCGCCGGACTGCTGCGTTACACTCGCCCCATGAAAAAGAATTTCCATTAGTATTTAACCTTTTTTCCCGGCGAAGTAAGTCAGACTCCGTGAGATTTAAAAAATTATATCAATTCTGGCGCGAAATCTACTTATATAACGTCGCCGCAAGATTAAAAATCTTATCAGCGCATCTGCCATATCAAGAATCTGGCGACCCGAAAAATCTTCCGATCAAAACGGGCGCCGATCGAAACATGGCGGACAACTTAGAAAACTCTGAATTTGAGGGAACAAAGTGCTGCCCGCGCGAGAGGCACCAAATATCGGCAAGTGCGTATCCAATTTGATCTGCTTTTGTAATCCCAAGCTGCGACAGCAGTTGACTTTCAGGAATGGAATGAAGATTCCTGAAATGGCCTTGCGTCAAATCTGGAAGCGGAGTTAAAGTCAAGACCGAGGTAGTTGGAAACCTGCATTGGAGCTCATTCCTTGATAACGAGTTGTCGGTCGCCAAGAAAATATTAGCCGTAGGGCAGAAATTAAGAGCGCTGGCCACCTCAGAAGTCAGTTTTTCTATCGGTTCCATCTTGTCAGGTGTATTTCGCCAGTGCACTGCAACGCAGTTTGGATCGAATATTTTTGATCGATCAACTATGTATGACTTAAAGCGTTCAGATAGTTGGCAATCCTCGAATAGTCGGCTCGATACCTTGTACCGACTTGTGTGCGCGTATTCACCAGTGGTCAACTGAATACCAGGGAATTCCTGTTGGCGTACATCAATGGCTAAGGCGTATTCCGCAGTCCGCCGCCCCAACTGAAGAGCGTAGCTAGTTCGATGCGCACCGTTGGTACTTTTATGATCGGCTTCCGCGCGCCAAGTTGCAGAAAGTTCGCCAACTACAGTATCACCGAAGGGGTCAAGCATAATTCGAGATCTCAATACCTGCGCCGACTCATATTTATCCGCCATCGGACCGCTGTTCGAGACGGGCTCAAATACATCGTAAAATGGCAATCCGAACGCTGAGTGGTTGTGAGCCACGGGTATGACGCGACGATTTGTCGCCGCCGCATACACGATAGTGTTCCCCAGCAATCTCGCCATGTGCGCGAAGCCGCCGGTACACAGATGCACTATGTATTTTTGTTTTCCCAACATAGCTCCAACAAAATTGTATTTGGCCAATTAGGCTTGATTGCATCAAGCTACGTGCGACTGATTGGCCACCCCCCAAATCTCAATAGCCGACAGATGAATTGCAGTCTTAATCGGCGAGTAAATTGTAAAATAGCGCGCTGAGGCCCCGAATAAATCCGTCACGCTGTCGACATCTGGCGCGCAAAGGAAGCTCGAGTCAAATTCTATTAGCTTGCCCTCCGAGAAATTAATGGATTTATCGTTGTGAGTAACATAAAACAATAGACGGGCTCTGTCGCGACGCGTATCGGTTCGATTTTTTATTCTTATATACGAGAGCCTGCAGGTCGCTTCCAAATCGACAGTAATCCATTGGCCGGGCGCATTTGCCGTATGAAAAAAATATGGGCTCTTGGCTTCCACTATTCCAGTGCCGCGATGTTTGTCGAATGGCCTACTGAGCGAGAAACGTTTTCCAGACGCAATATTTATTAGTCCCTCCGACGCCAAGGGGTACGATGTTTCTCGTCTGCGCAACGACAATTCGTTCCTGATACCTTCGATGCAAACAAGAACATTTTCAATCTGCGCCGGGATAGCGAAATCACTCAAATAGTCAAGGCGTTCTTCAAGAATCTTGACTTTTGAATCAACTTGACGGGGAACTCCTAGCCAACTTTCCAGAAGTGTTATGGGCGGCTTGGAGGGTACGTTTACGACATCTAACGGGTGAGGCAAGCGGGGCGGTATGAGATTCGCCAGTTTCGCACCCTCACCAATCGTTGACGGAAATCGATCACGACGAAGAAATGTTAGTTCTAAAACGGCCGGCAGATTAACGACCTGCTTTGTGACGGGCTCGGTTACAAATACCTCTCCACAACAATTGTTGGGGTGACTATGTACGCAAATAAAATTCCTCGAGATCTTCCGAAAAAATGGGATAAATATCGAATCCACTATCTGCGCGTCGAAGATCTTCCGCAGCCCATGTATTTCAATGGCAATTATTCTGAATCTATCGAGGGTTGACTCGCGCGCCCCTAGAATATTTCTATATTCAGCGCCCTCGATATCGATCTGCAGCAACAGGTCGCTCGCTGCGCATGCCTCCTGTTGAGCAACCCAGGCATCCAACGATATGGCGTCATCGCTACCGTTTACATCAAGCCACTTCTTAAGGAAAGTCTGCATGCCACTGCGCAGTGGCGTTTTCAGTTTACTGGCGTCGCTTGAGAAATCGCACATATGGGAGGCGATTCCAAAGCGCTCAGCCAGTTCGTCTTCAAAGTCTTTTCGATTGGCGACCCCAGGCGAAAAGCAGGCCGATATCCCGGACAAATCATCTGGTAGGAGATAGGCGCCATCACCGCTTCCACCAATCCTAATCAATGGACGAGGTGACGGCTTCGGTCGAATAATTTCAAGAATTTCCGAAATATTTTCATCGCTGGGCGTGGTGGGCGCATCAGCGTCGACCACCTGCATTTCACATCCGTAGAAATTTGCCATTTTTTTGCTCGAAATATCCGATATATGCCTATTGGGCCGGATTTTTATGAATTTAGCAGCCTAAGCTGCTGAATTAATATTTATCTAACCTTTTGCACTGCCAACGAAAGGCTCCGTAACTGACATGTCGCTCGCAGCAGGCTAAAAGCATATTAGTCGCTTCGCGCTGGCGTATGTCAGTTGGGCGAGTCTCTGCAAATCATCCAGTTGGTCGACTTGTACCGCTTTCAAAAACCGAAATAGATCTGCGAATTCATCAACCGACTGACAAGGACGCCAGCGACACAGCGGCGGCAGGCACTGCAAAGCGCGAGGGGGCCGCCATTTTTCGCTAAAAACTATCGGCACGCTGCCAACTGCTAAGGCTTCCCAAACTCTCAACGTATTCGGCCCAGCCCCTTCCGGGCAGAGTGAGAACACCGAGTCGCTCAGCACCTCGTTGTAGCGCTGGGTGGCGCGCTCCAATGTCGCGGTCTCGGCTTCGGCCAGCAGCTGGTGCTGCGCCTGTTCCCGATAGACCGTCTTGTTGAAGTGCCATTCGTCGCCCAGATCAACCAGGATGTCGTCGCGCCCGCTGGCCTTCGCCGCCTCGAACAAGCGCACACGGACATCGCTGCGGTAGTGCGGCATGTGGGCCCCAATGAAGCTCGCCAGGTAGCGCTTCTGTTCCACGGGCTTGCCGATGGTCAAGCCCACGCGGCGCTCGGGGACCTCGATATTGGGCGCGAACAGCGGCCAGCTGTGGATGCGCAGTGCCCAGCCCTCTCGTATGGGATCGATATCGGTTGTGGCGTGTGACAGGTGCAGGTCAGTCACGCCCAGTTGCTGGAAAGTGTCGATCAGCCGCCGCCAATGGATCTGCTGGCACACGGTGTGGACCCTCAGATCGAAGCCCAGCGCCCGTGCCACCTCATGCAGACCCGACAGCCGCAGGCCATTGAACTTCAGCACCTCGTCGGGCAACTGCTTCTTGTCGATATAGGTGGCCCAGGGCAGGCCCAGGTAGGTGTGCACCAACCGCGCCGCGGTATCGATGTTCGCGCCGCGTGCGATGCCCAAGTGGTTCTCCCAGGCCTGGCGCTCGGTGGCAGCGGGGTATTGCCAGAAGTGACAGTCGGCCTTGTCGGTCGGACGAAGGCCGATGGCAATGGGGGCGGTATCCACCACCGGCGGCACGAAGGCAGCCAGCAAAGTTGGGGCGTCAAGCACCAGGCCCTCACCGGTCGCCAGGGCCGGCCGCAGCCACTGCGCTTGCGCGGGGCTCAGGCTGTCCACGGCCATGTACCGCCCGTCCAGCCGGTACACCTTGAAGCGGCCGCGAAACGCATAGGCCACCTCGCCAGTGCTCAGGGCGCGCCCGATGGCCGAAAAGTCGTCAACCGGCAGGCACACGGGCGCCGCGTCTAGGGCTAGCGCGGGATTCGGCGCCACAGATGTACCAGCAGCGGCGACTTCTTCTGAGGCCTGGGCCAGCCAGCGGTCCATGCTGAAGTTGAGCTTCACGCTCTTCACCAGCCGGGTGTTACGAGCCCAGACGTCGAACTCCAGAGCAGACGGTGTCTCCAGCGTCTCCGACGGGTCGACGTAGGCCACTCCGCCCATCACCGTCATGTCGGTCTGCTTGTCGTAGCTGCGCTGCTGCGTCTCGTGCACGTGCACGCTCTGCACAAAGGCCATAGGGTTGTGCACCGTCCAGCCGTGCACCGCAAACAGGTAAGCGATCTTGTTGTCGCAGCGCGGTACGCCCAACGGAATGTCCAGGGCCTTCAGCAGCGGGGCCGGCAGGGACTGGCCGGTGCGCAGGCCCCACACATCCTGACTCCAACGCGGGTTGGGATGCGGCTTCAATTCGGTACCCAGCTTTTCGAAGCGGGACAGCGCGATGAAGCGCTGTGGCGAGACCAGCGTCTCGTGCACGCGGCGCAAACTGTCGTCGAAGTAGATGTCGGTGTTGGCCAGGATGGAGGCGCCGCCCGGCGGCAGCTCGGCGCTGATCTCGATCCACTGCAGGTAGCTGGGCCGGCCCGGCATGGCCCGCACCGTCAGTTTGGGATGCGTCATCGGCGGCTGGTGCCCATCGTCCACCAGCAGCACCAGACGGGTCACAGCATCGCACTGCAGATTCATGTGCAGGCACAGGTCCAACTCGGCCTGCCGTTCCGGCGTTCGCGCCGCGAAGTAGGGCGTGAAGACGGTGATGGCTGCAGCGTGGGGACCTTGCTGCTGGTGTGAGGCGGTAGGCAAGTGTTCGGGCGTCATTGGGACGCGTACAGGTAGTCGTGCTGGCTGATCTTGTCGACGAGGACATAGCCCGCGTCAGCCAGGTAGTTGGCCAACCGCTGCGGGTCGCGGCACTCCACCAGCATGTAGCGAAACCTGTGACTGCGGTGGTCCAGCCCCTTCAGCACTTCCAGCTCGCCACCCTCGACGTCCAGTGACAGCAGGTCCATCGCGGCTGGCGCACCCGCTTCGTCCAGCAGGCTGCTGAGCGTGCGTGCCACGGCCATCACCTCCACCGGCTGCTCGCCGGACTTCAGGTAGACGGCGCCCGAGCGCGCGTGCGCGTCGGGGTCGCCGATGTCACTGTCCACGCCGTGCGGCGTGGTCATCAGGTTCGAATAGGTCAACCGGACGTATGGCGCCTCGTAGTCGTCTGACACGCAGGCGGCGCAGAAGAAGGCGTTGTCGGCAGCGCGGTTGCCCTGGCACTTCAGGAAGTTGTGCAGGATGGGCTCGATCAGCACACCGCGCCAGCCGCGCTCACGCTCGAAGTACAGGGTGTTCGACTGATCGACACCGTCGTTCGCGCCCAGCTCGACGAAGTAGCCACCGTCGTAGTCCAGGTAGGCCTCGAGCTTGCGATCCAGTCCATGCAGGCCATGGAACTTCTTGGCATCGGCGGCAGGTGCCGTGGCAGTCGTCGGTGGTGGCATTGCCGTACCTGGCGGCGGCTTCACCACGGTGACGGGCGCCTTGGTCGCATGAACCTGCTTTTGCAGTTGAACCACCCGATCGCGTAGCCAGTCCACTTCCAGTTCGACCACCTTCTGGTGCGCACGGGCGTGTGCTGCCACCACTTCGGGCTGTTTCAGCTTTTCGGTAGCTTGGCCGACATAGGACGCAGCCTGCGACAACATACCCAGGCTGGCCATCTCGCGCACCGCCCGGGCATGCCCCAGCAATTTGACATCGGTGGACGGGTTGGCTACTGCAATCGACTGCTCGAAGTGCAATTTCGCCTTGTCCTCTCGATCTGCCACGCTGGCGGCGCGACCCAGCACGTTATGCACGCTGGCCACCAGCACCTGGCTGACTACCCGCTTGTTGCAACCCCATTCGACGGCAAGCCGAAGGTGCGCGCGCGCGTCATCGATGCTGCCGGTCTGCAGATGGCCGGCCGCTGCCAGCAAGGCGAGCTTGGCGCGGTCTGGATGGTTGTCGAGCGTATTGACGTCGATGAGCCGCAGGCTATCCCAATCACCGTACTGCCACTGCACCCTTGCGCGCTCAAGTTGACTGTCATCCCACGATGGCAGTTGAGCCGCACCGTGCAGCGCATCGGATGGAATGACCTCGGGCGCGGCGCGCCAGGGGGTCGCGGCCAGCGGCGGCGGCGTGCGGCCCCCGAGCGCAAGCGCGGCTCGTGTCAGCCGTCGCCACGACAACTTCACAGGCTCGGCTCGCGCAGAAGCACGTCTTTGATGAGTTCGATCTGGCCCTCGGCCTTGATCATCTCCTCTTCCAGCAGCCGCTGACGCAAACGCAGCTGTGCGATCTCATCCTCCAATTCGGCGATGCGGCTTCGGCTGCCCTGCTCGACACGGGTCACATTCGCCTGTGCGGCGGTAGCGTCAGTCCTCGCCGCCGCGGTCTCGGCTCTGGCCGAGGCCAGTTGCGACTGCAGCGCGTCCGAGCTTGCCTTCAGCGACTCAAGCTGGGCTTGCCGCTCAGCCGCCAGCTCGGTTTGCTCGCCGGCCAATTTAGCCTGCTCGTCGCGCGCTTGCGTGAGCTGCTGGACCTGCGCTGCGCGATCGGCGGCCGTCTTGTCGACGGCAGCCTTGGCCTGGTTGAGCTGCTCGATTTGCGCAACACGCTCAGCAGCCGCTTTTTCAGCAGCAGCCTTGTCCCGGGTCAGCGACTCAAGCTGGGCTTGCCGCTCGGCCGCCAGCTTGGTCTGTGCGTCGCGCGCCTGGCTCAGCTGCGCCTTGTCCCGGGCCAGCGCGTCGATATGCGCCTGGCGCTCGTTGGCCGTCTTGTCGGCCTCGGCCTTGGCCTGCGCCATGGCATCGGACACTTGCACCACCTGAGCTTTTTCCAGCAGCAGTTCTGCGCGGGCTTCGGCCAGATCAGCCACCGCAGCGCCGTGTTGCCGCTGCAACTGCAGCACCTGCACTTTCAACAGACTGCGACGCCACAGCATTTCACGATGAGGCGGCAGCACGTCGAGATCGTCAGCCACCAGTTCAAAGCCTGCGCGCTGCAATAGATCGCACACCTCATCACCGGGAATGTCCTCTTCGTACAGCGATTGCGAGCCGACACGCAACGCCAGCCAAGTGAAGCTCTGCAGCGCCAAGGTGTCCGACTGCAGGATGGCTCCGGCCTGACCAGGAGCGTCCAGCACCAGCAGGTGAGGCATATCGTGGGCAAGTTGAAGCGGCTCAACCGCTTGTGTCAGCGTCTGCGCTGGCACCGTCAAGTCGCAGACGTACGACAGCCGCGGTTGGTACTCGAGCAGGCGGGTGGGCGGTTGGAGCCCGCTTTCACGTGGGTTGTTGAGCACCCGCAATGTGATTTCACCCGCCACCGGTGCAACGGCCGCGATGACCACAGACTCGCCCTCGTGCGTGTTCAGATTTCGTCGCAACGCATCCGCAAAGTTGGGCTGGGGTTCCCACACGACCAGGCGCGCCCCACGAAGGGCACGCCAATGCGGCAGATCGGCACCTGCACCGCCACCGACGACGAGGATGGTTGCCCCATGCAGCGTCCCTTGCGGATTGACCGCAGGATCAAGAAGGCCGCGCAGCGTCGCCCTCATCGCGGCCACCGCCGAAGGAGGCAGCCTGCGTGGGCGGCTGTGTTCATGGCGCGCCGGCGGCGGTCGTCAACCGCTGCTCAAACTCGTCCAGCATGGCTTCCAACAGGTTCCGGGCCCGTTCGACCTGCGCTGAGGCAGCTGACCCAGCTGTATCGACGAACTGCCCTGGCGGCTGCGAATCGCGTAGCAACGCGTGCAAGCTGTCGCAGGCGCCTTCGTGGTCCGGGTAGCGAAGCACAGTCGCGCGCAGCAGCGCCGTCGCACCGGCCTTGTCACCGGCTTGTTCCAGCTGCCGAGCGCTGGCACATGCTGCATCGGCTTGAACAGCGGCGGCCCGCTGTTCGGCTTGTCGCAACCCCGGTGCGACCGCAAGCGCGGCTCGGTAGGCAGCCAGCGCGGCAGCCGGCTGGCTCTGCAAACGCAACACGTTGCCCATCCCCAGGTGAGCCCAGGACATCTGCGGATCCAGCCACGCCGCAGCTCCATAGGCCTCCAGAGCTTCGGGCAACTGGTAGTCCAACAGCCAGGTTTCAGCGATCTTGCAGTGGCACAAGGCGTTGTCACCCAAAACCTCCGCCAATTGCAAGTAGCCTGCACGGGCCTCGTCCAGCAACCACGTCTCCTGGTGCAGACCATGCTGATCAAAAGCAGCCAGCAGCGCCTGATCGCCACCGGGCTGGCTGAACTTGCCACGGCGTTCAAGCTTGCGTGCCAACGCCAAGGTCTGCGCGCGCGGTATCGCGTCCAACTGCGCCGGTTGCGAGTTCACCAAGGTGCAGGTCACCGGCGGACAGAGCGCAACCGCGCCAAGGGCCGGTACCCGAACGTCCAACACGTGGGGTTGTCCGTCAAACAAGGTGTGCGACAGACTGAGCCGAAAGTGGTGACAACCGTTTCCGATGCCGTTGCGCTCCAGATCATCCCTGTAGCGGTCGGCGATTCCACGCGCAACCACCTCGCCCTGATGCAGTATTTCGACCTCGAAGGCTTTTCCGGGCTGGCGCTTGTCGTACACCCACCCATGCGCCAATCCGTCGACGACACCATCGAAGTGGCAAAGCACGCTTGTGGGTTCGCCTGCCACAGCTTGGACGGGCGGCTGTACTGGCTGCAGGGCAAGGCGCAGACCATGGCGCTCCGGGAGCACGGCCTTTGCTGCTGGAAGCAGTGCACGGCCGAAACGTGTCAACACTGCGGTCGATGCGTCAGACGGCAGTTCGGCCCATGCCAGGCTCTTGACGGACAGCACAGGCTTGCGGCCTGATGCCGTGAGGCAACCCAGCCGCAGCGGACCCGCAGGCGCCGAAGGCCAGGGCACGAACGTGGTGTAAATCACGGCTCCTTCCTTTGTCTTTTGCGCGGCGAGGTAGGTCCCTGCACTGACAAAGCGCGGAAGTGGATCGGACTCGTAGCGGGCAAAGGCGCGCACGCCCTCGAAAGAGGCAGCCGCTGCCACGATCAGAAACACGCCCTCGGCCACGCTGAGTGCCAGCACGGCCTGAAGGCCTTCGACCTGTGCGGTCTGTTGGTCGCTACCCGCTTGCGATGCAGGCGCAGCGACCGCGACTGCGACCGTCTGTTTTGAAGCCGGCGCGGGTTTTGACAGCTTCTTGGCTGGTGCGTTGGCAGCAGGAACCGTCGATGGCGCGAGCTTTTTTTGGGGCGGCGCAGTTGGCCGCGCATCCGCCACACGAACGGAAGCAGGCGCTGCCCGGCCAACGCTTGACCCTGACTTGGCGAGCGGTGTCCAGGCCTTCAGCGTGCGCTTCGGCTCGGTCTTTTTGGCCGCCGCCACAGGCTTCGTGGCGGGAAGTGGGGCTGACTTGCCAGCGTTCGACGCCTGGGCCTTCGGTGCTTTATGGACTACTGGCTTGGGTGCAGGCGCTTCCACCATGCGGGCAGTGCGCTTGTCCTTGACCTCGCGCTGGGCCAACGCAGCCGAAGAAGTCTTGGTGGAAGACTTGACGGCCACGGGTTGTTTGCTGGCTTTCTTGTCGCTCTTCGGGGACAAGGTCTGCGATGAGGTCTTGGCGCCTCGGGTCGGATTGGCCTTGGTAGCAGGAGACTTTGGCGTTGACATGCGATGCAATGAAGGGTTCGTGGTGCGGATGACTTGCGAGTTACCCCTTCAGGCACGGGGCCGGTTTCCAACCGCTTTTGGCGCCTCTTGCCTGAATTTGGGAGTTGAAATTCTCAACTATCGCTTGCGCCATAAAACCTAGTTTACGGCTTTACAGTCTCTTTATCGTTTTTCAAATTAGATGCTGAGCGTGAGCTTTTCACGGATGAGCACAGCACAGGGCTCCACGCAGTCAGTTGGCGGGCGTGTTGATAGAGCGACATCGCTCGGGCCTGCATCGCTGCGCGCTGCGCTGGCTGGATGCTGTCCAACGCATTCCACAACATTGACACTTGGTCGATCGGCCAAAACACGCAACACTCGTGCAGCGGTGATCTGCCTCCGGTAGCGCCCAGCGCAGGCGGCCGCCAGCCGCTGTGCAAGATGACAGGGATGGCACCCACAGCGAGCGATTCCCACAGGCGCAGCGTGTTCGGTCCCGCGCCCTCGGGGCACAACGAGAAGACCGAGTCGCTCAGGACCTCGTTGTAGTGCTGTGTGTCCACGGCCGCGCGAATGGTGTCCGCCCGGGCAATGGCAGCGTGTTGGGCCTGCTCCTGGTAAACCAGTTTCTCGAAGTGCCATTGCGTGCCAACTTCGACAAGGATGTCGCTACGTTCTCCACGCTGCGCGGCTTTGGCCAGGCGCAGTCTTGCCTCGCTGCGGTAGTGCGGCATGTGCGCGCCGATGAACGACGCCAGATAGCGCTTTTTCTCCAGCGGTTGTCCGATGCAAAGGCCGACTCGCCGATCTTCAACCTCGATGTTGGGCGCAAACAATGGCCAGCTGTGGACTGTGAACGGCCAGCCTTCGTGGCCGGGGTCGATGGTCTGCTCGTCATGCGAAAGGTGCAAACAGGAAATTCCCAACAGGCGGAATGTGTCTGCCAACCTGCGCCAGTAGATGTGTTGGCACACCGTGTGCACCCTCAGCTCATAGCCCAGCAGCGTGGCCAGCGCAGCCATACCGACTATCTGAGAGCGGCAAAGGCGTACCACCTGCTCGGGCACCTGCTGCTTGTCAATGTAGGTCGCCCATGGCAAGCCAAGATAGGTGTGCACCAACCGCCGGGCCTTGTCCACGTTGCTGCCCAATTCGGTCTTGAGATGATTCTCAAAGGCCTGCCTTTCTGTGGCAGCGGGGTATTGCCAGAACTGCAGGTCAGACGGGCCTTGCGGTCGTTGGCCAACTTCGAGGGGGCGTGTGTCCACCACACGCGGTACGAACGCAGCCAACAGAACCTCTGGCTGGGAGCTCGGTTCCCGCGAACCGGCGGATTCAAGATGCAACCAGTGCGCGTTGGCACCGCGGAGTCTGTCCACGCCCATGAGTCCACCGGCCAGTCGGTAGACCGTGAATCGCCGGCACGCGGTGAACACAGGCTCCCCCTCGAGGATGGCCTGTCGCACTTGGCGGGGATCGCCAACGGGCTCAGCAATGGGCAGCCATTTGGTGCCGACCTCAGACTGTGCTCGCCCGACCTGTGCGCCCGCCGCTGTGCGCGGGTTTACATCCGTTCGCGCAGCTTGCATGTGCTCGTTCAGGGCCATGGGTTGCGCAGTTGCCCTGTGAAGACCCAGCGTGTGCGCAGCCCGGTCTTACCGCAATGGCTCAGCGGTCAGGTTTTCGATGAACGAGAGCCTCAAGGTTGCTTGCGCACTGTTCAGCTGCGCATTGACCAGTGCCACCTCGCTGTCAGCCAGCGTCTGGAAACTGGTGACGACGTCAATGTTCGACTTGACCCCGCCCTGGTAGCTCTTGAGGTTGCCTTCTACCGCCTGCTGAGCTGCTTTCACCGCGCGTTGCCGCACGCGGATTTCAGCCTCCAGTGAGCGCAGCGACGTGAGAAGGTTCGCTGCTTCATAGACGGCGGCATCCTCGGCGGCACGCAGCGACTCCTGCGCCCGGTCGAGCGCGATGGCCGCGCTTTGCTGTTCGAAATAGGGGGCGGTGCCTAGCGGGGCGTTGAACACGATGCCCACACGGGCCGAGCCGGTGCTGGTCGAGCCGTTGGTCGACCCATAGCCCGCCACGGCCGAGACAGTCGGCAGGTACTTTGCCCAGAATCGGCGGCTTTCTATTCGCGCTATTTCAAGATTCTGGCGAGCAGCCACCACCGCAGGATCCAGCGAACGAACGATGCCGAACAACGCCTCCTCGTCGGCGTGGTCGGCCGTCACCAGTGCCGACACATTCAGGCTTGCAACATCCGGCAACAGGCTGGTCACAAGCGTGAAGTAGCGCCGGGCGGCATCCAGCGTGGCGTTGAGATTCAGACGATTGCCCTGCGCTGCGGCCAGCCGCACCTCGAAATCGCTGACCTCGGTGACGGTTCCCTGCCCCAGTTCGCGCATGCGCTGTGCGCGGCGGTACTGCACCTCCAGGCCATCGATCTGCACCTGAATCGAACGCAGCGATTCGCGGGCGCGCACGATATCGGCCATCGAGTTGAACACGCGCAGCGAAAGATCGTTCTCCGCCAGACGCAATTCGGCATCGGCTTGGGCTGCCAAGGGGTGACTCAACGTGTACTGCAGGTACTTGTCCATGCTGAACAAGGGCTGCGTGAGGTCGATGGCACGCGAAGACTTGCTGGAACCCGTGGCGTCGGCCCTGCTGTAACTCACGTTGACGCCGGGAAGGAACGCCGTACCGGCCTGACTCGATTGCAAGCGGCGATTCTTCAAGTCGGCCATCTTGGAGATATAGGCCGCGTCGGCGTGGCGCGCCGCCGAGAGTGCAGCCTGGAAGGTCTGTGCTGCGGCGATGGTGGGGAACAGCGTCAAGCTGAGGGCGACAAAGGCAACGATCTGGCGCAGATGCCGGTCGTGGCGGAACAGGTGCATCAATCTTCCTTGAAACTGCGCGCCACTCTATCATTGAGCGGTTTGAGCAGATACGTCATAAAACTTCTTTCGCCCGTTTTAACGATGACCTCGACCGGCATGCCAGGCTGGATCTTGTTGGCGCCCAGCAGCGCAAGGCCTTCTGCCGTGGTCTCCACCGTGGCCATGAAAAAATCGGTTTCGCCCTGAGCTGCCGCAGGCTGCTTGTCCGCGCCCACCAGCGTGACCGTGCCAGGGATCACCGGCGTGGTCCTCTGGTTGAACGCCGAAAAGCGGAGGTCTGCGTTCAGACCGACCTTCAGCTTGTCGATCGAGACCGGCGGAACCTTGGCCGCAACAACCAGACGGGCCTCTTTGGGCACGATCTCCATCAGGATCTGCCCGGCCGTCACCACGCCACCCACGGTGTTGGCCTTCAGACCGATGACCGTGCCGCTGACCGGCGCTTTGACCTCAGACGCGTTGAGGTCAAACTTGAGCGACATCATCCGAGTCTGGAGCGCTTCACGCGTTTTTTGTGCTTCCGACAGCTGGTTGTCGATGTCCTTGTTGGCCGACATCCTCAACTGTGCGATTTGCATCTCGGTTGCCACCATGGCAGTTCGCAGACGTTCGGCTTCCGACGAGGCGGTTTCCAGGTCTGCCTGCAACGAGCTTTGGGCGCGTTGCGCCTCGTTGGCTCTTGTCTCGGGCACATATCCCTCCTTGGCCAGCTGCACGGTGTTGCGCGCCTCCTCGGTGATCAGCTTGAGCTGCCCACGTTTTTCCAGCATGACCTTGACCATGCCTGAGGCTTGCGCCCTTTGGCCTGTGAGCTGTTCGTTCAGGATGCGGCTCTGGCTGTCCAGCTCGCGTTGGCGCGAGTGCAGCAACTGCATCTGCAGCTGTTTGGCTTCGATGACGCGTTCGTCTTTCTCCTCGAACTTGGCCAGTTCTGCCTTCCAGTGGACGTCTGAGCCAGCGCGCTCAGCCAACAGGCGCGACTCAGTGGCCAACAGGTTGATGTACTGCAGCTCGACGCCGGTGAGGTTGGCCTCGGAATTCAGCGGATTGATGCGCACCAGCAGTTGACCTTGCTGGACTGTGTTGCCTTCTTTCACCAGAAGTTCCTGCACCACACCGCCGGTCGGATGCTGCACGGCCTGCCGGCTGCCGGCCACGACCACCGACCCTTCCATCACCACACCACCGTCCAGTGGCGCGGTCATCGACCAAACCAGGAACGCCAGGAACGCAACGCTGATCATCAGCACCAAGTTGCTGCGCAAGCCAGCCTGCTCGAGCTCCACGGGATCCAACCCACGGCCCTTGCTGGCCAGTTCGCTGGGGTTGTAGGGGTTCCACGAACCAGCCCACGTGGCCGCCCTGCCCGAGCCTTTGTCACTCACGCGGCGCTCCGGTTTTCTGCTTGCGCGGGCGATTTGGCGCTCATGTCAGTGGGCACCGGCTGCACGCGCTTGACCGCTTCAAACAGATCCTTGGGCGGGCCGAAACCCACCTGGCGACCCGACTTGAGCACCAGCATCAGATCGACAACGCCGACCAGGCGCGGCCGATGCGTGGTGACGATGACCGTGGTGCCTCGCGTGCGCATCTGGCGCATGGCCTCGATCAGTGCCTGTTCGCCCACATCGTCGAGATTCGCATTGGGTTCATCCATGACCACGTAGCGCGGGTTGCCATACAGCGCACGTGCAATGGCCAGGCGCTGACGCTGGCCGCCCGACAGCGCAAACCCATCGTCGCCCAGCACCGTGTCGTAACCCTTCGGCCACTGCAGAATCGTCTCGTGAAGTTCCACCGAGCGGGCGGCTTGCACCACGGCATCGGCATCAATGGCACCCAGACGGGCGATGTTCTCGGCGACGGTGCCTTCAAAGAACTCGATTTCCTGAGGCACGTAGCCGATGAGCGGGCCCAGTTCGTCCGAATTCCACTGCGAGATCTCCACACCGTCGAGGCGGATGGAGCCTTGTGTGGGCTCCCAGGCACCAACCAGCAGCTTGGACAGCGACGTCTTTCCGGCGGCGCTGGGACCAACGATGGCGAGAGACTGACCGGCCGCCAGTTCGAAGCTGACCGCCTGCACGACGTCGCGCTCCGCGCCACTGGGGCCTCCGCTGACGTTGTCAACCACGATGTGGCCGAGAGGTGCTGGCAGTGCCATCGCGTCGGCCGGTCGCACGTCGTCGGCCAGGAGTGTATTGAGCCGGTCATAGGCCTGACGCGCCCCGACGACGGCCGGCCACTGCGAAATCAAGCTCTGAAGCGGCCCCACAGCCTTGCCGATCAGCATGCTGGCAGCCATCACCATGCCGCCGGTGATCAGTCCTTCGATGGCCAGGTACACACCGAGGGCCATGCCGACAGAGTTGGAAGTGTGCTGCAAGAAGCTGGTCACGCCCGCACCGCTGCCAGCCGCATCTGACGCTTGCACTTGCAGGGCCACGAACTCCCGGTGCTGCGCATACCAACGCTGCCGCAGGGCCGGCATCATGCCCAGTGCGCGTGTGGACTCGGAATGTCGCAGGAGACTGGCGGCCATGCGCGTGGCTTCGTGCTTCGCGGTGTTGGAGGCCTTGAGCGCCGAGGTGGTCATCCGCTGGTTGGCCATGGCCGCGATCAGCATGGCCAGGGCCGTGCCCAGCGAGTACAGGGCGAGGAACGGATGAAAGGCCGCACCGACGGCAATGAACAGCAACGAGAACGGTGCCGCGATGACCGTCAACACGCCCTTGCCAGACAAGAACTGGCGAAGAGTCAGCAGGTCGCCCATCGCCTGCTCGACATTGACGGCCTTGCGGTGAGCCTGTCTTCGAAAAGCCGCGTCGAACACGTCGGCCGCCAGCTCCCAGTCGATGCGCAGCGACAGGCGCACCATCAGCCGGCTTCGGGTCCATTCCATCGCCGACCAGAACATGTAGACACCGACGATCAGCACCGTCAGCGACAGCAAGGTGACCACGCTGCGACTGCTCATCACGCGGTCGAAGCTGTTCCACATGTAAACGATCGGCGCCAGCGAGAGCAGTTCCAGCACGACACACAGGCCAGCCATCATGATGAAACCACGGCGGCACTGGTTCAGAACGGCGGCCACCGGACCCGTGCTGGGTTGGGTCGGTGCCTTGTTGTCGTTCAGGGTTTCATTCAAGATTTGTTGTTGTGCAGGTTGTAGGGATCATCCTGACTCTGGTTCAAATCAGTGCTCAGACCCAGCAACTCGACCTCAGTGGACGACAGCGGCGCAGAACTCCAATGCAGACCGGTGTCCTGCAGGGCTGTTTGCAGATCGGTCATCGCGCCGTCTGACACCTTGTCGGTCAGTCGCAGATCGGTGAAGCCATGGCTTTGCAGCGTGTCGAATGCATCCGGCGCATTCATCAGCGCTGCCAGATCGTCGGCGTTGAGCACCAGCGAGACCGATTGGTTGTCGGCATGCTGGAATCTCGGCATGTCTTCCAGGCGCAGGTCGGCGCTGACCATGAAGGCCGGCGCCACATCCACCCCGTTGACGTGGCTGCCCAGCGCCACTTCCACCCCGGTGACGTGGCTGTCGGGAACCACCGTCTGGACGTTAAGAGCTGTCAGCTCCTGCAAGGTGCTTTGCAGGTAAGCCGTGCCATCGCTGTTGTCGGCGGTTGCCAGCACCTCGATTTCCGGGAATTGGATCCAAGAGATACCGCCATTCAAGAATTGGACGTCGCTTTGCGCCAGTGTGGCAGCCAGATCGTCGGTCAGGACGAACTGATCAACCCCTGCAACACCCATAAAGACATCTGTAACGATCGCGGTGTAGCCAAGAAACTGTGCCATGTACGCCGGGTCGACGTCGAGTGGCAGTAGTTGTCCAGACTCAGGCATGCCAAACAGCATCGAGACATCGGCGTCGGACGCAAATTCGCGCATCGCGAACATCGACTGCTCAATGTCGGAATAAAGCAACCAACTGAACAACTCTTGCCCGTCGGTCAGGACCATCGACTGCCCTTCGACCAGCGGCAGTCCGTCCAAGGCACTCGCCAGGTCGAACGCGTGACCGCTGTCGAGAGACAGCGTCCCGTCCACCGCCAAATGGTCGACGCCGACGTCCAGCGCGAGCTCACGGAATTGCGCGGCGGCATCTAGCGAGTTGAAGTCAGCCACGTCGGTGCCCGACAGCTTGACGGTGAGGTCGGCCGCACCGAACAGGTGCTCGGCTGCAGCCACGCCGGCCACGCCGCCCAGCGCGTTGGCGCCATCAACGACGATCTCGGTGCCGCGGTTGAAGGTGAGCTCGGCGTTGCCGGCCAGCGCCAGGGCCTGGCCCGCACCAAGCTCCAGGCGGTCCACGCCGGCTTGCGACAGCTCGTCCATCAGAGCGTCGAGCTGGGCATCGCTGCCGTGCGCCAAACGGGCCACATCGGTGCTGTCGAGCTTGACGGTGACGTCGGCCTGATCCAGCAGATGAGCCACAGCGGCCCCGTCCGTGCCGTGGTGCAGGAACGACGTGCCCACCACGGTGAGGTGGGTGCCGGCGTTGAAGCTGAACGCATCGGAGCCGCTGTGGGCGTGGGCCAGCATGTCGAGCTGCGCGGAGGTGAGCTCAAGGTGGTCCATGCCGGCTTGCGACAGCTGGTCCACCAAGGCGTCGAGCTGGGCATCGTTACCGGCCACCAGGCGAGCCACATCGGTGCTGTTGAGCCTGACGGTGAAGTCTGCCTGACCCACCAGGTCGGCCACAGCGGCCAGATGCGTGCCCTGATGCAGGAACGATGTACCCACCACGGTGACGCTCGTGCCGGCGTTGAAATCGAGCGCTTCGGATCCGCTGTGGGCGTCAACCAGTGCGTCGAGCTGGGCGCAGCTGAGCTCGAGGCGATCCATGCCAGCTTGCGACAGCTGGTCCACCAAGGCGTCGAGCTGTGCATCGCTGCCAGCAACCAGGCGGGCCACATCGGTGCTGTCA
>CANFXR010000005.1 GCA_947451035.1 Burkholderiales bacterium
ACCGCCTCGAGGGCCGGATCAGATGCGGCCAACCTGGCAACGCCGCAGCTTCGGCCGACTGGGCAAACTGGGCAAACTGCGACCTCCCACCCCGGGAGGGCTGGGCCCTGACAGTCCACAGAGTGAACTCGGTGGGGCCGCACGAATTTTTTTGCGACGTGTTCTCCACCTGCAGCCCCATCGCCCCCGTTGCTTGGGCTGCTCTGGCACAACCGAATTCGACTGCAATCGACGCTGGCCTACGCCGGCCCATGCGCCCCGAGCAAGACTGGTTTGCGGCTCAGGCCAAGCAAGCCAATTCTTGACTCAGCCGTGGGATACGAACTCCAGCGGCAAGGTCTCGCCACCCCGAACACACCCCGACGTCTCAGAACACGCTTCTGAACAACCAGAACAGCAAGCCTGACAGCAGCACCGAGGCCGGTAGTGTCAGCACCCACGCCAGCGCGATGCTGCGAACCGTGTCCAGGTTCAGACCCGAGCCGCTGGCCGCCATGGTGCCCGCGACGCCCGAAGACAGCACGTGTGTGGTCGACACCGGCAGCCCCAGCAAATCAGCCACACCGATCGTGATGGCGGCCACCGACTCGGCGGCCGCGCCCTGCCCGTAGGTGAGGTGGGTCTTGCCGATCTTCTCGCCCACGGTCTTGACGATGCGCTTCCAGCCCACCACAGTGCCCAGACCGAGTGCGATGGCCACGCCGACCTTGACCCACAGCGGGATGAAGCTCGTCGCCTCATCGACCGCCTTGTGATACGCCACGACCACCCTCAGGTCGTCTTCTGAGACCTTGAGCTGCTGCCTCTTGTCGATGAGCTTGAGCGCCTCGCCTATCAAGTACATGTCGTTGCGCAGGTTCGACACCATCGTCGTCGGCACGTCTTTCAGGGTCTTGAAGTCCTCGACATCCTTGAGCGTGCCCTGCACCATGCCGCTCAGGCCCACCGTGGTGGCGTCTGTGTAGTTCTTCTGGCGCACCGCATCCTTGACGGCTTCACGGGGGTCTGACACCGTCAGCCCGGGCTTGGTGTAGCGCTTGAGCACTTCTTCCATCTGAACCGAGGCCTCACGGAACTGGGACAGCTTGCTGGCATCGGGCGTGCGGTTGAGCGCGAAGGCGGTCGGCACGATGCCCACCAGGATGAGCATGATCAGGCCCATCCCCTTCTGGCCGTCATTCGAGCCGTGCGCAAAGCTCACGCCGGTGCACGTAGCGATCAGCAGCGCGCGTATCCACCGCGGCGGCGGCGCATTGCCCTTTGGCGGCTCGTACAGCGCCTTGCTGCGCACCAGCGCGCGCATCCCGAAGTAAAGCAGCACTGCGGCCACGAAACCGCAGATCGGCGAGATCAGCAGGGACAGACCGATTTGCTTCACCTGGCCCCAGTCGACACCGTTGCTTGCCGCGCCTCCAGTTAGCCACTGATTGGCCAGGCCCACGCCGACGATCGACCCGATCAGCGTGTGCGAACTGGACGCAGGCAGACCGAGCCACCAAGTGCCCAGGTTCCAGAGGATGGCCGCCAGCAGCAGGGCGAACACCATGGCCAGCCCCGAAGCGGAGTTGACCTGCAGGATCAGTTCGACCGGCAACAAAGACACGATCCCCCAAGCCACCGCGCCGCTCGCGGCCATCACCCCCAAGAAGTTGAAGAAGCCCGACCACAACACCGCGAGATTCGCAGGCATTGAGTGGGTGTAGATGACGGTGGCAACAGCGTTGGCGGTGTCGTGAAAGCCGTTGACGAACTCAAAGCCCAGCGCCGCAAGAAGCGCCAGAATCAAGAGCGCCCAGGGCACCGCCTGAGCGTCGCCGATATCGCCCAGCAGCGAGTAGACGACATAGCCCAAGCCCAGAACCAGCAGCGTGACGAAGGCAACTATCCCCAACGCGTTGGCAGGGTTGCCTGATTCGAGCGGGTTGATGCGTCGGGCCGGATGAGCAGAGTGCATGGTGAGATCGGGTCATTGCGGGGGATGTGTTGCGCCGAGCTTCTCACCCGAACAGCGCCACGTGCGGTTGTTAGTCTATTCCGTGCACCCCGCGGCACTCCGCGTCGATTACCTGCGCCGCCGCCCTGAGCCTGCTCCAGCGCCGCAAGCGCCTGCCGGCCCCTGAGCCCCCCCGTGGCCGGTTTTTGCTTTGTGGCGTTCAGCAATCCATCTCATCAACGGTCTGCCGGTGCGCGCGCAACACACTCGCCACCTCGCGTGTTCCTGCCTGCCAGGCACTGCGCAATGCTGCATTCTTGACAGGCGCTTGCCCGATGGGCCAAACAGCAAAGGCAAGGGGGCAGCCCCCCAAAGACGGCGGCCAAATGACCCGCTGAGCCGCCGTCTTATCGCGCGTCGGCGGTTATGCTGCTGCCGCAGCGCTTGCGCCCGATGGCCTCGGCGAGTATGCCATCGGCGCAGAATTGACACTTTCTCGTCTCCCGATGATTCTGTGGGTTCGGCGATTCTGGTGAGGCAAACTCCGGAGCAATTTTGATGGTTGCCGGACAGGATATTCCATAGAATCGGTTGATTCGATATTCCATTTTAATTTAATCATCAATCGCGATTTTCAAAAGGTTTGACCTATGAATATGGCGGCGTCACGGATTATGGAGCCCGCAAAGAGGGAATTTCGTGGCCGCGCGACCAACCCTGAGCGCTGGTCTACTTGGCAACCGCGAAGCGGTGATGTACTGGTTTGCACGCCAATGAAATGCGGAACGACATGGACGCAGACCATAATTGCCATGTTATTAGCCGGGTCGACAGAATTACCCGATAAAATCTCTGTTCTTTCCCCTTGGGTAGACTCTCGTCTCGGAGACGCTGACGAAGTCAGGCGTGCACTTTCGAATCAGGACGGGCGGCGCGTGGTGAAAACTCACACGCCAGCCGACGGTTTTCCGGTATGGGAGGGCGTTACGGTGATCGCCGTATACCGTCATCCGCTGGATGTATTCCTGTCCTCACGTGCTCATGCGGAAAACCGGTATGAGAAGGCAGATCTGCGGATGCTGCGTCCGGTCGCAGGGGCGCTGAGATCGTACTTGAACGAGCCGTTGAATACGGAGGCTTGGGACGACAATACCTTGGCAACACTTGTGGAACACTACCGTCAAACAGTTCTGAGTTGTCGATTACCAAACCTGACTTTGCTTCACTACGCCGACTTGATATTTGATCACGGAAGTTCTGTGAAGCGACTTGCGAAGGCTGTTGGCGTGGCTGTTGATGATATCCAGGTCGACCGCATCGTTGCCGCCACGAAACTCACGGCAATGAGGGCTGAGGCGGAAAAGTTTGTGCCAGAAGCCGGGAAAAACTTCTGGACCAACGACAAAGATTTTTTCGGCTCGGGCGGTACTCAAAAATGGTGCGGAAAATTCTTGCAGGAGGACTTGGATCTTTACCTGACACGGCTTGCCGAGCTGGTTCCAGAAACTGCGCCACGCGATTGGTTGGAACGCGGGTATGGCTATCCGTAAGCGCGCGCCTCGGGGAGTTCTTGCAGGGCAGATCCACCATCATCGGCGTCATGCTTGCCGCTCCCGTCCGCGTGGGCATGTTGCCGAAACGGCCCATGAGGCAATCGTCTCGACAACGAATTCCTACGCCAAATCAACGAATGACGCCACATCCGCCAACTCAAAATCAACGCGCTCGTGATTAATTTGGGCTGATCATGCCCTATCATTCAAAATGGGTCCCCGATTGGGGGATTCTGATCATAAGCGTAATAGTATTCCGTATTCTGCGTTCAAAGTGCTTTCCTCACTTGCGACAACTGAATGCTTGTGTCAGCGTCTTAATTTAATGAACAGCAGAGGTTGAAAATGGGTTTAAGAATGACTTCTAATAGGTTGTGTGTTGCAGTTTTCGCGCTTCTGTTTTTGATTCTGCCAAGCGCTACTTTCGCAGGCGATGCTACATATGAAAAACTATTCAGTAAGAAGGGCGCAACAGGCGAAGAGTTGGCTCATGCGTTCTTTGACCTGTTGTCCAAAACTGGAGGTCCTGCAGGAGCAGTGGGCACAACTGCTGAGCAGGATGCTGCCTCAAAGAGGCTAATCAAGCCCTATCTTGATCCTGCTTTTCAGCTTCAAAGATCATCCGGTCAGCATTACATTGCTGAGACCTATCTTCCTGCTGATGTCGACGACTTTGAAATAGGTGAAGTTCGTGAGACACGTCCTGCTGAGGATGTGGTGGTGGTGAGATACTTCGTGGGAGCATCACAAACGCTTCCAGATGCTGCTCTGGTGATGAGTAAAGATAAGGCTGCGCGTCTATCTGTCTTCCATTGGAGTATTTCAGATGCTCGCTGGAAGATATTGAGTCATGCAAACTTCAATACACCCATTGCAGCCTTCTGTAATCAGAAGCCTATAGTGGATAACGGACTTGAGTCGCCCGCTAGTTCTGAAGATCAGACCTTGGGGGAGGGGCTTATGAGGAATTTTTATGATCTTCTGGTTAACGGAAATGCAGAGCTAATATTAAATCCGCTTTTTCAATACCAAAGTGCAATTGGCGTTGGCTTCACGACTCTGTCTGAGAGAAAAACAAAAACAAAATTCTCGGAGACGCAGTTTGATCATGCAGTAGTGACGCGGAATAAACGTCTTCTCATTGTTTCGCTCTATAACACAACGAAGGAGAGAGTCCTCATGGGCCAGTATCATCTTCGTGCGGGCAAGTCCGCGAGTATGGCAACGTTTCTTCAAGGGAGTGACGGAGTCTGGGCGATGATTGCCCTTGCGTCTTTCGCGCCCTCAAAGGCTCTTCCTGAGGGTGTTCTGTGCGTACCTGTTGAGAAAATGGAGCGTCTGCAATAGAAGTTTCTTGTCGGCGGCAAAAATAAATGTTTCATCTTCAGTCTGATCGCAGGAATAAAAAAACCTTCGGTTTCAGTACTCTCAATCGCGTTAGTGATATTTGAAGTAAGCGCCCGATTCTGCTGCTTATTTGTAAGCAGCCTTCTACGCCCCATTGGATATCGGGGCTTTGAGCCGGGATTCGTGGAGGCTGTTTGGTTTGAGTCAGTCCGCCGCCGTGGTGGCTTGACGGGCGAGTTGCTCCGCCGGCGCAAGGCGCAGTAATCCGTCAGTTCATCGACGCAGCGAAGCCGGCGCCAGTGGCCGGTTTTTGCTTGGTGGCACTCAGGCTGCGTCCCATCAAGGGCCTGCCGGTGCGCGTCCACGGGCTTCGCGCATTTCTTACCGTGCCGGCGGGCGACACTGTGTGCTGCCACCGATCCCACGCCCCCATGTACGACCACAACCAGTCTCAGCTCCCGCACTCGTTCATTGAGCTGTTCATCCCGCCCGGAAAGATGAAGCCAAGCGAGACGCGGGAGGTCATCGCTGCCCGCTACGACCTGTGCGAGGACATGGCGCAAATGCTCACCGAGCACGCGAGTGCGAAATTGTTCGAGCTGGGCGTGACCGAAAACGATGTGCTCGAGCGCATGCACCTCGGCTTGCTGCAGGACCCTGCCGCGGTCACGGCGCCCGAGGCGCGGTGGATCGTTTGCCGTCTGGCCGAACTGCTCGACTGGCCCATGGGCGCCTGGCTCAAACCGGACTGAGCCTCGGGGCGTCAGCGCACCGCCTCAATCGCCGTGACGGTGATGGCGCCGCCTCATCGCACGATCACCTTGCCAACCATGCCAGCCCCGTAGTGGCCGGGGATCAGGCAGGCGAACGGGTACTCGCCGCGCCGGGTGAACTGCCACACGATGTCGCCGCTGGCGCCCGGGGCGACGTGCGCCATGTTGGCGTTGGCGTGTTCCATCTCGGGAAACTTCTTCATCAAATCGGCGTGTACCTTGAGTTCTTCGGTCGTGCCTAAGACCATCTCGTGGAGTTGCTGCCCGCCGTTGTGCACCATGAAGCGGACGGTCTCGCCGAGCTTGACGGTGACCTCGGACGGTGTGAACCGCAACGCGTCCGACATCTCGAGCCGGATCACGCGGTTGACTTTCTTCGGGTTGCCTCCATGGCCGAAGGAGCGTTCTTCGACCTTGGCGGGGTCGTAGGACTTCTTGGCGGTGACGTGCATGGCATCGCCGTGGGCCGCTGCAAAAGTTGAGCCGAGTGCGAGCAGGGCGAGCGTGATCAGTTTGTTCACGGGGTGCTTTCCAGCTGCTGGGTCAGTGACCGGAATGCCCGGGCTTGCGAACCTGCAAGGCGGTGCGGTCGGCGATGGAGTATGGGCCGCGCGCAGTGGTTCCCGGCTTGCTCGTGTATTCACCGGTCAGCGCGCCAGCGGCGGCTAAAGGCGCACTGGTGTGACACCGACAGGAGGCTGTATCGCCGCGAGGGCGCTTGGCATCGGCGCTAGCGAGCAGCATGACGTGCAGGCGTCGCCGTACGCCCCCGTGCGGTGTCCGAATGTCTTTGCTCTGCTCCCCCTGGGAACGGGCCTACAGCCAGACCCACAAGCGGCGCACCCAAGTGGGAAACGAGAGCGAAGGTTCTGGCTGGTAGCACTGGCGGTAATCGACGTTCATGGCGAATTCCATATACTGTATGAAAGCACAGTATATGGGGCGACGCGGGGCTGTCAAGGGTGCGTGGGTGTTTTGCGGTGCACGGCTCGGTCCTGGCTTGGGCAGGCGTGAGCCCTCGTAGATGCAGGCCAGTGCGGCGAGCCAGGGCCGCCCGTCGGGCTGCCGCCGCGGGTGGTCAGCCAGCGCCACGTGGCATTTCCAGGGCTGGGCGGCTCTCTGGGAATCCACAACAATGTGCCGTCCACATCAGCACATCACCACGTCGCAAGGACGAAAGGCCGCGCCCATGCTTCCTGAGAATTTTTCGATCGCAGCGATGCGTGCGGAAGAAGTCCCGTTGCTGGCCGGTCTGGCGGCGGCCGAGGGGTGGAACCCGGGGTTGGCTGATGTCGATATCGCGTGGGATGTCGACCCGGGCGCCTTCATCGCCTTGCGCCGGGGTGATGAGTTGGCCGGTGGAGGAACGATCGTGTCCTATGACGGCCAGTTCGGCTTCATGGGGTTGTTCATCGTTCGCCCGGAATTCCGCGGGTCTGGCCTGGGTGGAGTCCTTTGGCGTCACCGGCTCGAGCGGTTGCGCCAACGGCTTCGGCCCGGCGCGTCCATCGGCATGGACGGCGTGTTCGCCATGGTGCCGTTCTACCAGCGTGGCGGGTTCGAACTGGCCTGGCGAGACCTGCGATTCGAGGGGGTGGCTCATGGAGTGACCGACCCGGGCGCGATACCGCTGTCGCACATGCCATTCGAAGAGGTGGAGCGTTATGACCGGGCCCATGTGCCGGCACCGCGCTCTCGTTTCCTGAGCCGCTGGATCCATCAGCCCGGAGCACTGTCAATCGGCCTGCGCGAACGCGGCGTGCTGGTCGGCTACGGCGTCGCACGTCCTTGCCTCTCGGGCTACAAGCTCGGCCCTGTGTTTGCCGACCGGCTCGATCTGGCCGAGCGGATCATCGGCAGCCTGCTGGCGTCGATCCAAGGCCGGCCGGTGCAAATTGACGTGCCCGAGGCGAATCCGGCTGCGGTGGCGCTGGCCCGGCGGCTGTCGTTGTCTGAGGCCTTCGGCTGCGCGAGGATGTATCACGGGATCGCACCATCGCTGCCGGTGGAGCGGATCTTCGGCGTGACTTCGTTCGAGTTCGGCTGAAGCCGATCAACCGCTGGAAATGCCGGCATGCGGCTGAAGCAGCGACCGCAAGCCGGCTGTTGACGCAGCGCTATGCCGCGGTCCAGTGGTCGAAGGCGGCCGCCTGACCGTGGCACATCCCGCAGGCATCGATCAGGTTCCAGACAACCGCCCGTTCGATGCGAAAGCGCTTGCCGCTCGACGAGATCCTGATGCCGGCGTAGTCGCTGATGAAGCCGTCACGGCCCACGCGGTCGAGCACCCGGGACCGCTCCTCGCGCAAAAGCGGTTCGGCGGACAGGCGTGAGGGCATCTGCACAAACGCCGCCCATTCCATTTCGAACAAGTCCAGCGCTTGGCGGTTGCCGTAAAAGAACACTGGATCAGATTCAGTGCCGTGCGCCACGATCACCGTGCGAGCTTTCCACAGTGCCGCGCGCAGATCGCCGGAGGGCACCACCAGCGCACGCCCGGTGAGCCTCAAGTGACTGTCGGCGATCAGCGCAAGCCGTTCGTCGCTCACCGCGCCCGCATCGGGTTGGGCGACCCGCTGCTCGCTCACGCTCACTGAGTCGGACCGCTGGCGCGAACCGATGCGCTCAATTTCTTGCAGACTGCGCTGATGTGCTCGTTGACGCCCGTCCACCGGATCTTCATCAGGTTGGCGATTTCCTTGACCGTGAAGCCTTTGCTCAGATGCGTGAGCACGTCGGTCTCGGTCGAGGTCAAGACCCCGGGGTCTTGAGCGTCCTGCCGGAAGTGAGCCAGCATGCGCCGGGCGAGGGCGGGCGACAGCGGGGGTTTGCCGCGCACGATCTTTTGCAGGGTTTCGATCAGGACCTCGAAGCGGTCTTCCTTCAGGAGGTATCCATCGGCGCCTTGCATCAGGGCCGGAAACAGATGCTCATCATCGGCGTAAAGCGTGGTGACGATCTTGCGCGACGGGTGGTTCGAGACCTCGGACAGCAACTTCAGAGCGTTGCCTTCCGGCAGATCCAGGTCGATGAGCATGATGTCGAAGCGCTGTGCCGGCTGAGCTTGAACTGCGCTGGCAGCCGCAGCGTCACCCACCACGGCTAAAGCCGACTCCAGATCATCGGCCCTGGCGATGTTCAAGTCGTCGCTGAAACTTTCGCGAACCACGCGCTCCATGAATGCCATGGCTTGCGGGTTTTCTTCGACGATCAAGACATTGACGGACATGGCCAGCAGTTGATCCCAGGTGATGCTAAATGCTAGCAGGATGGACCTGATGAGAGGGACACGACGGGCGGTCTTTCGGGTCGCTGGCCAAGCCCCGACTCCTACAATCGTCTCAATGCGAATCTTGATTGCCAACGACGACGGTTATCTGGCGCCCGGGCTCGCGGCCCTGGTGCGTGCCTGTGAGGGTCTGGGACACATCGACGTGATCGCCCCCGAGCAAAACGCCAGCGGCACATCCAACTCGCTGACGCTGACGCGGCCGCTGTCGGCCTATGTGGCGGCCAACGGTTTTCACTACCTGAACGGCACCCCGTCCGACTGCGTTCACGTGGCGCTGACGGGGCTGTTTCTCGAGCGCCCCGATCTGGTGATCTCCGGCATCAATCAGGGCGCGAACATGGGCGATGACACCTTGTATTCGGGCACTGTGGCCGCGGCGATGGAGGGCTTCTTGTTCGGGATTCCATCGATCGCCTTCTCGCAGGCCGACAAGGGTTGGGGTCACCTCGACGCGGCGGCGCGAGTGGCGCGGCAGGTGATCGACCGGGTGTTGATCGAGCCGCCGTCGACGCGGCCGTTCTTGCTAAATGTCAACATCCCCAACCGCGCTGATGCAGACCGGATTCCTGTGCAGATCACCCGCTTGGGTCGTCGCCACGCCAGTGAGCCGGTGATCCGCCAGACCAGCCCGCGCGGTGACACGATGTACTGGATCGGCCCTTCCGGCGACGCACGCGAGGCCGGCGAAGGCACCGATTTCCACGCGGTGGCCCAGGGCTGCGTTTCGATCACGCCGTTGCAGGTGGACCTGACCGATCACGCATCGCTGCCGGGTTTTCGGACCTGGCTGAGCACGGGCGCCAAGCCGTGAGCGCAACGACCCCGCGTGGCGGCAAGTTCCCGCTGCGACTGGACCAGATGACTCGGCCACCCAAAAAACTGGTCAGCGCCCCGGGCGAACCTCAGGCGCAGGGACCGGCCGGCACGCCATTCAATCCGGCGACGCCAGCGTCCGCCACGGCCCGCCGATCGGGCGGCGCCACCCCGGCTGCGGCGGGGCGCTCGACGGGTCTCGGGATGGACTCCGAGGGCGTGCGCCGAAGCATGGTCGAGCGCTTGCGTGCCTCCGGCCCCCTCGACGCCCGCGTGCTGGATGCCATTGCAGCGGTGCCGCGGCACCTGTTCGTGGACGCCGCGCTGGTCACTCAGGCCTACGAAGACACCAGTCTGCCGATAGGCCACGGCCAGACGATTTCGAAGCCGTCCGTGGTCACACGCATGATCGGCGTGCTGATGGATGGCGTCACGGCGCGCGCGGCCGGGCACCTCGGCAAGGTGCTCGAAGTCGGCACCGGCTGTGGCTATCAGGCCGCCGTGTTGTGCCGTCTGTCGCGGCATGTGGTGTCGGTCGAGCGCATCAAGGGCCTGCATGACAAGGCGCGCGAACTGGTCGCACCCCTGCGCATGGACCACCTGCGGCTGGTCTACGGCGACGGGATGCTGGGGCACCCGCCGAATGCGCCCTACGACAGCATCATCGCTGCGGCCTGCGGTTCCGATGTGCCCGAGGCCTGGCTGGAGCAACTGGCCGTGGGCGGGCGCTTGATCTCGCCGGTGCTCGACGCTGCAAACAAGCAGCGCCTGGTCGTCGTCGACCGTCTCGAAGCGGGTGGTTTCCAGCGCACCGAGTACGAGGCTGTGCAGTTCGTCCCCCTAAAATCTGGTTCGATTTGAGCGAGGTGGCGGCCCGGATGAGAACGATGAACGAGGTTCGGCGGTGCGCGGCGGGTCTCCTGTGCGCTGTGATGTCCGGCTTGTTTGTGGTCGGTTGCTCGTCAACCCATCACCGTGCGCCTGTCGAAGACCGGCGAGCGCCAGCCAAGTCCACCAGTCCGTCGGCTGCCGACTCCAGGCGCGAGGTTCAATCTGCCGCGCCTGCCGGTACCGACAACGCGGGCAAGCCCGGTTACTACACCGTCAGGCCGCAAGACACGCTGGTGCGAATCGCGCTCGACAACGGCCAGAACTGGAAGGATCTGGCGCGCTGGAACGGGCTCGAGAACCCCAACCTCATCGAGGTTGGGCAGGTGCTGCGGGTGGCGCCTCCGGGTGTGGATCCGTCGTTGCCGGGCACCCGCGCGGTCACTGTGGCCAAAGCCGAGACCCGCCCGCTCGAGTCGAAGCCGGCTGCCGCACCCGCGGGCGGTTCAGCCGCAGCCTCAACCAGTGCTTCGGCTGCCAGCGCCCCGCCGGTTGCGGTTGGGGGCGATGACGCCGTCAACTGGCTGTGGCCGGCCAACGGCCCGGTGACCACCGGCTTCGATGAAATCAAGAGCAAGGGTCTGGCCATCGCAGGCAAGGCCGGCGACCCCGTCATGGCGGCTGCCGATGGGCGGGTCGTCTACGCCGGTTCCGGCTTGCGCGGCTACGGCAACCTGGTGATCGTCAAGCACAACAGCACCTACCTCACCGCCTACGCGCACAACCAGGTGTTGCTGGTGAAAGAGGATCAGGCGGTCAGGCGCGGTCAGAAGATCGCCGAGATGGGATCCACCGATTCCGAGTCGGTGCAGCTGCACTTCGAGATCCGTCGCCAAGGCAAACCCATCGACCCTGCGAAGTTGCTGCCCCCGCGCTGATGCGGCGGGGCGACCCTGCGGTTCGTGATTTTGGGCGGCCCGGCAGCCTCGAGATAATCGCAAGATGACAGCAAGTACCGAATGGCTGAGCGTCGAATCCCTCGACCTCGAGGGGCAGGGCGTGGCCCACAACGCCGAGGGCAAGGTCGTGTTCATCGAGGGCGCGCTGCCCGGTGAACAGGTCCAGGTCAGCGTCTTTCGCCGCAAGAATCAGTGGGAGCAGGCCACCATCACGGCGATGCGCCGTGAGAGTTCGCAACGCGTCACCCCGCGCTGCCGGCATTTCGGCACCTGCGGGGGCTGCAAGATGCAGCATCTGCATGCCAGCGCCCAACTGGCGACCAAGCAGCGCGCGCTCGAGGATGGCCTGTGGCACCTGGGCAAGGTCAAGCCCGAGCAGGTGCTCAGGCCGATCGAAGGCCCGGCCTGGGGCTACCGCTATCGCGCGCGGCTGTCGGTGCGAGTCGTGGCCAAGAAGGGCAAGGTGCTGGTGGGCTTCCACGAGCGAAAGTCAAGCTACGTGGCCGACATGAGCAGTTGCGAGGTGCTCCCGCCGCACCTGAGCGCGCTGTTGCCACGCCTGGCCGATCTGATTGGCAGCATGGATCACCCGGATCGCCTGCCGCAGATCGAAGTGGCGGTGGGCGATGCGGTCGTGGCGCTGGTGTTGCGCCACCTCGAGCCGTTGACGGCTGCCGATTTGCAGCGCCTGCATGACTTTTCCACTCGGCATTCGGTGCAGTGGTGGCTGCAGCCGCACAACCCCGCATCGGTACACCCGCTCGACGCGCAGGACTCGGAGCTGTCGTACAGCCTGCCCGAGTTCGGCATCACGATGCGGTTCAGGCCGACCGACTTCACACAGGTCAATCACCAGATCAATCGCGCGCTGGTGGCCCGTGCGATTCGCCTGCTCGACCCCCAGCCGGGTGAGCGCGTGATCGACTGGTTTTGCGGCCTGGGCAACTTCACCTTGCCGATCGCCACGCTGGCGCGCGAGGTGCTTGGCATCGAGGGAAGCGAGCCTTTGGTGGCGCGCTCGCGCGAGAACGCGGCGTTCAACGGGCTGGCCGCCAAGACACGCTTCGTGGCCAGCAACCTGTTTGAAATCGACGCTCGCGGGTTGGCAGCGCTCGGTGCTGCCAGCAAGTGGTTGATCGATCCGCCGCGCGAGGGTGCTTTCGCGTTGGTCAAGGCCCTGGTTGACGTGACCGCAAATCCCGCTGGTGCACCGGGCTACAAACCGCCCGAGCGCATCGTCTACGTGAGCTGCAATCCGGCCACGCTGGCCCGGGATGCGGGGTTGCTGGTGCACCAGGCCGGTTACATGCTGGCTGCGGCCGGGGCTGTCAACATGTTCCCGCACACGGCGCATGTGGAGAGCATCGCGGTGTTCGAACGGGCCGAGCCCTGAATCTGCGCTTGAAATGAAAACGGGGCCCACAGGCCCCGTTTGAACGCTCACCGGTGATCGATGGGTCAGTCGTCCCCAGCGGTCATCCCGAAGATCGCGAGCAGCGACTGGAACACGTTGTACAGGCTCAGGTATACGCTGAGCGTGGCGGTGATGTAGTTGGTTTCCTCGCCGTCCTTGACCCGCTTGAGGTCATACAGGATGAACGCCGAGAAGATGCCGATGGCCAGCACCGACAGCGTGATCATCAGCGCGCTCGACTGGATGAAGACGTTCGCGATGCCCGCGACCAGCAGCATGATCATGCCGATGAACAGGAACTTGCCCATCGAGCCCAGATCGCGCTTGATGATCGAAGACATCGTTGCCATGCCCAGGAAGATCGCGCCCGTCCCGGCGAACGACATCATGATCAGGCTGGCCCCGTTGGAAAGGCCCAGTACGGCCCCGACCAGGCGCGACAGCATCAACCCCATGAAGAAGGTGAAGCCCAGCAGCACCGGAACGCCGGCCGCAGAGTTCTTGGTCTTTTCGATGGCGTACATGAACCCGAACGCGCCGGCCATGAAAACCACCAGACCCATCATGGGCGACAGCGCCCTGGTCAGGCCCGTCGTGACGCCGATCCAGGCCCCCAGAACCGTGGGCACCATCGACAGCGCCAGCAGCCAGTAGGTGTTGCGCAAGACGCGATTGCGCTGTTCCACCGAAGAGACGGCGCCGGAATACATGTAAGGGGTTGAACGCATACCTTCACTCATGGTGACCTCCAAGGGGACATAACGACTTCGTGTGACCCGAAGGGATCATTCTAGTTCCCTACCGTTCGAGTCAGGTATCGATGCGGTGGCTAGGCTGATCGGATGCTGGCGTCTCGCACCAGAGCGCGACGCGACGCCATTTGACAGGCCTCAGCGCGCGGTCTCGACTTACAATGAGCGACTCATCTGAGCATCCCCCGCCCCCAGAGAAACCCTTACAGTTTCCCACCGGATTCGAACTTGCAGCTTGCGCTGCGGGGCAGAACTGGGTGCATCAACGGAGTTTTCCTTGCTGCCCGTCTTGCCCCCCGCAATCCTCGTACTCGCAGACGGCTCCCGCTTCATCGGCACTTCCATCGGCTCACCGGGCCAGACCGTTGGTGAGGTGGTGTTCAACACCTCGCTGACCGGTTACCAGGAAATCCTGACCGATCCGAGCTACTGCCGCCAGATCGTCACGCTGACCTATCCGCACATCGGAAGTTATGGCGTCAATCCGGAAGACGTTGAATCCGATCGGATTCACGCGGCCGGCTTGATCATCCGTGACCTTCCCCTGCGGGCGTCCAATTTTCGAATGACCGAGACGCTGGCGCAGTACCTCCAGCGCGAGGGCACCGTGGCGATTGCCGACATCGACACGCGCCGCCTCACCCGCCTGTTGCGCAGCACCGGTGCGCAAAACGGTTGCATCCTGTCTTTGGGTGTAGGCAAAAGCATCGGCGAGTCGCATTTCGACGCGGCCCTGGGCGCTGCACGTGCGGCTCCCAGCATGACCGGTCTCGATCTGGCCAAGGTGGTGAGCAACCCCAGCAGCCATGTCTGGACCGAGACCGAATGGGCGCTCGGTGAGGGCTATGGCAGCCTGGGCGATGCAAAGTTCCATGTGGTCGCCTATGACTTTGGCGTCAAGCGCAACATCTTGCGCATGCTGGCCAGCCGCGGCTGCAAGGTCACGGTGGTCCCGGCCCAGACCTCGGCCCAGGACGTTCTCGCTCTGCGACCGGACGGCATCTTCTTGAGCAACGGCCCTGGCGATCCGCAGCCTTGCACTTACGCGATAGACGCCACGCGCCACCTGATCGAGACCGGCATTCCGATGTTCGGCATCTGCCTGGGTCACCAGATCCTGGCGCTGGCCTCCGGAGCCAAGACCTTCAAGATGAAATTCGGGCACCACGGTGCCAATCACCCGGTCAAGGACCTTGATACAGGCCGGGTGAGCATCACCAGCCAGAACCACGGCTTTGCCGTTGACGAGAGTACTTTGCCGAACAACCTGAGACCGACACACGTGAGTTTGTTTGACGGCACCTTGCAAGGCCTGGCGCGCACCGACCGCCCCGCGTTCTGTTTCCAGGGCCACCCCGAGGCGTCGCCCGGGCCGCACGACATCGGCTACCTGTTCGACCGCTTCATTGGTTTGATGCAAACGCCCCGCGCGGCGTCGATCGGAGACGCAAATGCCTAAGCGCACCGATCTCCGCTCGATCCTGATCATTGGTGCCGGCCCGATCATCATCGGACAAGCCTGCGAATTCGATTACTCCGGAGCCCAGGCCTGCAAGGCGCTGCGCGAAGAGGGCTATCGCGTCATCCTCGTCAACAGCAACCCTGCGACGATCATGACCGACCCGGAAATGGCCGATGCGACGTACATCGAGCCCATCACCTGGCAGGTGGTTGAAAAGATCATCGCCAAGGAGCGCCCGGATGCGGTGCTGCCGACCATGGGTGGCCAAACGGCTCTGAATTGCGCGCTCGACCTGCACAAGCACGGCGTGCTCGCCAAGTACGGCGTCGAGATGATCGGCGCCAACGAAAAGGCCATCGAAAAGGCCGAGGACCGGCTGAAGTTCAAGGACGCGATGACCGGCATCGGCCTGGGTTCGGCGCGCAGCGGCATCGCCCACTCGATGGAAGAAGCGCTGGTCGTTCAGCAGCAGATCTCGGCCGAGATCGACGGGCCGGGCTTTCCGATGGTGATTCGCCCGAGCTTCACGCTGGGCGGCACCGGCGGCGGCATCGCCTACAACCCCGAAGAATTCGAGGAAATCTGCAAGCGTGGGCTGGACCTGTCGCCGACCAAGGAACTGCTGATCGAGGAAAGCCTGATCGGCTGGAAAGAGTTCGAGATGGAAGTGGTTCGCGACAAGGCGGACAACTGCATCATCGTTTGCGCCATCGAGAACCTGGACCCGATGGGCATCCACACGGGAGACTCCATCACGGTGGCGCCGGCGCAAACGCTGAGCGACAAGGAGTACCAGTTGCTGCGCAACGCGAGCATCGCGATCCTGCGCGAGATCGGTGTGGACACCGGTGGTTCCAACGTGCAGTTCGCCATCAATCCGCAAGACGGCCGCATGGTCGTCATCGAGATGAACCCGCGCGTGTCGCGATCGTCTGCACTGGCCTCCAAGGCCACCGGCTTTCCGATTGCCAAAGTCGCCGCCAAGCTGGCGGTGGGCTACACGCTCGACGAGTTGCGCAACGACATCACCGGCGGAGCCACCCCGGCGAGTTTCGAGCCGAGCATCGACTACGTGGTGACCAAGATCCCGCGCTTTGCGTTTGAGAAGTTTCCCGCAGCCGACTCCCATCTGACGACGCAGATGAAGTCGGTGGGCGAGGTGATGGCAATGGGCCGCACCTTCCAGGAGAGCTTCCAGAAGGCGCTGCGCGGTCTCGAGACCGGCATCGACGGATTGAGCGAGCGCAGCACCGATCGTGACGAAATCGTCGAGGAAATCGGCGAGGCCGGTCCGGAGCGCATCCTTTATGTGGGCGACGCATTTCGCATCGGCATGAGTCTCGACGAAGTGTTCGAGGAAACCGCCATCGACCCATGGTTTCTGGCGCAGATTGAAGACCTCATCCAGGTCGAGAAGTCGCTGACCGCGCGCACGCTTGAGACCCTGAGCGCCGACGAGTTGCGGCACATCAAGCGCAAGGGTTTTTCTGACCGGCGCATCGCCAAGCTGGTGGGCACCAACCAGCACGAGGTGCGGGCCCGTCGCCATGCCCTGAACGTGCGCCCGGTCTACAAGCGGGTGGACACCTGCGCGGCCGAGTTCTCGACCCAGACGGCCTACCTGTATTCGACCTACGACGAAGAGTGCGAGGCCGAGCCGACCGACCGCAAGAAGATCATGGTGCTCGGTGGCGGGCCGAACCGCATCGGCCAGGGCATCGAGTTCGACTACTGCTGCGTTCACGCGGCGTTGGCGATGCGCGAAGACGGCTACGAGACCATCATGGTCAACTGCAACCCGGAGACCGTGTCGACCGACTACGACACCTCCGACCGCCTGTACTTCGAGCCGGTGACGCTCGAAGACGTGCTTGAGATCGTGGCCAAGGAAAAGCCTGTCGGCGTGATCGTTCAGTACGGCGGCCAGACGCCTTTGAAGCTCGCGCTCGATCTGGAGCGCGCGGGCGTTCCGATCGTCGGCACCTCGCCCGACAGCATCGACATCGCCGAGGACCGCGAGCGCTTCCAGAAACTGCTCAACGACCTGGGCCTGCGGCAGCCTCCAAACCGCACGGCGCGCACCGAAGAATCGGCCTTGCGTCTGGCGCAGGAAATCGGCTATCCGCTGGTGGTGCGTCCGAGCTATGTGCTGGGTGGCCGCGCGATGGAAATCGTGCACGGCGACAAGGACCTCGAGCGCTACATGCGTGAGGCGGTCAAGGTCAGCGAGAAGTCGCCCGTGCTGCTGGACCGATTTCTCGATGACGCGATCGAGGTCGATGTCGACTGCATCGCCGACGGCAGCGACGACCCGTCCGGCGTGATGATCGGCGGCATCATGGAGCACGTCGAACAAGCCGGCATCCACTCGGGCGATTCGGCCTGCTCGTTGCCGCCGTATTCCCTGCCGGCCGCTTTGCAAGACGAGTTGCGCCGGCAGACGATGGTGATGGCCCGTGCCTTGAAGGTCAAAGGCCTGATGAACGTGCAGTTCGCGATCCAGGGTGAGGGCGCGAACGCGGTGGTCTATGTGCTCGAGGTCAACCCACGTGCCTCGCGCACCGTGCCTTTCGTGTCGAAGGCCACCGGATTGCAACTGGCCAAGATCGCCGCGCGCTGCATGGTCGGGCGCAAACTGGCTGATCAGCGGCGCGCCAATGGCCGCGTTCCAGCCGAGGTGGTCCCACCTTACTTCAGCGTCAAGGAAGCGGTGTTCCCGTTCAACAAGTTTCCAGGCGTGGACCCCATTCTTGGCCCTGAGATGCGATCCACCGGCGAAGTCATGGGTGTCGGTCGCAGCTTTGGCGAGGCCATGCTCAAGAGCCAACTGGGTGCGGGATCGCGCTTGCCCAGCCGCGGCACGGTGTGCATCACGGTCAAGAACGGTGACAAGTTGCGAGCGGTCGAAGTCGCCCGTGATTTGCAGGGCCTCGGATTCCAGATCGTTGCGACCAAGGGAACGGCCGCTGCGATTGCTGCGGGCGGCGTGACCGTGAAGGTGGTCAACAAGGTCAAGGATGGCCGGCCACACATCGTCGACATGGTCAAGGCCGGTGAGATCCAGCTCGTGTTCACCACCGTCGATGAGACCCGCACTGCGATCGCTGATTCACGCCACATCCGGCAGGCGGCACTGGCTCATCGGGTGACCTACTACACCAGCATGGCGGGCTGCGAGGCGGCCGTTGAAGGCATGAAGCATCAGGCGGATCTGGTCGTTCGGCCACTGCAGGAACTGCACACCGAGCTGAACTAAACTGATCTCACGACATAGATTTTGACTTTCGGCCGCCGCTGGATCTTCCGGCGGCGGCTTCATTTTTGCCCTGGATATTCATCATGCAGACCATTCCCCTCACCAAGCGCGGCGCCGAAAAACTCAAGGAAGAACTTCAGCGTTTGAAGACGGTCGAGCGACATTCCGTGATCCAGGCCATCGCCGAGGCTCGCGCCCAGGGCGACCTGTCCGAGAACGCCGAATACGAGGCCGCGAAGGACAAGCAAGGCTTCATCGAGGGGCGAATTCTCGAAATCGAAAGCAAGTTGGCCGCGGCCAAGATCATCGACCCGTCGACCCTGGACGCCGAAGGCCTGGTGGTGTTCGGATCCACCGTCGATCTGGAGGACGAGAGCAGCGGTGCCAGCGTGACCTACCAGATCGTGGGTGACGACGAGGCTGACCTCAAGCTGAGCCTGGTTTCCATCAGCTCACCCATCGCGCGTGCTTTGATCGGCAAGCAAGTGGGTGATATCGCCGAGGTGCACGCGCCCGGCGGAGTCAAGAGCTATGAGGTGATGGCGGTTCGTTACTGCTGATTCGGCGCCACCTTCATGCTGCAACGTGTCGCCACCTGCCTGGCCGGACTTTGGTGCGGCGTGCTCATCGGTGTGGGGTTGATCGGTGCACCGGCCGGGTTTGCGGTTGCGCCGTCTGAAATCGCTGGTCGCAGTGCGGCCAGGATGTTTGCCATCGAGGCTCATGCCAGTTTGGCTGTGGCCGTGGTGTTGTTGATCGTGCTGCGCCAGATCGGCGCGAGGCGCGCTCAGCCTCCGGGCATCGACGCGAACGTGCTGCTGGTTCTGGGCAGCCTGTTTTTCACGATCACCGGTTACTTCGTGCTGCACCCGATGATGGCGGCCGCGAGGGCCGGCGAGGGCGTCCTGTCGTTCGGCGCGCTGCACGGTTTGTCAGCAGCGTTCTTCGCATTGAAAGCCGCAGTGGTGCTCGCCCTGGCCTGGCGCCTGACGTCGTCGGGCTGAACTCAGTCGAGCATGTCTGCCACAGCGGCAGACGATCCCGTTGGTGTCAATCCACGGCCTTGCGTTTCACGCTGACCACGCGCTTGCGGGCTCGTTTGATCTCGCCGCCCGCAGCCAGTCGCTCGTTGCCCAGCACCCTGATCTTCTTGACCTGAGGCCGATGGTTGCCGCTCTTCGAGAACTTCAGAAGCTTCACGACCTTGGGGCCGGGCTTGCGATCTTCACGCTCGACCTTCTCCTTGGGGGGGACGGGCCGCCACAGCACCAGCAACTTCCCGATGTGCTGGATGGGTGCTGCGCTGAGTTGGTCGGACAGTGTCGTCAGCATGAGTTCGCGTGAGGCGCGTTCATCCGAAAAAACCCGGACCTTGATCAACCCGTGCGCGTTGAGCGCAGCGTCGGTTTCGCGGATCACGGCAGGCGTGAGCCCGTCTCCGCCGATCAGTACCACAGGATCGAGGTGATGAGCCTCGGAGCGCTTTTCTTTCCGCTGGTGGGAAGTGAGGGAGATGGCTGGCATCCCTCCATTATCGTTGCAGCATGAAGGTCAAATCCAAAAGCAAGAAGATCAACAAGGCGTGGCTGCTCGATCACCTGAACGACACCTACGTCAAGTTGGCCAAAAAAGAGGGCTTTCGCGCCCGTGCCGCCTACAAGTTGAAGGAGATCGACGAGACGCTGGGCTTGTTCAAGCCTGGGCAGGTCGTCGTCGATCTGGGCGCCGCTCCGGGAGCTTGGAGTCAGTACGTGCGCCGCAGGCTCTCATCGAAGGTCTCTGACGTGGTGGGGGCGGCCCTGGGGCCGCTCAATGGCACCATCATTGCCCTCGACATCCTGGATTTCGAGCCCATCGAGGGGGTGGTCTTCATTCAGGGCGACTTCCGTGACGAGGAAGTCCTGCAGCGGCTCGAACTGGCGGTCACCGGCCGTCCGGTGGACGTGGTGATCTCCGATCTGGCGCCCAACTTGTCTGGCATCGCCAGTTCGGACGCAGCCCGGGTGGAGCATCTGGTCGAACTGGCCGTTGATTTCGCCACACGGCACCTGACCGAGGGCGGCACTTTGGTGTGCAAGGTTTTCCACAGCGGCAACTACAGCCAACTCGTGGATCTTCTCAAATCGAGATTTCGCACGGTCAAGCCCATCAAGCCCAAGGCCTCGAGGGACAAATCGTCAGAAACTTTTCTCGTCGCTGTCGGTCTCAGAAAGGGCGATCACTCAAACGGCTGAGCGCGGGGGGTTTATGTTCGGTTCAACGCCCGACCGCCGGCATGGTTTACACGTTCTTGGGGGCTTGTGTCGCATAAACTCGTTCCCATATGGCAGATGAGTCGCCGCCTCGGGCGACGGCTGGTTTGTCGGAATAAACAACTGGAGCTGCGGTGAACAATCAATGGTTCTCGAAGGTGGCTGTTTGGCTCGTGATTGCTTTGGTGCTTTTCACGGTGTTCAAGCAGTTTGATCGCAGCGCGGCCTCGGGCAGCCAGATCGGATACTCGGATTTTCTGGAAGAAGTCCGCAGCAAGCGGGTCAAGGCTGTGACCTTGCAGGAAGGTCCTTCGGGCACCGAGATCATCGCAACGACCAACGATGACAAGCGCTTGCGCAGCACGGCCACCTACCTGGACCGTGGTCTCGTGGGCGACCTCATCAACAACGGCGTCAAGTTTGACGTCAAGCCGCGCGAAGAACCGTCGCTGCTGATGAACATCCTGGTCTCCTGGGGTCCCATGCTGTTGTTGATCGGCGTGTGGATCTACTTCATGCGCCAGATGCAAGGCGGAGGCAAGGGCGGTGCGTTCAGTTTTGGCAAGTCCAAGGCCCGCATGCTCGATGAGGCCAACAACACCACCACTTTCGCTGACGTTGCCGGGTGCGATGAGGCCAAGGAAGAGGTCAAGGAACTCGTTGACTTCTTGAAGGACCCTCAGCGGTTCCAGAAGTTGGGTGGGCGCATCCCGCGAGGTGTGTTGCTCGTCGGCCCCCCGGGAACCGGCAAGACCTTGCTGGCCAAGGCGATTGCCGGCGAGGCGAAGGTGCCGTTCTTCAGCATCTCCGGGTCCGACTTCGTTGAAATGTTTGTCGGCGTCGGCGCCGCTCGCGTGCGTGACATGTTCGAGCAGGCCAAGAAGAGCGCGCCTTGCATCATCTTCGTTGACGAAATCGACGCTGTCGGTCGCCACCGCGGTGCGGGATTGGGCGGCGGCAACGACGAGCGCGAGCAGACCCTGAACCAGATGTTGGTCGAGATGGATGGTTTCGAAACCAATCTGGGCGTCATCGTGATGGCGGCGACGAACCGGCCTGACATTCTTGACCCCGCATTGCTGCGTCCGGGACGCTTTGACCGTCAGGTCTATGTGACGCTGCCCGATGTTCGCGGGCGTGAGCAGATCCTGAATGTGCACATGCGCAAGGTGCCTGTGGGGCAAGATATCCGCGCTGACATCCTGGCCCGAGGCACACCTGGTTTTTCGGGTGCGGATCTGGCCAATCTGGTCAACGAGGCGGCGCTGTTTGCTGCGCGCCGCGCCGGCCGGGTGGTCGAGATGATCGACTTCGAGAAGGCCAAGGACAAGATCATGATGGGCCCCGAGCGCAAGTCGATGATCATGCCGGAGGAGGAACGCAGGAACACCGCGTATCACGAGTCCGGTCATACCTTGGTGGCCAAGTTGATGCCCAAGACCGATCCGGTGCACAAGGTGACGGTCATCCCGCGTGGTCGTGCGCTGGGTGTGACGATGCAGCTGCCTGAAGGCGACAGGTACAGCCTCGACAAGGAGCGGATGCTCTCGACCATCTCGGTCCTGTTTGGGGGCCGTATTGCCGAAGAGGTGTTCATGCACCAGATGACGACGGGGGCCAGCAACGATTTCGAGCGTGCGACTCAAATTGCGCGCGACATGGTCACGCGCTACGGCATGAGCGACGAACTCGGTCCCATGGTCTACGCCGAGAACGAGGGAGAGGTCTTCCTGGGGCGCTCCGTGACGAAGCAGGTCAATGTGTCCGAGCAGACGATGCAAAAGGTCGACGGGGTCATCCGTCGCATCATCGATGAGCAATACGCGATCGCGCGCAAGCACATCGAGGGCAACCAGGACAAGATTCATGCCCTGGCGAAGGCACTGCTGGAATGGGAGACCATCGACAGCGACCAGATTGACGACATCATGAAGGGCGATGCCCCCCGCGCGCCGAAGGATTGGACCGGACCATCCAACCGGCCCAGTGGTCCGGCTGCACCCGTGACCACGGACAGCACGCCGGCCGTGGCTTGAGCGTGACTCTTTGATCGAGATGACGGGGCTTCGGCCCCGTTTCCGTTTCATTTGACCCTCGCATTGAGTCATCGCCCCATGTTCTGGCAGACCGCACGCCATCGCCTCGATCTGAGTACGCCCAAGGTGATGGGGATCGTCAACGTCACGCCGGACTCGTTCTCGGACGGCGGAGCGTTTGCATCAACGGCGGCGGCGGTCGAGTACTGCCGGCGGTTGGTCGATGAAGGCGCCGACATCCTCGACATCGGGGGGGAGTCCAGCCGACCCGGCGCGCAGTCGGTCTCCCTGGAGACAGAGCGGCAGCGGGTGCTGCCCGTGCTCGAGGTGGCTCTGACGATGGGCTGTGCCGTGTCGCTCGACACCACCAAGCCGGCCCTGATGTCCGAAGCGCTCGCCATGGGCCTCGACATCGTGAACGACATCAACTCGTTGAGCGCCCCGGGTGCCGTGGAGATCGTTGCTGCGCAGCCTCTTTGCGGCGTGTGCCTGATGCACATGCGCGGCAATCCGGCTTCCATGCAGTCGTTGGCGGTTTACGGTGACGTTGTGATTGAAGTCAGGAGCGCCCTGGCCTTCAGGGTTGCTGCACTGAGGGCCGCGGGGGTCCACTCGGAGCGTATTGTTCTCGACCCCGGGATCGGTTTCGGCAAGAGCGTCGAACACAACCTGGACCTGCTCAGGCGTCAGCGCGAACTGCTCAGCCTCGGTTTCCCATTGCTGACCGGGTGGTCCCGGAAATCGTCTCTTGGCGCGATCACGGGCCGCGACACTGCTGGGAGGCTGGCTGCGAGTCTTTCGGCCGCGATGGCGTCAGCGCTCAATGGAGCCAGTATCGTGCGCGTGCACGATGTCGCGGCGACCGTTGATGCGCTGAAAATTCTGCTGGCGGCCGGTTTGCTGGCGGCCGGTTCCAACCAATCCAAAGACAAATAGAACATGAGCAGACTGCTTTTTGGGACGGATGGCATTCGCGGTACCGTGGGCCAAAGCCCCATCACTCCCGATCTGATGCTCCGGCTGGGGCATTCGGTCGGCCGGGTGCTCAAGGCCTCGTTTGCCAAGCCCACGGTGCTGATCGGCAAGGACACCCGCATCTCGGGATACATGATCGAATCGGCGCTCGAGGCGGGTTTTGCCTCTGCTGGCGTCGATGTGCTGTTGACCGGCCCGCTTCCCACTCCGGGGGTTGCCTATCTCACGCGCGCACTCAGACTCAGCTTGGGCGTGGTCATCAGCGCCTCGCACAACCCATTTTTCGACAACGGGATCAAATTCTTCTCGGCATCAGGCGAAAAGCTCAGCGATGCATGGGAGGCGAATGTCGAGGCCATGCTGGAGCAGCCTGCGCAGTGGGTTGACTCCGCGGCGCTTGGCAAGGCCCGGCGGTTGGACGATGCCCGAGGGCGCTACATCGAGTTTTGCAAGAGTACGTTTGCCGGTGATCTCACGCTGCGCGGCTTGAAGGTCGTCGTCGATGCTGCGCATGGCGCTGCCTACCAGGTCGCACCCGAGGTGTTCCACGAACTGGGCGCCGAAGTGGTGCCCATTGGCTGCAGCCCCGATGGCTACAACATCAATGCCGGGTTTGGCGCCACCGATCCCGCCGCGTTGGTAAAGGCCGTCAGGGAATCGGGGGCGCACTATGGCGTGGCGCTGGACGGCGATGCCGACCGGTTGCAGATCGTCGACGCCACCGGGAGGCTTTTCAACGGCGACGAGTTGCTTTACGCCTTGGTGGCCGATCGCCTTTCACAAGGGCAACCCGTAGCGGGCGTGGTCGGCACGCTGATGACGAACCTCGCCGTTGAACTCGCACTGCGCAAAGACGGCGTGGACTTCGTCCGTGCCCGAGTCGGTGATCGGTATGTGCTCGAGGAACTGCTTTCGCGGGGCTGGACGCTGGGCGGCGAGGGGTCCGGGCACATCCTGGCGCTGGATCGCCACTCGACGGGGGACGGCATCATCAGCGCGCTCCAGATTTTCCAGGCGGTGATCCGCAGCGGCAGGTCACTTGCTGATCAACTGGACCGCGTGAAGCTGTTTCCCCAAACGCTGATCAACGTCGAGACCCGGCCGGGCTTTGACTGGCGTCGCCACCCACCCTTGCTGCAGATGCAGCAGTCGATCGAGGCAGAACTTGGCAGTTCAGGGCGAATCCTGATTCGTCCATCCGGCACCGAGCCGGTGCTTCGCGTCATGGTCGAGGCAGACGACGCGCGCCTTGCAGCGTCCTGTGCTCGCAGGCTGGCCGATTCGGTTCAGGTGCCGTCGGCCGCGGGCACCCCCTGATCCCCCAGCCTTTCGCTTGGTGATCGTGAGACCTTCGGCTGGCAATCTTCGGTGGCTGCCCGAGGCGATCGACACGGCACGGCGTCGTGCCCGACTTGGCCACGCACCGTGAGGCTTGGCCCGCCTTGCGGGTCATCTGAAGGCACGCTGCAGGGTGCCGCCGGGTGTCAAAGGCGGGCCAGCCTTGTCACAACCTGGTCACGAACCTGTCTTAAAGTGAAAAAGTCTGCGATGAAGTTCATCTGCAGCGTCACTTTCGGCACTGCTGTGCACCAAGCGAGCCGTTGCCCGATACGGAGAAATTGTGTCTTCCACCATGCCGCAAGCTCGATATGTTGAGGACAGCCTCGAACGCTTTGGACCGACTGGCGGCCCCCCCTCAATGAGAAAAACATCGCCCTGGATCGACAAAGTCTTTTCCGGACTGGCGCACGGCGCCGCACTCCTGACACTGACGCTGCTGGCTGCCATCATCATTTCGCTGGTGATCGGGGCATGGCCAGCCATCGCGGAATACGGGGTGTCATTTTTGTGGCGCAGCGAATGGGATCCTGTTCAAAACCAGTTTGGCGGCCTGGTGATGATCTACGGCACGGTGATGACCTCCCTCATCGCCTTGTTGATTGCGGTTCCGGTCAGCTTCGGAATCGCGCTGTTTCTGACCGAGCTGTCTCCCAATTGGTTGCGTCGGCCTCTGGGCATCGCGGTGGAACTGCTGGCGGCGGTTCCTTCGATCGTCTACGGGATGTGGGGGTTGCTGGTTTTCAGCCCCGTCCTGTCCAAGTATGTCCAGCAACCGCTGCAAGGGTTGCTCTCAGACGTCCCGTTCCTGCGCGGTCTGGTGTCCGGCTCTCCTGTGGGGATCGGCATTCTTTCCGCTGGGGTGATCCTGGCCATCATGATCATTCCGTTCATCGCCTCGGTGATGAGAGACGTCTTTGAAGTCACCCCGGGAATGCTGAAGGAGTCTGCGTACGCCCTTGGGTCTACGACCTGGGAGGTGGTTTACAAGGTGGTCTTGCCTTTTACCAAGACGGGAGTCATCGGCGGGATCATGCTGGGCCTGGGGCGTGCGATCGGAGAGACGATGGCGGTGACCTTCGTGATCGGCAACTTCAATCAGTTGAACAGCCTGTCCCTGTTTGAGGCCGCCAACAGCATCACATCGGCCCTGGCCAATGAATTTGCAGAGGCGGCTCCGGGGCTGCATCAGGCGTCGCTGATTTATCTTGGCCTCGTGCTGTTCTTCATCACCTTCGTGGTGCTTTCGCTGTCCAAGCTGTTGCTCAGTCGCTTGCAAAAGCGAGAAGGGAGCTCTTCATGAGCGATGCCGTTTCCCTGCAGGCATCCCGCCTCGCGAGGCACAAGTACCGCAAGATGGTCAACGTTGTTGCCTTGGTGCTGTCCATGGCGGCGATGGCCTTTGGCCTTTTCTGGCTGATCTGGATCCTGATCGAGACCGTTCGACTCGGGATCGGGGGGCTGACCCTGGCCATCTTCACCGAAATGACCCCACCCCCCATGGCGGACTCCGGCGGGTTGCTCAACGCCATCGCCGGTTCGCTGGTGATGGTCACGCTCGCCACCTTGCTGGGCACCCCGATCGGCGTCCTCGCGGGTATTTATCTGGCCGAGTATGGAAATAAAACAAACCTTGGTGCCATCACCAGATTCATCAACGACATATTGTTGTCAGCACCGTCGATCGTCATTGGACTGTTCATCTACTCGGTCGTGGTTGCGCCCATGAAGTCATTTTCTGCCTACGCTGGGATATTGGCATTGGCGCTGATCGTGATTCCGGTGGTCATCAGAACCACCGAGAACATGCTGATGCTGATCCCCGGCTCGCTGCGCGAGGCTGCGTACGCCCTGGGGACGCCCAAATGGAAAGTCATCATGAGCATCACGCTGAAATCCGCCCGCGCTGGCGTGATCACGGGTGTACTGCTGGCGGTGGCTCGAATCTCCGGAGAGACCGCACCCTTGCTGTTCACTGCACTCTCGAATCAATTCTGGTCATCGAACCTCGGCGATCCGACAGCCAGTCTGCCGGTCACGATATTCAAGTTTGCACTCAGCCCCTACGAGAATTGGCAAAAATTGGCGTGGGCGGGGGTGTTTCTCATCACGACTGGGGTTCTGGTGCTCAACATAATTGCCAGAGTTCTTTTCAGAAACAAGAGCTGATCCAAGGAATCATCCGTCATGGACCAAAAAGTCGACATTCCAGCCACCGAGAAGATCAAGATTTCCGTCAGGAACTTGAATTTTTTCTACGGCAAGTTTCATGCTCTAAAGAATATCAACATCGAAATTCCCGAGAAGAAGGTCACCGCATTTATCGGTCCTTCCGGGTGTGGCAAGTCCACCTTGCTGCGCACCTTCAACCGAATGTTCGAGTTGTATCCAGAGCAGCGGGCGGAAGGCGAGATCCTTCTGGATGGTGAGAACATCATCAATTCGAAGCAGGATGTCTCATTGCTTCGTGCTAGGGTGGGCATGGTCTTTCAAAAGCCGACACCGTTCCCGATGTCGATTTATGACAACATCGCATTCGGCGTCAAATTGTTCGAGAATCTTCCCCGGATAGAGATGGATGAGCGGGTGGAGTGGGCGCTCAAGAAGGCCGCCTTGTGGACCGAGGTGAAAGACAAGTTGAACCAAAGTGGTTCAGGCTTGTCGGGGGGTCAGCAGCAAAGGCTCTGTATCGCCAGAGGTATTGCCATCAAGCCCGAAATTCTTCTGCTAGACGAGCCATGCTCCGCGCTGGACCCCATTTCTACCGGCAAGATTGAAGAGCTGATTCACGAATTGAAGTTCGACTACACCGTGCTCATCGTGACGCACAACATGCAGCAGGCGGCTCGCAGTTCCGATTACACCGCCTACATGTACCTTGGGGATTTGGTGGAAATCGGTCCGACGGCTGACATTTTCATGAAGCCAAAGAAGAAGGATACGGAAGACTACATTACGGGTCGTTTCGGTTGATTGGTGTTTGCGTAAATTAATATCGGATGGATTAGCCGTGTCAGAAAAACATTTGTCTACTCAGTTCGATGCCGAGCTCAGCGAAATATCGACCCGCGTTCTGGAAATGGGCGGTCTGGTTGAGTCTCAGGTCGCCCAAGCCATTTATGCGCTGACGAATTTCAGCGAGGCGACGGCAACCGAAGTTCTGGTTCGTGAAGAACTGGTGAACACCATGGAGGTGGAAATCGACCGCGCGCTGTCGAGCATTCTTGCGAGGCGACAGCCGACTGCGCGTGACTTGCGTTTGCTGATTGCCATCAGCAAGAGCATCGCCAATCTCGAGCGGGTGGGCGACGAGGCGGCGCGCGTGGCGCGCACGGTGCAGCGGCTGATCAGCGCTGGTGTGTCGAGCCGGATGCGGCTTCCCGTGGCTGACTTGAAGTTCGAGTCGGAATTGGCAATTGCTCAGTTGCGCAAGGCGCTCGATGCCTTCGCCAGACTCGACGTCGACAAGGCTCTCGAGGTCCTCAAGCAGGATGATCAGATCGATCAGGAATTCGAAGGCCTGCTGCGCAAGCTCATCACCTTCATGATGGAGGACCCCCGCACGATCTCTTCAAGCATTGATCTGGTGTTTGTTGCGAAGGCGATTGAGCGCGTCGGAGACCATGCCAAGAACCTCGCGGAGCAGATCATCTACGTCGTCAAGGGTACCGATGTGAGACACAACTCTCTCGAGGCTGTCGAGACCATGGTGCGATGAAGCAACTCAGGAGCCCAAGATGAGCCGTGTTTTGGTGGTCGAAGACGAGTCGGCAATTGCCGAACTGATATCCATCAACCTGCGCCATGCAGGATACGAGGTGATCATTGCCGCGACTGCGGATCAGGCACAGGCTCAGGTCGATGGTGTTCTGCCGGATCTGGTGGTTCTGGACTGGATGCTGCCAGGGCAGTCGGGTCTGGTGCTGGCCAAGCGCTGGCGTGCTCAGGCCCGAACCCGCGATCTTCCGATCATCATGTTGACGGCGCGGGCTGAAGAAGGCGACATGATTTCCGGCCTCGATGCCGGGGCTGATGACTACCTCACGAAGCCGTTTTCAACCAACGAACTGCTGGCCAGAATCAGGGCCGTCTTGCGTCGCAAGGCTCCGGAAGCACTCGACACGATGGTGGATGTGGGGGGCCTGAAACTGGACCCTGCCACTCGCCGCGTGTCTAGGGAAGATCGGGAAGTGCGCATCGGCCCGACCGAGTTCCGATTGCTGCACTTTTTCATGACGCACCCGGAGCGGGTGCACAGCCGCGCGCAGTTGTTGGACCGGGTTTGGGGCGATCACGTCTTCATTGAGGAGCGCACGGTCGACGTTCATGTGAAGCGGCTGCGCGAGGCGCTGGACCCGGTAGGTTGCTCCCGAATGATAGAAACCGTGCGCGGAGCTGGTTACCGCCTGACCCAGCAGGTGCAGGTGCTTTCGGCCTGAGCGGTCGGGAACCCATCAGATGGATTGGCTTTTGCCGCGTTTCCTGGCCGCATGGCTGGCCGTGCTGCTGGCGGCTTCGTTCGGTGGCCTGGTCGGGCTGCTCTTGCATGTCCCTGCTGCGGGTGTCGTGCTGGGTTCGTTGGTTGGTGCACTGTTCTACACATCGGTGGATGCGTTGCGCGGCAGGCGCTTCATGAACTGGCTGCAGTACCAGCGCGGCGAAGCCTCGCCTCGCGGGTCGGGATTCTGGGGTGAAATCGGTCATCGGGTGGAGCGGTCGCTGCGGACTCTCGAGCGACAGGTGGTGACGGAGCAGACGCGGCTGGAGCAGTTCTTGTCCGCCATCGAGGCCTCACCCAACGGCGTGATGCTGCTCGATGCCAACGATCAGATCGAGTGGTGCAACTCGGTGGCCGCCGATCAGTTTGGTCTGGATCCCGTGCGAGACCGCATGCAGCCGATCACCAATCTGATCCGTGAGCCGGCATTCGTGGCTTACCTTCAGGCCGGTGCCTTTGACGATGCGGTCACGTTCCCCGGGCCCGGACTGCGCGGAACGGTCTCGGTGTTGATCCGCCGCTACGGCGAGAGCATGAAGCTGATCCTCTCGCAAGACATCACCGAGCGCGAACGCAGTGACAGCATGCGCAGGAGTTTCGTTGCCAACGTCTCGCACGAGATTCGCACGCCGTTGACGGTTCTGTCGGGGTTCATCGAAACGATGGCCAGCGTGCAGTTGACCGAGGTTGAGCGGGTTCGTGTCAATGAACTGATGGCACAGCAGACGCGCCGCATGCAACTTCTTGTCGGGGATCTTTTGACCCTCGCGCAGTTGGAGGGCAGTCCACGACCACCCGCCGATCGCTGGGTGCCGGTGCAGCAGTTGCTTTTGCAGGTTCGCGTTGCGGCCGAAGCGCTCTCCGCTGGTCGGCATGTGATCGTGTGCGGGGAGGCGTGTGGCGCCGATGAACCCAGCGACGCGATTGCGGGCTCGGAACACGAACTGCACAGCGCCATTTCCAATCTCGTGAACAACGCTGTGCGCTACACCCCGGCCGGAGGCTCAGTGAAGGTGCTGTGGTCCATCCGAGGCGACGGGACCGGTGAACTCGATGTCAGGGACTCGGGCATCGGCATCGCGACCGAGCACCTGCTGCGGCTGACCGAACGCTTCTACCGTGTCGACGGGAGCCGCTCGCGCGATACCGGTGGCACGGGCCTGGGCCTGTCCATCGTCAAGCACGTTGTCCAAAGGCATGGGGGTGAACTGGAAATCCGCAGCGAACCCGGCAGCGGCTCCAGTTTCAAACTGTTGTTCCCGGCCTCTCGGGTGCGGGCGGCCAGTCGCGTGTCTCAAATGAGAGAACTGGCTCACACAGACGTCGGGCATCGTTGAGAGACAACGCTCTCGCCATGATCTGACGTCGGGGGCTCAATGAGCCCGCGCCGTAGCAGCCGGCTGTCGACGGTAGACCACGGTCCAGTCTGTTCGGTCTGTCGGGAGCGACTCCCGTGCGACTCGTGTCCAGCCCTGAGGAGGAACGGGCTTACCGCGGCGCGCTTCGATCTGCAGCAGGTAGTTGCACGATGTGTTCTTGGCGCTTTCGATGCCATCCACGCGAAACTTCCCGAAGTATTCAAGCGCTGCCTGCAAACTGCGTGGCACTCCAGGCGTCGCAATGCACTCGTCTGGGGGGACATGCCTGGCCACCCGGTTGACGAGGGGGCGAAAACTCCTCGCGTAATCCACCACTGGCAGCATCAGCGTCATCATCAGCAACCAGCACAAGGCGACTCCGCTGGCGGGGAGCACCATACTTTTCCACAGCGCATGCTGGTTGCGGCCGGTGCGCCAGCGCACGAGCCAGATCCACGCCAGGGTTCCCGCACCGGCCAGGAATAAAGACATGGCCGAGAACTCCGACACGAAGCCCGGCGCCAGCTTGATCACGTTTTTCGCTGTGCGCATCGGCACACCGGTTTGCACAGCGGCGTAGATCACCCAGACGCCAATCACACACACACTAAAGAAAAATACGGAAAACCAGTCGATCGCAGCAGTCGTACTGCGCTTGAGCGTGGGCAACGCAAAGGCAGCCAGCAGCGCCCAGGCGGGCAGGGAGAGCATCAGCACGCGATCCACCCCACCGCACAGCAAGCTCGCGACCGATGTGACCGCAGCGCAACTCAAAGGCACGGCAATGTGACGGTTCAGGACATGACGACGCCATCGCCAGAGCGTCCACAACGCCATCGGCCATGCCGGCCAGATGAACCACAGCCACTGCCGCACGATGGCCAGAACCTGGTCCATCTTGTGCACGCGGCCCAACTGCCAGGTCCACTGCCCAAGCGCCGTGCTGGTCACAACGGACAGGCACGCCGCAGCCACCACCCAGATGACGAATGCCCGAACCTCAGGGTATGTCGAGTTCCTGCAGATCAATGCGCCTGCCAAACCGAGGCCAGCCGCGATGCTCGGTGCTCCACTGGCAGCGAGCGCCGGTAACGCCAGCAGCATGGCGGTCTTGGGGACAAAGCCCTGAGTCGGTCTGGCGGCCAGCGCGTAGATGAACAGCGAAACACAAGCGAGCTGGGCCAGTTCGGGCGTTGTTTCATGTCCCAGTTGCAGCAGCCCCAACGTGGCGATCAGGGCCAGCAGGGCGCCATCAGCGATTGCTTTGGCGTAGTCGACAGGGTCAGCCTCGCCCCCGAAGGCAAACGGCAGCGGTTGCGCCGCTTCGGTTTGGGCCAGACGGAATGCGGCCGCCCAAGTCAAAAGCAACACTGCCGCCAGGAGCGCCGCGAACGGAAGCCGCGCAGCCAGGGCCGGATCCATCCAGTCGCCGAGCAAACGAATGAATCCGGCACCGAGCCAGTGCGGCAGGGGTGCGGTATTCACGGCGACGCCGCCGACCGTTGGGAGCCACCAGGACGAGCGGCCCTCGGCCATGCTGACCATGAACCCGAACGCCGTGACATCGGCGTTTCGCCAAGGGTCGCGGCCGAACACGCCCGGCAAAACGTAGGCCGCGCAGAACAGCAGCAAAGCCCAGCGTGGCAGCCGCTGAACGGCGCGCTGGGAGACGAGAGCGGGATTGGGTGAGTTCAACGGCGGCTTGGGGTTTCTAGGGGAATGATGCCGCAAGTCTCCGCAACGGCTTGGACGGCTCTCCCACGCCATCGTCTGGTACGGGAGCTATCGGGGCACCACCGCAACGCACTGGAATGAAAAACTCAGATGCAGCAAAAACAAAGGCAGCCGAAGCTGCCTTTTGAGACCACACGCAAGGCGTCGCTTGGCTTACTTCTTGAGGCCGACGCGAGCAAACTTGTTGCGGAACTTCTCGACACGTCCGCCAAGAGAGTCGATGCTCTTTTGGGTGCCCGTGTAGAACGGATGCGATTCGCTGGTGGTTTCCAACTTGAACAGCGGCATCTCGCGGCCGTCGTCAAGCTTGATGGTTTCTTTCGTCTGTGCACAAGAGCGCGTGACGAATTTGAAACCATTGGACAAGTCCACGAAGCAAACTTCGCGGTAGTTAGGGTGAATGCCGTCTTTCATGGAAACCTCTGCGCAGTGTTGCGGGAGCCACTTCGAACCGTTCGAAGCACTTTCCGCTTTGGGCCAAGCCCAAGATTCTAACCGGCCATGGCGCGGTCAGGGCGTCATCCGCCTCGACGCATCATGTCGAAGAAGTCGTTGTTGGTCTTGGTGGACTTCATCTTGTCGAGAATGAACTCCATCGCTTCGATCTCGTCCATCGGGTAGAGCAACTTGCGCAGGATCCAGGTCTTCTGGAGGATCTCGGGTTTGAGCAGCAACTCTTCGCGGCGCGTCCCCGATTTGTTCAGCAAGATGGACGGGTAGACGCGTTTTTCGGCCATGCGGCGGTCGAGGTGGATCTCGCAGTTGCCGGTGCCCTTGAACTCTTCGTAGATCACCTCGTCCATGCGGCTGCCGGTATCCACCAGGGCCGTGCCGATGATCGTCAATGAGCCGCCTTCTTCGATGTTGCGCGCCGCACCGAAGAAACGCTTCGGGCGTTGCAGGGCATTGGCATCGATGCCGCCCGTGAGCACCTTGCCGCTCGACGGGAGCACGTTGTTGTAGGCCCTGGCCAATCGGGTGATCGAGTCGAGCAGGATCACCACGTCCTTCTTGAGTTCGACGAGACGCTTGGCGCGTTCGATGACCATTTCAGCCACCTGGACGTGCCGCGCTGCAGGCTCATCGAAGGTGGAACTGATGACTTCACCGCGCACGGTGCGCTGCATCTCGGTCACTTCTTCCGGACGCTCATCCACCAGCAGCACGATCAGGTGCGCCTCGGGATAGTTGGCCACGATCGCATGGGCCAGCTGCTGCATCATGACTGTCTTGCCGCTCTTCGGCGCCGACACCAGCAACGCTCGCTGGCCTTTGCCGATCGGTGCAATCAGGTCAACGATTCGCGCGGTGATGTTCTCGTCCGACTTGATGTCACGTTCCAGCTTGAACTGCTCTTTGGGAAAGAGCGGCGTCAGGTTCTCGAACATGATCTTGTTCTTGCTCTCCTCGGGGGTCAGGCCATTGACCTTGTCGACCTTGACCAGCGCGAAGTAGCGCTCCCCATCCTTGGGGACTCGCACCTCGCCCTCCACATCGTCTCCGGTGTGCAGGTTGAAGCGCCGAATCTGGCTGGGGCTCAGGTAGATGTCATCGGTCGACGCCATGTAGCTTGCGTCAGGCGCCCGCAGGAAACCGAACCCATCGGGCAGCACCTCCAGCACACCGTCACCAAAGACCTGCTCGCCAGCCTTGGCCCGTTTCTTCATGATCGCGAACATCAACTCCTGCTTGCGCATGCGGGTCACGTTCTCGATCTCCAGCGCCTCGCCCATCTTGATGAGTTCGGAAACGTGAAGCGCTTTCAGTTCGGACAGGTGCATGAGGCAAAACCAGGAAGGAGGGGGGTGCTAACCGCTTGCAGGATCAGCCTTCAAGCGAAAAGGTGCGCAGAGGCAAGGCGGGCTGATTGAAGTCAGCCCGCATCCGGGACACGATTGACGATGTATCGAGAGAACTGCGGAAAATTCGGGAGCCAACGCGCAAGAAAACGGGCTGCCACCGAGTGGGGTAGACGAGGCGGAGAGCCTCGTACCCATGAATTATAGGTTGCTGTCGATGAAGGCGGTCAGTTGGGCCTTGGTCAGGGCGCCCACTTTGGTGGCGGCAAGTTGCCCGTTCTTGAAAATCATCAGCGTCGGAATTCCGCGAATCCCGAACTTGGCAGGAACGTCACGGTTTTCGTCAACGTTCATCTTGGCGACTTGCAACCGGTCTGAGTAATCTTTCGCGACCTCATCGAGAAGCGGCGCAATGGCCTTGCAAGGACCGCACCATTCAGCCCAGTAATCCACCAAGACGGGCTTCGTTGACTGAATGACATCGCCGTCGAAAGAGGCGTCAGAAGTGTGTTTGATCAGTTCGCTGCTCATGGTGAGTCCTCATTACGCACTGGCCCGAAGAATGATCGGCAGCCTGAAAATATTCTGACACATCGCACCGCCGGATCAGGGGCGTTCAGGGGGCGGTAAGCAACAGCTTTTCTATCGATGCCATCGCAAAGAGTTTTCGCGTCTGTGCAAATGCGTGCTCGCAGATCGCGGGTTTGCTGGATTGTTTCGCTGCCTTCAGCGGCGAGACTCTTTGCCACGGCCATCGTTGGACACCTCGGGCGCTTGGCGCGGCAAGCCGACGACGCCATCAATTGAGCCACAAACGCCTGTGATTTCGAGGCTTGCAATCACCCGCACTGCGGTTGCAATCGAAGTCAGTCCATTTTCCGCACCATGACGGCACCCGCCACACCCGCAGCCGCTCCGTCGGCACAGACAGTCCCGCACTTCGGCCGGTTTGAATTGTTGCGCCTGCTCGGCAAGAGTCAGGGCACCATGGTGTGGCTGGTCAACGATCCTCGAACTCAGCAGCAACTCGTGTTGAGCCTTCCGAGAGTGCAGCCGGTCGACCCTGGTGCGCTCGAGGACTGGCTGGCGCAGGTGCATCAGGCGGGCCGCCTGGCCCACCCCCATCTGGCGCGGGCGGTCGAGGTGGCGGTTCAGGAGCACTGGCCCTATCAGGCTGTTGACCGCTCGCACGGCGTATTGCTGAGCGAGCGGCTGGCCGAGCATCCGCATCCCTCGCCGCTGGAGGCGGTCGGGTGGCTTTGTCAGGTGCTGGAGGGGCTGGCTTTTGCACACGACGCCGGCTCGGCCCACCATGATCTGCAACTCCACAGTCTGCAGATCAGTGATGCGGGCAGGGTTCAGGTGATGTCGCTCGGCACCCGTGGTGCGAGCGGAGCGTCCCCGTCCGCGCCTGCCAAAGCAGCAGCGCGAGGGGCCGACCGGGCTTCGCTGGTTGAGGCCGACGCCCTGCGTGCCCATCGTGAAGCGGCAGGGTGCGATGTGCTGGCCTGCGGCGTGTTGTTGCACAGGTTGTTGAGTGGCGCCTCGCCGCTCGAAGAGCCCGACGTCATGAAAGTCGGGCGCCGGTTGCCGCCGTTCGGCCATGACTTTCTGAGGCTGCCCTGGAGCACGCCTCATCCCATTCCCGAGGCACTGCGCGCGATAGCCAACCGCAGCACATCAAGCCAGCCCACGCAGCACTATGTGAACGCACGCAGTTTTCTGCGCGCCTTGCAAGGCTGGCTGGACGCCGAGGCGCTGGGCAGCGACGGACCGCTCGAATTGATGCTGGACCGTTTGCGCACGGTAGGCGTGTTGCCCGCAGGGCCCGGCATCAGTTCGCGCATCGAACGTCTTGCCGGCATGGACGGCCAGCACACCGAAGAGATCTCTCACCATATCTTGCAGGACATGGCGCTGAGTTTCGAGTTGCTTCGCGAGGTGAATTCCTCGCATGTCCAGGGCACTCAGGGACCCGCGGCCGCGCCGGTGTTGACCATCCGCCGAGCGATGGCCTTGCTGGGGCTCAATGGCGTGCGCCGGGCTGCCAATTCACTGCGGCAGTGGCCCGGGCCGCTGTCGGAAATCCATGCCAAGGCGTTGCGAGCGCTGATGGATCGTGTGCGGTTGGCCGGCTACACGGCACAGGCGCTGCGTCCCGCGGGGTACGACGGCGAAGTGGTCTATCTGGTGACCGTGCTGCAAAACCTCGGGCGGCTGCTGGCGCAGTATCACTTTCCGGACGAGTTCGAGCAGATCCGCCGCCTGATGCAAAGCCCGCCCGCGGACCCGGATGCCAAACCGGATGCGCCGGTGCGGGCAGGTTGGAGCGAGTCCGAAGCCTCTTTCGCCGTGCTGGGCATCGATATCGAGGCGCTCGGAGCCGCCGTGGCGCGTCACTGGGGTCTGGGTGAGGAAATGCTGCACATGATTCGCTGCCTGCCCAAGGACCGGCCGGTACGTTCCCCGGAAGGCGACAGTGACGTCTTGCGCTTCACGGCCAGCGCCGCCAACGAGGCGGTCGATGCGATGCTGGCTTCGGCGACCGAAGGGCATGAACGTGGCGAGCCGTCCTTGGCGGCGTCAGGCTCAGCCGCCTCCAAGGCCGCTGCAGCGAAGGCGGCGGCCTTGCGCAACTTGCCCGCTCAGCGCTACGCCAAGAGCCTCGGGTTGACGCCGCGTGGCGTCCAGGAAGCCTTGGCCACCGCGCGTGAGGCCGTGCGCACGGGCGCTCCCGTGCAGTCTGGAGCCCTCGGTTCGAGGGGAGTCTGCGCCCTTGGCAAGGCCGGCCACGACTCTGGGTTGAGATGACCCCTGCCGCACCGTCCACGCTGTTGCGGGGCCGCTTCGAGCTGCGGAGCATTCTGGGCACCGGCACACGGGTGACCGTCTGGCGGGGCTTCGACCTGCACCTTGAACGAGAGGTGTCGGTGGCGCTCTTCAACCCCTCCGATTTTTTTGACGAGGACGGGTTGCAGGGGTGGTTGAGTGACGTGCGCCGCGCCAGCCAGCTGTCCCACCACCACATTGTTCCGGTGTTCGAGGTCGATGTGCACGATGGCCAGCCCTTCGTGGTCTGCGAGTACGACGAAGGGCAGACGCTGGCCGAAGCCTTGCGTGCCCAGGGTGCCTTCGCCGTGTCTGCGGCAGTGAGCATCACCCTCGGGGTTCTTGCTGCATTGGACTGCGCTCACAAAGTTGGCGTGGTGCATCGTGACTTGAAGCCCTCGAGCGTGCGGCTCGACGCCCATGGGCGAGTTCGTGTCACGGGCTTCGGCATTGCGAGGTGGGTCGACGACACCTCACTCGGCGCCCGGATCTTTGGCACCCCGGGGTATCTGTCGCCTGAGTCGGCCGAGGGGTTGCCTGCCTCGCCGTCGATGGATATTTTTGCGGCTGGCTTGCTGATGGCTGAACTGCTGGCGGGCAAGCCGGTCATTCCCGTCGACGACTCGCAGCCGGCGATCGGCCGCGTCGCCCACGAGGACATCGCCCTGCCGGCGGGCATGGGTGCCGATGCCGACGATGCCTTGCGCGCCATCGTGCTGTGTGCGATCGCACGCGATCCGGCGCGGCGCTTTGCGAGTGCCGAGGCGTTTTCCCAGGCGCTGCAGGGCTGGGCGCAGTCGGCGCTTGACGCGGGTGGATCGGCCGAAGACGGCAGCCCGGCGCTGGATTTCCTGCTGCGCCGCATGCGTCACCGCAGCGACTTTCCGGCGCTGTCCGATGCGGTCAACCGCATCCAGCGCGTGGCCAATTCGGAAACCGAAAACCTCAACAGTCTGGCCAACGAGATCCTCAAGGACGTGGCGCTCACCAACAAGTTGTTGAGGCTGGTTAACACGGTGAGCTTCCGGCATGGCGGGCCCGGCACCATCAGCACGGTGTCGAGGGCTGCGGCGCTGGTCGGATTCGCCGGCATACGCAACATGGCGCTCAGCCTGATGCTGCTCGAGCACATGCACGACAAGGCTCACGCGGGTCTGCTCAAGGACGAGTTCGTGCGCTCGTTGATGGCCGGCACGCTGGCCGCCGAGTTGTATGGCGCGGGGCCCGACGCCGAAGAAGCCTTCATCGGCTCGATGTTCCAGAACCTCGGGCGTTTGCTCACGGAGTTCTACTTTCCCGAAGAAGCCCGGCAAATTCGCGCGCTGGTCGGCAGCGGTGTGGCGGCAGGTGATGCACCCCGCGCCGGCGCCGAGCGTGCCGCATCGGTCCAAGTGTTGGGCCTGGACTTCGAAGATCTGGGCGTGGGTGTCGCCCGGTCCTGGGGGCTGCCCGACACCCTGCAGCGCTGCATGCGCAGGCCACTCGACGAGCCGCCGACGCGCCCGCCCGAGACACTCCCCGAACGCCTGCGCTGGCTGGCGATGGCCGCCAACGACTTGACCGACACGCTGCTGCGCTGCGACCCGGCGGCGTCAAGCGTCGCCATCAACCGCACGGCCGAGCGCTACGCCCGGGCGCTGGGCTGCAGCGCCCGCCAGATCTCCGAGGCGACCGCGGCCGCACGCCTCAAGCTGGCAGATTCGGCGCGTGCGATGAATCTGTCGGTGCCCGGCCACTCGCCAGCGGCCAGGCTGCTGGCCCCGGCCACGGACAGCCCCGAGCCAGTCGACGCCAACTCCCTGGCAGCGCATGCGCTGAGAGCGGCGGCTGCCACGCCTGCCGAACCCGGCGAAGGCGCTCAGGCGGCCGACATCCTGGCGGCCGGCATCCACGACATCACGGATTCGATGGTCGAGAACTTCAAGCTCAACGAGTTGCTGCGCATGATCCTCGAGACGATGTTCCGCGCGCTTCGTTTTCAGCGGGTGGTGTTTTGCCTGCGGGACCCCAAGATCGAACGCCTGACGGGCCGGTTCGGGCTCGGTGCGGACGTCCATGCAGCCACCGCGGCGTTCAAGATCGACCTGAAGGAAAGCACGGACTTGTTCGCGGTGGTCTGCATGCAGGGCGCCGATACGCTGATCCGCGACGCGACCACACCACAAATGGTCTCGCGCTTGCCCGCCTGGTACCGCAGCACCGTCAACGCGCCATCGTTCCTGCTGCTGCCGCTGATGCTCAAGGGCGCGCCCTTTGCGCTGATCTATGCCGATCAGTCGACCGCGGGCGGCATCGAACTCGGGGAGAAGGAACTGGCCTTGCTGCGCACGCTGCGCAATCAGGCCGTGATGGCCTTCAGGCAGGCCACATGAACTGAGAAGGGTGACGAGCCTGACCCCGGCACTGGTCGCAACGGTTGGGGCTGCTTCGTTCCCGACCTGACCCGGTTGGCCGCGCTTCCATGCGGGGAGGCCCGTCCCGGTCGATTGTAGTGACCGACCGCGCGGCCGCGGGCCGGCGAATCAGCGCAATTGCAGCGCGTCGTCACCGAATTCGAGGCCCAGCGGCTCGATCAGCAGCCGCTTGGGGCCGGCTTCGACCCGCCCGGCAACCCACGCACGCACGCCTTGCGCTTCGGCCACCGCCACGGTGCGTTCGGCTTGATCGGCCGGCACGAAAAGCGCAAAACCCGCGCCCATGTTCAAGGTGCTGTAGGCCTCGCGATCGTCTTGCTGCGCGTGGTGCTGAATGAACCGCAGCACGGCCGGAACCTCGGGCAGCGTGTGGATGCGGTAGGTGTGTACGGCCGGATGCCGCAGCAGCTTGCGCCAGCCGTGGCCGGTGATGTTGGCGCAGTAGTGCGGGATCACGCCGGCGCGGTAGAGCGCTTCGGTGACGGGCGAATACAGCGGCGTGGGTGCCAGCAGTGCTGCGCCGTAGGTGAGCGTCGACACGCCGGGTTCGATCGGCGTGAGGTAGCCCTCGGGCAAACGCTCGACCAGCTTGCGCGCCAGGCTCAGGCCGTTGGCGTGGATGCCGCTCGAGGCCAGCAGCACGATGGCGTCTCCCGGGGCCAGCCGGTCGCCCACCGACAGGCGCTCTTTCGGGTTGATGAGTCCGGTGCACGAGGCGGCCAGATCGATGCGGCCGTCGGCCACGATGCCGGCGAGCGCCGGGGTCTCGCCGCCGCCCCAGGCCACGCTGCAGCGGTCGCAGGCACTCTTCCAGCCCGCGACCAGCGCTTGTGCCCGTTGTGCATCGGCAAACCAGTCGGAGCCGCCCGCCGCCCAATAGGCCTGCACGACCAGCGGCGTGGCGCCCACGGTGATCAGGTCGTTGATCGCCATGGCGATCGTGTCCTGCGCGATCGCGTCGTAGTGGCTGATGCCGGTCAATTGCTGCATCTCGTCGGCCACCAGCGCTTTCGAGCCCAGGCACTCGACGATGCTGGCCAAGTAGAACGGCCCCACATCGACCACGTAGGCCGACTCGCCCCGGGAGGCCGTGACTTCGCTGAACCCATGCGCCGCGAGGTGGGCGCCGGTGGCTGCGGCAGCGCGCTGGGCCGAGATTTTCAGCGGGTCGATCAGGTCGTAATTGACGCCCGATTGCGCGTAGCTGAGCGTGCCGTGGTCGGTCGCGAAAGGCGGGGTGGTGGTCATGGGCGAGGGCTGCGCGGAGCCGCGGCAAGTGGGACTGAGGGGGAACCGACGGATTATCCGGCAGCCCCCGCGCCGCCGGGCGCCGCAGTGGTCGGCAACTAGAATCGATCGATGAGTTACCTGGTGCTCGCCCGCAAATACCGCCCCCGAAGTTTCGACGCATTGGTGGGGCAGGAACACGTGGTGCAGGCGCTCGCGAACGCGCTCACGCAGGGCCGCTTGCACCATGCCTATCTGTTTACCGGCACGCGCGGCGTGGGCAAGACCACGGTGTCGCGCATCCTCGCCAAGTCGCTGAATTGCACCGGCGCCGACGGCCAGGGCGGCATCACCGCCAGCCCGTGCGGCGTGTGCAGCGCCTGCCGCGACATCGATGCCGGGCGCTTCGTTGATTACATCGAGCTCGACGCGGCCTCCAACCGCACCGTCGAAGAGATCACGCCGCTGCTCGACCAGGCGGTCTACAAACCGGTGGTCGGGCGCTTCAAGGTCTATCTGATCGACGAAGTCCACATGCTGTCGAACACCGCGTTCAACGCGATGCTCAAGACTCTGGAAGAGCCGCCCGAGTACCTGAAATTCGTGCTGGCAACCACCGACCCGCAAAAGGTGCCCGCCACCGTGCTGTCGCGCTGCTTGCAGTTCAACTTGCGGCCGATGGGCGCGCGCACCGTGCAGGACCATCTGGCGCACGTGCTGGCGGCCGAAGGCATCCCCGCCGAAGCCGGAGCGCTGCGCTTGCTGGCGCGCGCTGCGCGCGGGTCGATGCGTGATGCGCTGTCGGTCACCGACCAGGCCATCGCGTTCGGTGGCGGTGCGCTGGTCGAATCCGCCGTGCGCGACATGCTCGGCGCGGTCGACCGCAGCCACGCCATTCGCCTGATCGAGGCGCTGGCCGATCGCAACGGCCGGGCGCTGCTCGCCGAAGCCGATGCATTGCGTGCGCTCGGTCTGTCGGCCGTGGGCACGCTCGAGGAAATGGCCGATCTGCTGCAGCAGATGGCCGTGGCCCAGGCGGTGCCCGATGCGCTGGACACCAGCGAGCCTGAGGTGCTGGCGGCGGCGCGGTTGTCGTCACGGCTGGCGGCCGACGAGATTCAGCTGATCTACAGCATGGCCTTGCATGGCCGTGGCGAGTTGTCGCTGGCACCCGATGAGCACAGCGGTCTGGTCATGGTGTTGCTGCGCATGCTGGCGTTTTGCCCGTCCGGCGGCCCGGCGACGCACGAGCCTGTGCCGTCCTTGGCGAAGCCGGCTGCCGCGGCCGCGGTGGCCAGCCGTGTGGCCAGGCATGAAGTGCCGGTGCCACCAGTCGCTCAGATCGCTGCGCCAGCGGTTGTCGCAAGGCCGCAGGCGGTGGCCGTTCGGGTGGCCGAGCGCACGCCGCCGCCTTGGGTTGATGCTGAGATTGGCGATGAACGGCCGGTCGAGGTGCTTGAGGCCTCGACACCGGCCGCGCTCGTCGCCGTCGATCCCGTTCAGGCCGCGCCGCAGCGCGTGCCTTCGGCTGCTGCGGTGCTCAGCGTGGCCACCACGCCTTTGGGCGATCGCTGGGCGGGCGTGGTCGATGCCATGGCTCGCGCGGGCAGCATCAGCGCGATGGTGCGTGAGCTCGCGCAGCAGTCGCAGTGCCTGGGCATCGACGAGGCTGCCTCGCCACCGGCCTGGGTGTTGCAGGTCGACCGCGAAACGCTGCGCTCCACGGCCCAGTGCGACAAGCTCGAGGCTGCCTTGAAGCAGCACTTGGGCAGCGACATCCGGCTTGAAGTGCGTGGCGGCGCGGTCATCGACACGCCCGCCTTGCGCAACGCCGCCGAGCGCGAACGCAGACAGCACCAGGCCGAACAGATCATTCACGACGACGCGGCCGTGCGCGCGCTGATGGACCAGTACCCCAGCGCGCGCATCGTGCCCGGCTCGGTCAAATACCAATAAAGCATTGCTGACACTTACCAAGGAGATCTCACCATGATGAAGGGCCAACTCGCCGGCTTGATGAAGAAAGCCCAGGCCATGCAGGACAACCTGAAGAAGGCTCAGGACGAACTCGGCGACATCGAAGTCGAGGGCCAGTCCGGCGCCGGGTTGGTCAAGGTGACGATGACCTGCAAGCACGAGGTCAAGCGCGTGGTCATCGACCCGAGCCTGCTCGCTGACGACAAGGACATGCTCGAAGACATGTTGGCCGCCGCCTTCAACGACGGCCTGCGCCGTGCCGAAGAGGTCTCCCAGGAAAAGATGGGCAAGGTGACTGCCGGCATGCCGCTACCGCCCGGCATGAAGTTTCCGTTTTGACCGGCTCGAGCCGCTCTCACCGGCATGGCTGAGCCCGCGCTCGACGCGCTCGTCGATGCCCTCAGAGGCCTGCCCGGGGTGGGCGAGAAGTCAGCGCGTCGCATGGCATTGCATCTGCTGCAGCACGATCGGGCCGGCGCGCAGCGTCTGGCGCTGTCTTTGCAGACGGCGGTGGCCAACGTGCGGCACTGCGCGCGCTGCCACACCTTCACCGAAAGCGAGTTGTGCGGCATTTGCGCCGATCCGCAGCGCGACGCGCGCTTGCTGTGCGTCGTCGAGACCCCGGCCGATCAGGCCGCCATGGAGCGCACTGGCAGCTATCCGGGCTGCTACTTCGTGCTGATGGGGCGGCTGAGCCCGCTCGACGGGGTGGGTGTGCACGACATCGGGTTGCGTGAACTGCTAGACCGCGCCGCGCAGCCCGGGGTTGAAGAGGTGATCGTGGCGACCAACTTCACCGCCGAAGGCGAAGCCACGGCTCACGCGGTGAGCGAGGCGCTGAAGGCGCGCAACCTGCGTGTGACCCGGCTGGCGCGCGGTGTGCCGGTGGGCAGCGAACTCGAGTATGTGGATCTGGGCACCATCGCGCATGCGCTGGTTGACCGTCGTTGAGGAGCCTTCCATGAGCAGTGTGTCCACCGTGTGTGTCCTGATCGCTTCGTTGATGCCGATCGTCTGTGCGGGCATCGCCAAGAGCGGCACGTTTTCGAAGCCGCCTTCGCAAGGTGGCTACGACAACAACACGCCGCGTGAGTGGATGGCCCGGCAGCAGGGCTGGCGGCAGCGCGCCAATGCGGCGCAGTCCAACTGCTTCGAGGCGCTGCCGTTTTTCATCGGGGCGGTGCTGCTGGCTCAGCAGGCCGGCGCCAATCAAGCTCGGGTCGATGCGCTGGCGGTGAGCTTCATCGTGCTGCGCAGCGCGTACATCGGCTGCTACCTGCGCGACTGGGCCCTGGCGCGCTCGGTGGTGTTCATCGTCGCCTTGGCGGTCAACGTGACCTTGCTGCTGTCGGGCGCCTGATCAGCGCGAGGCCACCCGCAGTGGCTTGCGTGCCGGCGCCGCGCTGGCAGCGGCGCTCGCTGCTTTGGCGGACAACGCCCCCTTGCCCGCTGGCGAGCGGGCCGCCAGCTTGGTGCTGCGCTTGGGCGCTTGCCCGGCCGCTTGATAAATCACGATCGGCGCACCCGGCTTGAAGCGCCCGTCGATGCGCAGCGAGTTCCATTCGGCCACCCGGGCGGCCAGCAGGCCGTAGCGCCTGGCGATGCCGGGCACCGAGTCGCGCACGCCGGCCTTCAGGACCACACGCTTGAGTGGTGGCACATCGGGTGCAAGTGTCATCGTGGCGTTGTCGGCCACGCCTTCGGCCACATCGCCCAGGCGGTGTTCGCTGCGCGGCACCAGCAAGGTCGATCCGGCCTTGACCAGCATGCGCGGCGGGATGTGGTTGACCTCGCTGAGCTGGCGCTCGTCCATGCCCAACTGATGCGCCGCATCGGCCGTGCGCATGGTCTTCGGGGCGACCCAGGCCGTCCAGGTGGCCAGCGGTGCGCGGTGCGCCGCGAGCTTGTTCACAAAGCTGCTGGCGTTGTCGTAGGGCAGCAGGATTTGCGGCGTGCCGGCCGCCAGGATCACCGGCTTGTTCATCTGCGGGTTCAGTGTCTTGAACTCGTCCAGCGTGATGCCGGCCAGCCCGGCGGCCGTGTCCACGTCGATGTCGCGCTGGATCGGCACGCTGAGGAAGTAGGGATGATTGGCCACTGCCGGCAGCGTCAGGCCGAACGACTGCGGCGAGGCGATGATGTTCTTGACCGCTTGCAGCTTGGGGACGTAGTTGCGTGTCTCGTCGGGCATTTTGAGACTCAGGTAGTCGGTGGGCAAGCCGGCCCTCTGGTTGCGCGCCATGGCGCGCTGCACGTTGCCTTCGCCCCAGTTGTAGGCGGCCAGCGCGAGATGCCAGTCGCCGAAGATTCCATACAGGCGCTGCAGGTAGTCGAGTGCCGCGCGAGTCGATGCCAGCACGTCACGCCGGTCGTCTCGAAAGATGTTCTGCTTCAACGCGAAGTCGCGTCCGGTGGCCGGCATGAACTGCCACATGCCCGAGGCCCTGGCCGATGACATCGCCTGCGGATTGAAAGCACTTTCGATGAAAGGCAGCAAGGCCAGTTCGGTGGGCATCCCTCGTGACTCGAGTTCTTCGACGATGTGGAACAGGTAGCGCCCGCCGCGCGTGGTCATCCGCTCGACGTAGTCGGGCCGGCTGACGTACCAGCGCTCGCGCTCGCGAACCAGGTCGTTGTCGATGTCGGGCATGGCGAAGCCGCGACGCACGCGCACCCACAGATCGGCCTTGGCCGCAGCGCTGTCGAGATCGATGCGCACACCGGGGCGCATCGGGTCCACGGGTCCCAACGCCCCCGAGGCCAGGGCCGAGCCGAGGGGGTCGTCGGTCGTGGCCTGCAGGCCCGACGCGCTTGGCCCGGTGAGCATGGCCGTCTGGCCGGACGCCCCTGTGGCCGCCGTCGCGCTCTGGCTGGTCGAGGAGGTGGCGCAGCCGGAGCCGACGGCCCAGACCGACAAGGTCAGCACGCCGGCAAACAACAGACGGCGCAGGGCCGGGCGGATCGGGTCAGTCATCGAAATTCATTCTTCCATTGCCGCAAGGCCGCAAAGACATCGACGGGATCATCGCTGGTCGACCCATGGCGCTTCGCAGCGTTGATCACCGTGGCCACCTCACAGCGCAGGAATGGATTGACGGCACGCTCCGTGGCGATGCGAGCGGGCAGGGTGGGCAGGCCCTCAGCGCGTTGTTGTTCGCACCAGCGGGTGTAGTCCTTCAACGCTGCGCTGTCGGGCTCCACTGCCTGCGCGAACTTCAGATTCGACAGTGTGTACTCATGGGCGCAGCACACGCGTGTGTTGCCGGGCAGCCCGGCCAGTCTTTGAAGCGAGTCGTGCATTTGCTGTGGCGTGCCTTCAAACAGTCGACCGCAACCGCCTGAAAAAAGCGTGTCACCACAAAACAGCACAGGCGCCTGAGTGTCATCGGCCGGGCGATGAAGGTACGCGATGTGGCCGCGCGTGTGCCCTGGCACATCAATCACCTCGAAGCGCGAGCCGATCGCCAGCACGCTGTCCCCGCCCGTCACAGCGATGCAAGGGCCGGGGATGGACTCGAGTGCTGGCGCGTAGACGGGCACATCGAAGCGGGCCCTCAAACCGGCCAGGCCGCCCACGTGATCCTGATGGTGATGCGTTACTAGAATCGCCGCGAGTCTCAACTTGAGACGATCCAGCGCTGCGAGCACCGGCGCACAATCTCCCGGATCAACGACGGCGGCTTCCACCCCATCGTGAAAGATCCAGATGTAGTTGTCGTTGAACGCGGGCAGTGCAAGAAAATCCATGTCTGAATCCGCGCCGAGTATAAGTTTGAGCGACTGGCTGACGAGTCCGCTCGGGGCTTACTTGCTGCAGTGGGAGCAGCGTTATCTCGACTCGGTGGTGGCCGACGTGTTCGGCTTCCATGCGGTGCAACTGGGCCTGCCCGAACTTGACTCACTGCGTGCCAACCGCATGCCGCATCGCTGGCGGGTTGATTCCAAACAGACTTGTGCGGCGGCCAAATCGCCGTCAGGCGCTGTGATGGCCGTGTCGCTGACCTGCGACTTCGATGCCTTGCCCTTCGACAGCCAAAGCCTCGACCTCGTGGTGTTGCCTCATGCGCTGGAGCTGGCGCGTGATCCCCACCTGACCTTGCGTGAAGTCGAACGGGTGCTGATGCCGGAGGGCCGCGTGGTGATCATCGGCTTCAACCCGACCAGCCTGTGGGGCCTGCGGCAGTACGGCTCCAACGCGCGCCGGCGCCTGGGTTTGGGCCCGAGTCACTCGCGGTTCCTGCCTCACGAAGGCGAACTCATCGCCTACCGCCGCCTGCGCGACTGGCTTCGTCTGCTCAGCTTCGAAGTGGAGACCGGGCGCTTCGGTTGCTACCGACCTCCGATCACGTCCGAGAAGTGGCTTTCGCGCTTTGAGTGGATGGAGCCTGCCGGCGACCGGTGGTGGCCGGTGCTTGGCGCCGTGTACGCGCTGAGCGCGGTCAAGCGCGTGCGCGGCATGCGGCTGGTGGGACTGGCGCGGGCGCGCCGCCGCAAGGCCGGGGTTCCCCAGGCCGTGGTGACGAACCAGCAACCGCAGCGCGTCATCGTGCCCCACGGCTTGTACCCATCCAATGAAGATGAATGATCCTGTCCAAATTTCGCGTCCGCAAGTGACGATCTACACCGATGGCGCCTGCAAGGGCAATCCCGGACGCGGAGGCTGGGGTGCCTGGCTGAGTTGCGACGGGAATGAGAAAGAACTGTTCGGCGGCCAGTTGCTGACCACCAACAACCGCATGGAACTCACGGCCGTGATCGAGTCGCTCGCGTCGCTCAAGCGCACCTGCTCGGTGCTGGTCTACACGGACAGCGATTACGTGCGCAAGGGCATCACCGAGTGGATCCACAACTGGAAGCTGCGCGGCTGGCTGACGGCCGATCGCAAACCGGTGAAAAACGCCGACCTGTGGCAGCGGCTCGATGCCCTGCGTGCCTTGCACCACGTCGAATGGCGTTGGGTCAAGGGGCACTCCGGCGACCCCGGCAACGAAAGAGCCGATGCGCTGGCCAACCGTGGCGTCGAAGTGGCGGTCTGATCCCCCGACCACCCGAAGTGAAAAACAACCGCGGCTGACCAGGCGGGTTGATGGATCGCCCCAGGCCTGTGCCGGCGGCATATACTCGCGGGCTCACCTTGCCACACCCATGTCGACGCATCGGGGTGGCTTCCAATGTCGGAATTCACAAGGAGATTCAATGCGTCATTACGAAATCGTGCTGCTGATTCACCCGGATCAGAGCGAACAGGTTCCAGCGATGCTGGAACGTTACAAGGGCGTGATCACTGCCGGTGGTGGCAAGGTTCACCGGGTTGAGGACTGGGGTCGTCGTCAGATGGCCTATCAGATCCAGAAACTGGCCAAGGCCCACTACCTTTGCATCAACATCGAATGCAGCAAGGAAGTGCTGGCTGAACTGGAAACCGGTTTCCGTTTCAACGATGCCGTGTTGCGCCACCTGACCGTGCTCAAGAGCAAGGCCGAGACGACACCGTCGGTCATGATGAAGACATCTGACCGCGATGACCGCCGCTCGCAGCAGGAGTCGATGGCCTGAACCGGCTTGGTGATGTCCGCTTGATCGCGCGGCGCGAATGAACCGACTGGTTCTCACGGCTTGTGTGGTTGAGCGGGGCGCATTGCGCTACACCCCCGCCGGGTTGCCGGCCCTCGATTTGAGCCTCAGGCATGAATCGCAGGTCACGCAAAACGGTTTGCCGCGTCAGGTTTCCATGGAAATCAGGGCGCGGGCGGTGGGTGATATCACCGGCACGTTGAGCCGGATCGAACTGGGAAGCACGCACGGTTTTGCCGGCTTTCTGGGTTCGCAGCGCAACGGTAAAGGCATCGTTTTTCACGTGACCGAACTGGACTGATATCCAAGACGGTCAGTACCCGAACAAAGTTTGAAAGAGGTTTCATATGGCACCGCCCCGTGGTAAAGGCAAGTTTTCTAAAGACCGCAAGCCCAAGCGCAATCAGCAATCGCTGCTGTTTCGCCGCAAGCGTTTTTGCCGGTTCACCGTCACCGGTGTGACCGAGATCGACTACAAGGACGTGGACACCTTGCGTGACTTCATCGGCGAGAACGGCAAGATCACGCCAGCTCGCCTGACCGGCACGCGTGCGTTCTTCCAGCGCCAGTTGACCACCTGCATCAAGCGGGCTCGTTTCCTGGCGATGTTGCCGTACAGCGATCAGCATCGCGTCTGAGTAAGGAACCATCATGCAAATCATCTTGCTGGAAAAAGTGGCGAACTTGGGCAACCTCGGTGACGTGGTTCAGGTCAAGAACGGCTACGCCCGCAACTTCCTGATCCCGACCCGTGCAGCACGTCGTGCCACCACGGCCGCGATCGCGGAGTTCGAAGCCAAGCGCGCCGATCTCGAGAGGGCAGCTGCCGAAAAGCTGGCCGAAGCCCAGGCGCTGGCCGACAAAATGTCCGGTCGCACGATCCACATCACCCAGAAGGCCGGTGTGGACGGTCGCTTGTTTGGTTCGGTCACCAACAACGACATCGCCGAGGCGCTCACACGCATCGACTTCAAGGTGGCCAAGTCGCAGGTTCGCCTGCCCAACGGCCCGTTGAAAACGGTCGGCGAGCACCTGGTTTCGGTGGCTCCGCACACCGACGTCGTGGTTGAAGTCAAGGTGGTGGTGGTGGGCGACGTCGCCTGACCCCATCGTCTTTGCGATGCGTTGAAAGGCCGGCTCTGCCGGCCTTTTTTCATGGGCACGCGGTGAAGTGCCTTTTCGGCCCCAAGCGCTGAATTTCCACCGTTCGTGCCCAGGATTTGCACAGGTTTACCCACAGGTGATCGAGTCTGCCGAACTTATGATGGGCTGATGTCAGCCTTGTTCGCCTCTGCTCAGATTCCTTCCCCCATGTCTCGTGGCGATGACGAAGTCGCCCGCCTGCGGATCCCTCCTCATTCGCTCGAAGCCGAGCAAAGCGTCATCGGTGGCCTGCTGCTCGACAACAGCGCCTGGGACCGCGCGGCCGACTTGCTGACCGAGAGCGACTTCTACCGCTTCGAGCACCGGGCCATCTACAGCGCCATCGGCTCGTTGGTCAACGCGACCAAGCCGGCCGATGTGATCACCGTGTACGAGCAGCTGCAAAGCCTCGGCAAGGCCGACGATTGCGGCGGCCTGGTCTACCTGAATTCACTGGCGCAAAGCGTACCGAGCGCGGCCAACCTGCGTCGCTACGCCGAGATCGTTCGCGAGCGTTCGGTGCTGCGCAAACTGGTCTCGGCCAGCGACGACATCGCGACCAGCGCGTTCAATCCGCAAGGGCGCGCGGTGTCGGAAATCCTCGACGACGCCGAGAGCAAGATCTTCAAGATCGGCGAAGAAGGCTCGCGCTCGAAGCAGGGCTTTCAGACCATGGACAACCTGGTGGTGCAACTGCTCGACCGGGTGACCGAGTTGCACGAGAACGGCGCCGAGGAAGTCACCGGTGTGCGCACCGGCTACTTCGATCTAGACCGCATGACCGCCGGGTTCCAGCCCGGTGATCTGATCGTGCTGGCGGCGCGTCCGTCGATGGGCAAGACCGCACTGGCGCTCAACATCGCCGAGCACGTCGCGGTCCAGGAAGGCCTGCCGGTGGTGGTGTTTTCGATGGAAATGGGCGCCTCCCAACTGGCCTTGCGGCTGGTCGGATCGCTCGGGCGCATCGATCAGCAGCACTTGCGCACCGGTGCGCTCAAGGACGACGAGTGGGGCCGCCTCACCGAGGCCATCGAGAAGCTCGGTCGCGTCAACATGTACATCGACGAGAGCCCGGCGCTGACGCCTGGCGAGGTGAGGGCGCGGGCACGCCGGCAGGCCCGACAGTGCGGGCAACTGGGCCTGATCGTGGTCGATTACCTGCAACTCATGAGCGGCAGTGGCGGTGCGAACGAGGAGAACCGCGCCACCGTGATCGGCGAGATCTCGCGTGGCCTGAAATCGCTGGCCAAGGAACTCAAGTGCCCCGTGATCGCGCTGTCGCAGCTCAACCGCAGCGTCGAGTCGCGCACCGACAAGCGACCGATGATGAGTGACCTGCGCGAGTCCGGAGCCATCGAACAGGATGCCGACGTCATCATGTTCATCTACCGCGACGAGTACTACACGAAGGAAGCCTGCAAGGAGCCCGGCGTGGCTGAAATCATCATCGGCAAGCAGCGCAACGGGCCGACCGGCACGGTCAAGCTGACCTTCTTGAAGCCGCTGACCAAGTTCGACAATCTGGCGCCGGGCAGTGCCGGCTCCGATTACTGAAGCCGAAGGACCATGCCGCCGGCGGCGCGCCCCTTGATCTGCCCCAGGCTCACCTGCGTGCCCTTGGAGCAATAGCGGGACCTCAGTTCATTGACCTTGGCTGACAGGGGTTCGGTGTTTTCGATGGTGGCGGCGTGTCTGGTGAGTACGGCGTTGGCCAGATCGATGAGTTTTGCGTTGCCGGTTTCCGTGCCCTTGACCAGCAAGACTTCCACCGAATTGGCCGGGCAGCCCGTGACGCTGTGCGACATGGCGTTCTCGGCCATCAGGTTGATGGCCGAGAGCCCTTCGCGAATGATCCCGCAATAGGTTGGATCCTGAGCGGCTGCGCTGCACAGCAGCTCGCTGGAAGCCTTGGAAGTGCAAAAGCGCTTGGCGATCTGCTCGACCCACATTTCGGCATCGGGCAACTGGATCTCCGTGCTCCTCAAGCGCCCCAGCATGGCCAGCAAGTTGGTGGCGCACTCGTAGTCAAAGTCCTCGTCGCGGATGTCTGAGGCCAGTTCCCGGACCAGACGAACACATTCGCCCACCTGACGCGCGGTCAGCAGGTGGAACACCTTGCAGATGTTCATGAATCGCTGCAGCCGGACCGAGTCGGGGTTGCGGCTCAGCGCCTGCTCGAGGCTCGAGATGGCCCGGTTGAATTCCTTCGCATCTCGCTTGTCGAAATAAAGCATGCACAGCAAGACCAGGCTTTGGGCATCGAACATCTTCGACTTGAGGCCCAGCCGCACGGTTCGGTCCAGGGACTTCAGCGCTTCTTCCTTGTTCCCCGAGAAAAACGCCAGCATGCCTTGCTTTTGAAGGCGCGGGATGCTTTGCGGTGTGACCTTCAGCGAATCCTGATACGTGGCCATTGCCGCTTGCATGTCGCCTTGCTCGAGCTGAACGCGGCTCATCACGTCGTAGGCGTCCGCATAACCGGGCTGCTCGGCGATCAAGCTTTCAAGAATCGTGGCGGCCCTGGGTGCCTCGCCAGACTCGAGTTCCGCACGCGCCAGACCGAGCTTGGCCCAAGGCAAGGCCTTGGACTCACTGACCGCGCCGTAAAGGGACTTGGCCGACTCGTGGTCTTCGACTCGCAAGAAAAGCTCTGCGCCCATGCGCGCGGCATACAACCAGTACTCCCCGCGCGCCTCGTATCGCGCCATGCACATGTTGGCGGCCTCGGCATATCTGCCCGCCTGGATGGATTCGAAGATGTAGCCCAGAGCCCGCTTGCGGTGCCGAGCGGCCAGAACCCGTTCTTCCAGTGCGATCGCCGTGTGGGGCTTGACCAGGTAGCCGTCCAGTGCCGACTCGGCCGCCTCTGCCACCTTGAGGTAGGAGCACTCGCCCGTCACCATGATGAACACGGTCGCAAACGGCAGAAGCTGCGACTGGCGCAAGTCGTCGAGCAATTCCTGCCCCGACATCGACGCGTTGTCAAAGTGGTAGTCGCACACCACGATGTCGAACACCTTGGATTCGAGCTCGTGCCTGGCATCGATGATCCGGCTGGTGTGCGACACCTGGCCCACGCCCATGTCACGCAAGATGTTGATCAACGCGCTGCGCGATGTCGGGTTCGCGTCAATGATCAGCGCAGTGCATTCCTTCAGGTCGGGGTCGGCAACTCTCATGACGTCGGGGCGGACAGGCAATCGGAGATCGGCAACAGGACGAACCCGGTCGGCGTGTTTTCAGCGGCAAACGGAAGGGTCGTGGTCACTGGCGGCCATGGGTTGAGGAGATGACTCCATATCGGACCCTATGGCCTTTGGGGGGAGCGATATATTGCGACGATGTTGTCGCATGGCGATCCAGCCATGCGCCGAGTCCACTCAGGCGCGCAGTTTCAGACCCCCTGCCGATCGTTGGCTTTGTCCGAGGCCGAACTGCGAACCCTGTGTGCAGTAATGGGCCTTGAGCTCGCTGACTCTCGTGCTCAGGCTGTCGCCATGGGCGATGTGTTTCGAGTGCCTGCTCAGCACCGCGCCAGCCATCTCGATCAACTTCGCGTTGCCCGTTTGCGAGCCGCCTTGCAGCAGCGACTCCACGGCCACCGCCGGATCGCCCGCCACGCTGTGACTCATCGCCTCCTCGGCCACGCTGCTGATGTGGTGGTACCCCTCATGGATCAGTGCGCAGTAGTCCTCGTCGCCATCGGCCGCCACGCAAAGAATTTCGCAGCTGACCTTGGAGACACAGAAGCGCTGAGACAAATCCTTGACCCACTGAACGGCCTGCGGCAGTTGGATCTCGGCCCGGCGCAGGCGCACCATCAACGCCAGCATGTTGACCGCGCTCTCGCAGTCAAAGGTTTCGGCGCGTATCTCGAGGCCCAGTTCACCGGCTGCGCGCATGCACTCGTCCGCCTTGCGTTCCAGGAGCACAAGGAGCACTTCGCAAATTCGCAGGAACCGCTGCGCACGCACCGACTCGGGTTTCTTCTGCGCCAGCATGTTCAGGTTCGCCAAGGCTCGCTTGAATTCCTTGCTGTCTTTCTTGTCGAAATAGACCATGCACAGCAGCACCAGGCTTTGCATGTCGAACATCTTTGACCTCAGACCCAGCCGCACGGTGCGGTCGAGGTCGTTCATGGCGTCATCGCGGTTGCCGCTGAAAAACGAAAGCGAGCCGTGCTTCTGTAGCCGGGGAATGCTCTGTGGCGTGATCTGCAGCGCGGTGCGGAAGGACGCCAGTGCCAGATCCAGGTGGCCTTGTTCCAGATGCACCTGGCCCATCACGTCATGGGCGTCGGCGTATTCGGGCTCTTCGGCGAGCAACTCGTCCAGGATCTTGGTGGCTTTGCTGACGCTGCCTGCGGCCAGTTCGGCACGCGCCAGCCCCAACCGGGTCCAGGACACGGGGGCGTTTTCATGGGCGCGCTGGTAGAGATCCTTGGCCGACTTGTGGTCGCCGATTTGCAAAAACAACTCGGCGCCGATGCGCGCGGCATACAGCCAGAAATCTTCCCGTGCCCGGTAGCGCGCCTGACACAGGCTGGCTGCCTTGGCGAATTCCCCGGCCTGAATGGCCTCGAAGACGTGACCCAGGCTGCGCTTGCGGTGGCGCGCCGTGAGGATGCGCTCTTCCAGCGCCGACGGCAGGTGGGGCTTGACCAGATAGCCGTCGAGTGCCGACTCGGCGGCCTCGGCCACCTTGAGGTACGAGCACTCGGCCGTCACCATGATGAACACGGTGGCAAAGGGCAGCAACTTGGCCTGCCTGAGGTCGTCGAGCAGTTCCTGCCCGTTGATGGAGGTGTCGTCGAAGTGGTAATCGCACACCACGACGTCGAACATGCGGGTCTCGAGTTCCTGCCTGGCATCGACCACCCGGCTGGTTTGCGACACGTCCGCGAAACCCATGCTGCGCAGCACGTTCATCAGCGCGCTGCGCGAGACCGGGTTGGCGTCGATGACGAGCGCCGTGCAATCGTGCAGGTCAGCACTCGCTCGCTTCATGAGCCGCCCCTGTCGAAAGGCATGCCGCGCTCGACGCGCAAGGGGTGGTTGGGTTCAGACCTTGGGTCCTGGTGTGCTTCAAGGGGCATGGAATTCATTCGCGGGGCGACAGTTCAAAGCCCTTATCGGACCCGCCGTGAGCAGACTTGAGGACGGCTTCGCCGGCTCGTTGCATGAACCGACGGCCGGTGCCAAAGCGCGCGCCTTGCTGCGGCTTCAAACGCGAAGTTGCAGGCCCCCGGTCGCGCGCAGGGGATTTTTCCCCAGGCTGACTTGCGGCGCCTTTTGACAATAGCGCATCTTCAGGTCCTGGACCCTCGTGCTCAGTGCGTCGAACAGGTCGATGCTGGCCGCGTGCCGCGTCAGCACGGCGCCGGCCAGTTCAATGAGTTTGGCGTTGCGCGTTTGCGCGCCCTTGACCAGCAGCGCCTCGACCGTGATGGACGGTGATCCCGAGACGGCGTGGCTCATGGCCTCTTCGGCCATGCTGCCGATGCCGACATGGGCTGCTTGAATCAGCGCGCGGTAGGCGGCGTCGTTGCCAGTGGCGATGCAAAGCATGTCGCACGATGCCTTGGACACGCAAAAGCGCTGCGACAACTCGTCGACCCACGCATCGGCTTCCGGCAATTGGATGTTCGCCCGCCGCAAGCGCACCAGCACGGCCAGCAGGTTGAATGCAGCCTCGCAGTCGAACTCGGTGTGAGCGATGTCCTCCGCCAGTTTGCGGCCCAGGGCCAGGCAGCCCGGTAATTCTTGTGCGAACAGCCGGTTCAAGGTGCCGACGGCTGTCGCCATCCATTGCAGCCGTGCGCTGCCGGGGCGGCTTTGCGCGGCGTGCTCAAGACGTGCAAGGACCCGGCCGAGTTCGCCCGACTCTCGCTGGTCGAAGTGAAGCAGCCCCATCATCACCAGGGTCTGGTGGTCGAACATCTTGGACTTGATGCCCACACGAACGGCCCGATCCAGCGCTTGGGAGGCTTCCTTGGTCTGTCCCAGCAGGTACGCCAACATGCCCTGTGCCTGCAGCCGTGTGATGCTCTCGGGGGTGGAGCGTGATGCGTCGCGCGAGGTTTCGAGTGCTGCGCCGAGATCACCGTCTTCGATGTGGATCCGGCACATCACGTCGTAGGCGTCGGCATAGGACGGGCAGTCTTCGATCAGACTTTCCAGGATGCGGATCGCCTTGGGTGCCTGCCCGCTTTCGAATTCGGCCCGCGCCATGCCGAGCTTGGCCCAAGGCAGCCCCTCGGATTCGTAGACGTTGGTGTAAATCGCCGACGCCGAGGCGTGGTCCTTCAGCCGCATCAGCAATTCCGCTCCCACGTGCCCGGCGTAAAGCCAGAACTCGTCCCTGGCAGAGAACCGCTTCAGGCACATCTTGGCCGCGTTGGCAAAGTCGCCGGCACGGATCGCATCGAAGACGTAGCCCAGCACCCGCTTGCGGCGCAGCGCCTGCAGCACGCGCTCTTCCAGGGCGCCGGCGCTGTGCGGCTTGAGCAGGTAGCTGTCGAGCGCCGATTCGGCGGCTTCCGCCACCTTGAGGTAAGACCGTTCGCCCGTGACCATGACGAAGACTGTCGAGTAGGGCAGCAGCGCAGACGCTTTCAAGTCGTCAAGCAAGTCCTGTCCGGTCATCGGCGACTTGTCAAAGTGGTAGTCGCACAAGACGATGTCGAATGACTTCAGCACGAGTTCGTTGCGGGCATCCACCAGACGGCTCGTTTGCGAGACCTGTCCCACGCCGATGTCTCGCAGCATGTTCACCAGCGCGCCGCGCGAGTTGTTGTTGCCGTCGATGACCAGCGCCTTGCAATCGTGGACTTCGGGGTTGTCTTGCCTCATGCACGCCCCGGCGCTGAAGCCCGCTCGCTCGGGCACCCGGTCATCGCTGCGCACCGGCGCGCACCGGCAGCCTCACCGCTGTGCCGTGGGACAGGTACCACCGAAATGAAAAAGCCAGCGCGCATGCGAATCCGAAAGTCACCGAGACAAGGTCGATATCGGCTGGGCCGCCTTGGCCCTTGAGTTCGCATTGCCTTCAGGCGGGTCGGCCGAACCGGACCCACCCGCGCGACCGGGGTCACCTCACTTGAAGATGTCCTTGACGCGGTCTGACCACGACTTCGAGTTGGGCGAGTGCTTGTCGCCGCTCTTCTGGAACGACTCTTCCAGATCGCGCAGCAGCTTGCGCTGCGGTTCGGTCAACTTCACGGGTGTTTCGACCGTGACGTGGCAATACAGGTCGCCGGGGTAGCTCGAACGCAGCCCCTTGATGCCCTTGCCGCGCAGCCGGAACGTCTTGCCGTGCTGGGTGCCTTCGGGCAGTTCGATCTCGGCCTTGCCGCTGAGCGTGGGCACGTGGATCTGGCCGCCGAGCGCGGCCGTCACCAGGCTCACCGGCGCGGTGCAATGCAGGTCATCGCCATCGCGCTCGAAGATCTCGTGCGGCTTGACGCGGATCTCGATGTACAGGTCGCCCGAGGGGCCGCCGTTGGTGCCCGGCTCGCCATTGCCGGCCGAGCGTATGCGCATGCCTTCGTTGATGCCCGCGGGAATCTTGACCTCGAGTGTCTTGTTCTTCTTGATGCGACCCTGGCCGTGGCAGGTCAGGCACGGCTCGGGGATCACCTTGCCGATGCCGCGGCAGGTCGGGCAGGCTTGCTGGATGCTGAAGAAACCCTGGCGCATCGTGACCGCGCCCGAGCCATTGCACGTGCCGCACACCTTCGGGCTGGTGCCCGGCTTCGCGCCGGTGCCGTGGCAGGTGTCGCAACTTTCGTAGGCCGGGATGCGGATTTGCGTGTCCTTGCCGGCTGCGGCTTCCTCGAGCGTGACCTCCATCGTGTACGACAGGTCACTGCCCCGAAACACCTGCTGACCGCCACCACCACCACCACCGCCGCGTCGCTGACCACCACCACCCGCGCCACCAAAGATGTCGCCGAAGATGTCGCCAAAGGCTTCCGCGAAGCCACCCATGCCGTCGGCACCGCCGCCACCGGGGCGGAACCCGCCACCCATGTTCGGGTCGACGCCGGCGTGGCCGTACTGGTCGTAGGCCGCGCGCTTCTGGGCGTCCGAGAGCATCTCGTAGGCCTCCTTGGCCTCCTTGAAGCGCTCTTCGGCTTTCTTCGCGTCGTCACCCTGATTGCGGTCAGGGTGGTGCTTCATCGCGAGCTTGCGATAGGCCTTCTTGATGTCCTCGTCGGTGGCGTTCTTTGCCACGCCGAGGGTTTCGTAGTAATCGCGCTTTGCCATCGGTACATCCGTCACGCCGCAGCGTCTGGTTCAAACAAGAACGCCGCGCCGGATCTCAGCGAGCGCTGGGGCATCCTGACGCGGCGCAGACACCGGGTTGCCCCGGCGCCGCAGCTTCATCGTTGTCGCGTCACTTCTTTTCTTTGACTTCGGTGAACTCGGCGTCCACCACGTTGTCATCGGCCGGCTTGTCTGACGCGGCTGCCGATTGTGAGCCAGCCTCGCCAGCCGCCGCACCGGCGGCTGCAGCCGCGGCCTGAGATTCGGCGTAGACCTTCTCGCCCAATTTCTGGCTGGCCGTCATGAGCGCTTCGGTCTTGGCTTCGATGTCGGCCTGGTCTTCGGTCTTGAGCGACTCTTCGGCGTCCTTCAAGGCGGCTTCGATCTTGTCCTTTTCGCCAGCTTCGAGCTTGTCGCCATGCTCGGCGAGGCTCTTCTTCACGCTGTGCACCATCGCGTCGGCCGAATTGCGCGCCTGGATCAGGCCGAGCTTTTTCTTGTCCTCGGCGGCGTTCAGTTCAGCGTCTTTCACCATCTGCTGGATTTCAGCTTCGGTCAGGCCGGAGTTGGCCTTGATGGTGATCTTGTTTTCCTTGCCGGTGCCCTTGTCCTTGGCGCCCACGTGCAAGATGCCGTTGGCGTCGATGTCGAAGCTCACCTCGATCTGTGGCGTGCCGCGTGGTGACGGTGGGATGCCTTCAAGGTTGAACTCGCCCAGGCTCTTGTTGCCCGAGGCCATCTCGCGCTCGCCCTGATAGACCTTGATCGTCACGGCCGGCTGGTTGTCGTCGGCGGTGCTGAAGGTCTGTGCGAACTTGGTCGGGATGGTCGTGTTCTTCTGGATCATCTTCGTCATCACGCCACCCAGCGTCTCGATGCCCAGGCTGAGCGGGGTCACGTCGAGCAGCAGCACGTCCTTGCGGTCGCCGGCGAGCACCTGGCCCTGAATGGCCGCACCCACGGCCACGGCCTCGTCGGGGTTGACGTCCTTGCGTGGCTCCTTGCCGAAGAACTCCTTGACCTTCTCTTGCACCTTGGGCATGCGGGTCATGCCGCCGACCAGGATCACGTCGTCAATTGCGCCCACAGCGATGCCGGCGTCCTTGATCGCGATGCGGCACGGAGCGATCGTGCGTTCGATCAGGTCCTCGACCAGTGCTTCGAGCTTAGAGCGGCTGAGCTTGATGCTCAGGTGCTTCGGACCGGAAGCATCAGCGGTCACGTAAGGCAGGTTGATGTCGGTTTGCGAGCCGCTCGACAACTCGATCTTGGCCTTCTCGGCGGCTTCTTTGAGGCGCTGCAGGGCCAGCACGTCCTTGCCCAGATCAACGCCCTGGTCCTTCTTGAACTCGGCGATGATGAAATCGATGATGCGCTGGTCGAAGTCTTCGCCGCCCAGGAAGGTGTCGCCGTTGGTCGACAGCACTTCGAACTGCTTTTCGCCATCAACGTCGGCGATCTCGATGATCGACACGTCGAAGGTGCCGCCACCCAGGTCATAAACAGCGATCTTGCGGTCGCCCTTTTCGTTCTTGTCGAGGCCGAAGGCCAGCGCGGCGGCGGTCGGTTCGTTGATGATGCGCTTGACGTCCAGACCGGCGATGCGCCCGGCGTCCTTGGTGGCCTGGCGCTGCGCGTCATTGAAGTACGCAGGCACGGTGATCACCGCTTCGGTGATGGTCTCGCCCAGGTAGTCCTCGGCGGTCTTCTTCATCTTGCGCAAGATCTCGGCGCTGACTTGCTGCGGCGCAATCTTCTGGCCACGCACTTCAACCCAGGCGTCGCCGTTGTCGGCCGCGGCGATCGTGTAGGGCATCAGGTCGATGTCCTTTTGCACTTCTTTTTCGGTGAACTTGCGACCGATCAGGCGCTTGACCGCATACAGCGTGTTGCGCGGGTTGGTCACGGCCTGGCGCTTGGCCGAGGCGCCGACGAGGATCTCGCCGTTTTCCTGATAGGCCACGATCGACGGCGTGGTGCGCGCACCCTCGCTGTTTTCGATCACGCGGGTGGTGTTGCCTTCCATGATCGACACGCACGAGTTGGTGGTGCCGAGGTCAATGCCGATGATTTTTGCCATGTCGAAATCTCCTGAAAACTGAATCTGTATGGGGCTCGAGGTTTGGACATCTCGAGGTTTTTCAAGGGGCAGCCCGAGCACGCTCGGCCACCCGCCAGGTGGGGTGGGCTACTTGGGTGCGGTGACGGTGACCAGCGCCGGGCGCAGCACGCGGTCTGAAATCAGGTAGCCCTTTTGCAGCACCGCCACCACGGTGTTGGCCTCTTGCTCGGCCGGCACCACGCTGATGGCCTGGTGCTGGTGAGGGTCAAACCCCACGCCCGCGGCCGGGTTGATTTCGATCACGCG
>CANFXR010000006.1 GCA_947451035.1 Burkholderiales bacterium
ATCGCCAACGGCAGTTACGTCAAGGGCGCGCGCGTCAACGTGCTGGGGCTGACCTTCAAGGAAAACTGCGCCGACCTGCGCAACAGCAAGGTGATGGACATCGTCGCCGAGTTGAAGAGCTTCGGTGCCGAGGTGTTCGTGCACGACCCCGAGGCCAACCCCGAGGAAGCGCTCAACGAGTTCGGCATCCGTCTGGTGTCGTGGGACGAGTTGCCACGCGCCGACGCGATGGTCGCTGCCGTGGCCCACCGGCACTACCGCGAGATGAACGCCGACGACTTCTGCCGCAAGGTCATCCGCAACGGCTGCTTCATCGACGTCAAGTCGAACTACGACCCCGCCGCCTTGCGTGGCTGCGGGCTCAACGTGTGGCGGCTGTGAAAGCGCGCTGAAGTGCCCCGGCGAACTGCTACCGTGCGGTGAGCGTTCGGGCCATGCCGGCCCGACTCCCACCCCCACGGGGCCGCCAGCGTGGCCGGTGCCCTTCACACAGCGATGCGCAGTTCCAGCACACGACGGGCGAAGTTCGACACCACGGGGCTGTACGAGTACCCGACGCACCTGCGCGAGGCCATCGAGGACCTGCCGCACGCGCCCGGCGTGTACGTGTTTCATGGCGAGGAAGGCGACTTGCCGCTGTACATCGGCAAGAGCGTCGACCTGCGCGCCCGCGTGCTGGCGCACCTGCGCACCGTCGACGAAGCCCGCATGCTGCGCCAGACCCGGCGCATCAGCCACATCCGCACCGCCGGCGAGATCGGCGCGCTGCTGCTCGAGGCCAGCATGATCAAGCAGCTCCAGCCGCTGCTCAACCAGAAGCTGCGCCGCAGCCGCCAGCTGTGCTCGCTGAGCCTGCGCGAGGGCACGCCCGCCGTGGTGCATTCGAAAGACCTGAACTTCGCCACCGAGCCGCACCTGTACGGCTTGTACGGCAGCCGCCACGCCGCACTCGACGGCTTGCGAGCGCTCGCCGACGAGCACCGGCTTTGCTACGCCGCGCTGGGCCTTGAAAAGCTCGCACCCGGCCGGCCGTGCTTTCGGGCCATGCTGCACCAGTGCGCCGGCGTGTGCCGCGGCGACGAGACGCCCGAGGCGCACCACGCCCGCCTGTTGAGCAGCCTGCTGGGGCTGCGCATCGCGTGCTGGCCGCATCCCGGGGCGGTCGGGCTGGTCGAGCGCTTCGACGGCGTGTGCCAGATCCACGTGATCCGCAACTGGTGCTACCTGGGCAGCGTGAGCGATCCGGCTGAAGCGAAACGACTCGACGTGCAGGCCGCCGGCTTCGATGCCGACGGCTACAAGATCCTGTGCCGGCCCATCCTCGGCGGCACCGCAGAAATCATCGCGCTGTAGCGCCCGGCAGGCTGCCGCGGCCTTTTTGCGGCCGAGCGCACATGAGGCTTGACGGGTCTCAACGCACCGCGCGGCGAACGCGCCACGATCGCCCACTTCAGTTCACGCGCAGCCACGCGGCTGCCGGGTCTGACGCGAGACTGGAGGTTCCCCATGTCAAAGGTCACCCCGCGCCTTGGGCGCTTGACACTGACGGGAACGCTGTGCGCGCTGACCGTCGCGATGGCCGCCTGCGGTGGCGGTGAGAGCAGCAGCCCCGCGCAGCTCATGAAGGCGGCTGCGGTCGCGCGCAGCAGCGCCGCAGACCCCCTGCCGACGCCAGCGCAGTCCGCCCAAACCAACCCGGACAGCCCCTCGGACACCCCCGCGGACAGCGTCGTGTCCACGGCGCGCGAGACACCCGAGCGCAGCGATCCTGGCATGGCCGATGACGCCATCGAGGCGCTGGCCGTGGTGCCTGGCGTCACGCTCGACACCCACCCGGTGTCGGTCGATGCCGGGGGCAAGTTGCTGTCGTGGGTCACGCCGCAAGACCACGCCTACGACCGAGTGAGCTTCCTGTCGTGGGACATGCTGCTCAACCGCATGCCGACCGATCCGGCCAATGGCCTCAAGGTGATCTACACCCACTCGGAGTACTCGCCCACCACGCTGGCCGGCAGCACCTGGCCCAACAACCCGGCCGGCAAGAACGCCATGCTCGCCGAGTCGGCCGCGCTGTACTACGCCTACTCGGGCAACCGCGCGGTGATCGACCTCGTGCGCGGTGTGCTCGACCACCAGCTGCAGTACGGCACCACGCCGTCCACCAGCGCGTGGGCCAAGGTGCCGTGGTCGACCGGCAGGGCCTCGTCGATCACCTACGGCAACGACACGCTGCGCGAGGGCTCGGGCGTGCTCGAGCCCGACAAGGTGGGCGAGCTCGGCTTTCACGGCTACCTGCGCTTCTGGCAGATCACCGGCGATGTGCGCTACCGCGATGCGGCGATCGCCTGCGCCGACGCGCTGGTCAAGAACCTGCGCAGCAACACGACCGCGAGCCGCTCGCCGTGGCCGTTTCGGGTCAATGCGCAAAGTGGTGCCAGCGTCGAGGACTACGGCAGCCACGTGATCGCACCGATCCGCCTGTTCGACGAGTTGATCCGCCTGAACCTGGGCAACGTGGCCGGCTACACGAGCGCGCGCCAGGCGGTGTGGACCTGGCTGATGACCTACCCGATGACCAACAACCGCTGGAACCAGTACTTCGAGGACGTGGCGCGCAGCACCAACCTGTTTTCCAACATCAACCAGTACGCCCCCGGACAGACCGCGCGCTACCTGCTCGAAAACCCCGAACGCGACGCCGCCTGGAAGACCAAAACCGCGGGGCTGATCAGTTACATCGAGTCGCGTTTCGGCAGCGACTACGCCGGCGACCCGGGGCTGTACTACGGCGCGCGCGTGATCTCCGAGCAGAGCGTCTACATGTACAAGATGGCCAGCCACACCTCGCGCTTCGGCGCGGTCAATGCGCTGTATGCCGCGGCCACCGGCGACGCCGCCGCCAAGGACAAGGCGTTTCGCTCGCTCAACTGGGCGACCTACATGGCGCGCGACAACGGCACCGTCAACGAAGGCCCCGCCGAGTCCCGACAGAACCCGTATCTGTGGTTCACCGACGGGCACGGCGACTACGTGCGCCACTTCATGATCGCCATGGGCGCCTTCCCCGAGTGGGCGCCGGCCGGTGAAAACCACCTGCTGCGCTCGTCGTCGGTCGTGCGCGCGATCACCTACGCCAGCGATGGAGTCAGTTACGACACCTGGGACGCCGCCTCGACCGAAGTGCTGCGCGTGAACACGCAGCCGCAAGGCGTGAGCGCCGGCGGTCTGGCGCTGCCGCAGCGCGCTGACGTGAATGCGGCCGGCTGGACCTACGACAGCGCCAGCGGCGTGCTCAAGGTGCACCACGACAGCGGCACGCACATCCAGGTGGTGCTCGATGCCGCCCTGGTGCCACCCACGCTGAGCATCACCTCACCGGTCAACGGCAGCGTGCTGGTCGCGCCGGCGCAGGTCACGGTCAGCGCGCTGGCCAGCGACAACGGGCGTGTCACGCACGTCGAGTTCTTCAGCGGCAGCACGCTGATCAATGACCTCGCCAACCCGCCCTACCAGTTCAGCTGGGGGCCGCTGCTGACGGGCAACTACACGCTCACCGCGCGAGCCACCGACGACGACGGCCTGAGCAGCAGCGCCAGCGTCGACATCTCGGTGGTGCCGGTGGTGCCGCCCACGCCGGTGGTGATCATGGGCAGCAACGCCGAAGGCACCACCACCGACTACATCACCGACGCGAGCGGCGCTTACATCAATGCCAACCGGGTGCAGGCGCGGGCCACGCTGACGGCCATCACGCTCAAGGCCAAGGTCGGCGCCATCGCCGGGCATTACCAGTTCGCCATCTATGCGGACAGCAACGGCGCGCCCGGATCGAAGCTCGCCGACACCGGCGAGGTCAACGTCACCACCGCCGGCTGGCAGTCGCTGCCGTTGAGCGCACCGCTGGCCGTGACCAGCGGCCAGTGGTACTGGATCGCCGTGTGGTCGAACGATGTCAATGCCCGGGTGAGTGCGACCAGCGGCTCGCTGCGCTGGGGCGCCTACCCGTACAGCACCACCTGGCCCAGCCCGCCGCTGCTGCGCGGCAGCGCGCCCTTCGCGTATTCGATCTACGCCACCGACGGCAACTGATCCGGCGCCGCACCTGCCAGACCGAAGTACCGGAGTCCCCATGAGCAGTCAGAACCAGTGTTCAAGGCGCGTGTCGATGGCCCTGATGGGCGCGCCGCTCGTGCTTTGGCTCTCCGGGTGCGGAGGTGGCGGTGGAGGCAGCACCCGCACCAGTACCGGCAGTGTCGGCAGTACCAGCAGCGGCAGCGGCGGCACCAGCAGTGCTGACGGCCTGACGCAAACGCCCACCGGCGAAACGCTGGACACGCACGCCGTGCTGGTCGACGCCAGCGGCGAGTTGATGTCGTGGGTCACGCCGCAAGACCACGCCTACGACCGCGTGAGTTTCCTGTCGTGGGACCTGCTGCTCAACCGCATCCCGCTCGATCCGGCCAATGGCCTGAAGGTGTACTTCACTCACTCCGAGTACGACCCGTCCACGCTGGCCGGCAGCAGCTGGCCCAACAACCCGGCCGGCAAGAACGCCATGCTGGCCGAGTCAGCGGCGCTGTACCACGCCTATTCGGGCAACAGCGCCGTGATCGATCTGGTGCGCGCGCTGCTCGATCACCAACTGCAGTACGGCACCACCCCGTCCACCCACGTCTGGGCCCATGTGCCGTGGTCGACCGCCGAGGCGTCTTCGATCCCCTACGGCGGCGACACGCTGCGCGAAGGCGCCGGCGTGCTCGAGCCCGACAAGGTGGGCGAGCTGGGCTTGCACGGCTACCTGCGCTTCTGGCAGATCACCGCCGACGTGCGCTACCGCGATGCGGCGATCGCCTGCGCCGACGCGCTGGTCAAGAACCTGCGCAGCAACACGACCGCGAGTCGCTCGCCGTGGCCGTTTCGGGTCAATGCGCAAAGTGGTGCCAGCGTCGAGGACTACGGCAGCCACGTGATCGCCCCGATCCGCCTGTTCGACGAGTTGGTCCGCCTGAACCTGGGCGACGTGGCCGGCTACAGCGCAGCACGCGAGGCGGTGTGGACGTGGCTGATGGCCTGCCCGATGGTCAACGGTCGCTGGACGCAGTATTTCGAGGACGTCGCGCCAGGCAGCGACCTGTTTGGCAACCTCAATCAATACGCCCCGGGACAAACCGCGCGCTACCTGCTCGAGCATCCCGAGCGCGATGCCGCGTGGAAGACCAAGGCTGCCGCGCTGATCAGCTTCATCGAGACGCGCTTCGGCGGTGACGCCGCCGGCGATCCGGGGCTGTTTCATGGCGCGCGGACCCTCTCCGAGCAGACGCTGTACTTCTACAAGATGGCCAGCCACACCTCGCGCTTCGGCGCGGTCAATGCGCTGTACGCCGCGGCCACCGGCGATGCCGCCGCCAAGGACAAGGCGTTTCGCTCGCTCAACTGGGCGACCTACATGGCGCGCGACAACGGCACCGTCAACGAAGGCCCCGCCGAGTCCCGACAGAACCCGTTTATGTGGTTCACCGACGGGCACGGCGACTACGTGCGCCACTTCATGATCGCCATGGGCGCCTTCCCCGAGTGGGCGCCGGCCGGCGAAAACCACCTGCTGCGCTCGTCGTCGGTCGTGCGGGCCATCAACTACGCCGCTGACTCGATCAGCTACGACACCTTCGACGCCGCGTCGACCGAGGTGCTGCGCGTGAACTCGCCGCCGCAAGGCGTGAGTGCCGGCGGTCTGGCCTTGGCGCAGCGCGCTGACGTGAATGCCGCCGGCTGGACCTACGACAGTGCGAGCGGCGTGCTCAAGGTGCGCCACGACAGCGCGACGAACATCCGGGTGGTGCTCACAGCCCGTGTGTAGCCGCCCACGCTGAGCATCACCTCACCGGCCAACAGCCACCGATCCGGCGACGCGAGAAGGGTCGGTTGATGGCACTCAAGACCCCCCGAACGGCCGGCCGATAAGGTCCGTTCCACGGTTGCGGAGACAGTTTTTCCGGGGCCAATGAAGTGTGATGGGAGGTGTTCGATGTCCTTGGAAAACCAGCGCCAGCGGCGCATGTTCATGGGTCTTCTGGGGGCATCGGCGCTCGCAGGATTGGCGGGTTGTGGTGGAGGCGGCAGTGCGGCGGCCGACACCTTGCGACAGGCGATGAGTGCACCGCCGCAGGTGACCAGAGAAGATCCCCCGCGTCGGCATGAGCAGGCCTACCAGCGCCACGGCGTCACCTCCATCGTGACCTCCGCCGATGGCAATGCCATGGGCGTGGCCCACACCGACGGACGCGTGCTGCTGCTCGACGCCCGGGGACATGAAACGCTCACGCTGCAGCCGGCGGGCAGCACAGTGTGCGTGGGGCTGGTGTTCGCCGCCGATGGCCGTGTGCTCGTGGGCGTCGACCGCGACAGCGTGGCGCTGGGCTGGGGCGTGGACAGCGGTGCGCGCCTGTTCACGCTGCGCGGCCACGACCACGGATTGCGTGCGGTGGCCTCCGGTGCCAGCGGCGCGGTCGTCGTCACCGGCGGCGAAGGCGCACGCGTGCTGGCCTGGGACGGCAGCAACGGGCAGTTGCGTCAGGTGATGCACGCCGGGGACTTCATCAATGCGCTCAGCGTGAGTCCGGACGGCCGGCTGGTGGCCAGTGGCGGCGCCGACGCACGCGTGCAGGTCTGGGAAACGGCCAGCGGCAAATCACTGCTCACGCTGCTCGGGCACGCCGGCGAGATCAACGCCGTGAGCTTCAGCCCCGATGGCCGTCTGATCGCCAGCGCCGGTGACGACGGCAAGGTGCTGCTCTGGGACGTGGCCGCCGGGCGCCAGGTGCTGGCCCTGGCAGGCCAGCGCGCACCGCTGCGCAGCTTGGCGTTCAACACCGACGGCTCGCTGCTCGCCGGCGGAGGCCAGGGCGGCCAGGTGCTGGTGTGGGACAGCGCCACGCACGCGGTGGTGCAAGACCTCACCGGCTCGACGACCGCAGTCAACGCCCTCGCCTTCGACCGCCTGGGACGCAACCAGTTGCTCGCCGGCAATGAAGACAGCCAGTTGCTGTCGTGGGCCCTGCCCGCGCGCGGCGGCCGCTGACGCACTTCGTATCTGACACCTCGGGAGATTTCAGCATGTCCAATGTCTTGTCCGCGTGGGCGCGGTGGGTGAAGTGTTGTCTGGTCGCGCTGGTGCTGCTGGTCGCGGGATCCGGATCGCTCACCCAGGCATGGGCCGCGGGTGATCCTGCGCAAGGCCCCGGCGGGCCGATCCTGGTGGTCACCTCGGGCAGCGCGAACTTCGGCACCTACTACGCCGAGATCTTGCGCGCCGAGGGCTTCAATGCGTTTGCGGTGGCCGACATCGGCACCGTGAGCGCGAGCACCCTGGCCGCCTACGACGTGGTGCTGCTGTCAGACATGGCGCTGACCAACGCGCAGGCGAACGTGCTGACCAACTGGGTGAATGCCGGCGGCAACCTGATCGCGATGGCGCCCGACGCGCGTCTGGCCAGCCTGCTGGGCATCACGCCGGCCGGCTTGACGATGAGCAACGGCTACGTGCAGGTCGACACCACCAGCGCAGCGGGCAGCGGCATCGTCGGCCAGACCATGCAGTTCCACGGCAGCGCCGACCTCTACACGCTCAACGGCGCCACCGCGCTGGGCACGCTGTACAGCGGCACGGCCACCGCCACCGCCTACCCGGCGCTCACGCTGCGCGCCGCGGGCAGCGGTCTGGCGGCCGCCTTTGCCTACGACCTGGCGCGCTCGGTCGTCTACACGCGCCAGGGCAACCCGATCTGGGCGGCACAGGAACGTGACGGCCTGTTGCCCATTCGCTCGGACGACAAGTTCTTTGGCGCCGCGCTGGGCGACGTGAAGCCCGACTGGGTCGATCTGGGCAAACTGGCCATTCCGCAGGCCGACGAGCAGCAGCGCTGGCTGGCCAACCTGATCCTGACCATGAACGCCACGCGCAAGCCGCTGCCGCGTTTCTGGTACTTCCCCAACGGCAAGAAGGCCGTGGTGGTGATGACGGGCGACGACCACGGCAACGGCGGCACCAGCGCGCGCTTCGACCAGTTCAAGGCGGCCAGCCCGGCGGGCTGCTCGGTGGCCAACTGGGAGTGCGTGCGCGGCACCTCGAACATCTATGCCAACACGCCGATCACCGACACCAAGGCCGCGCAGTACAACGCCGACGGCTTCGAGATCAGCGCGCACATCAACACCGGCTGCGCCGACTACACGGCCGCCTCGCTGGAGGCGGCCTACGCCACGCAGCTGCCCGCCTGGCAGGCGATCTTTCCGAGCCTGCCCGCGCCCGTGACCCAGCGCCACCACTGCATCGTGTGGAGCGACTGGAGCAGCGGGGCCGATGTGCAGTTCAACCACGGCATGCGGCTGGACACCACCTACTACCACTGGCCACCGGCCTGGGTCAACAACGTGCCGGGCGTGTTCACCGGATCGGCCATGCCGATGCGCTTCGCCCGCCTCGATGGCAGCCTCGTCGATGTGTACCAGGCCACCACGCAGATGACCGACGAGTCGGGCCAGACCTACCCGTTCACCGTGAACACCCTGCTCGACCGCGCGCTCGGCGCCGAGGGCTACTTCGGGGCGTACACCATCAACGCGCACACCGACTTCGCGGTTTTGCAGGAGTCGGACGCGACGGTCGCCTCCGCGCTCGCGCGCGGCGTGCCGGTGGTCAGCGCAAGGCAGATGCTGACCTGGCTCGATGCGCGTAACGGCTCGTCGTTCGGCTCGCTGGCCTGGAGCGGCAGCGCGCTGAGTTTCAGCGTGAGCAGCGCGTCCGGTGCCACGGGGCTGCAGGCCATGCTGCCGACCAACGCCAACGGCCGCACGCTCACCGGCATCACCCTGGGCGCAGGCGCGGTGCCCTACGCCACACGCACCGTCAAGGGCATCGAGTACGCGTTCTTTGCGGCGAGTACCGGCACCTATGTGGCCAACTACGGCAGCGCCCCCGGCGCACCGGTCGTGCTGTCGAACAGCCCGGCCGCCGGTGCCACCGGCGTGGCCACCACCGCACGCGTGTCGGCCATCTTCAACGAGCTGATGGACCCGGCCACCGTGGGTGGCAGCACCTTCGAGCTGCGCGATGCCGGCGGCACGCTGGTGAGCGCCAGCGTCGGCTACGACGCCACCACCCGCACCGCCACGCTCACACCCGGCGCCGCGCTGGCGGCGGGGGCGACCTACACCGCCACGCTGCATGGCGGGGCCACCGACCCGCGAGTCAAAGACGCCACCGGCGTCGCCCTGGCAGCCGACGTGAGCTGGGACTTCACCACCGCCGCCGACTTCGCCTCGGCGTGCCCGTGCGCGGCCTGGAGTGCGACCACCACGCCCACGCTGGCCTCGGCGGCCGACCCGAACCCGGTCGAACTCGGCGTGCGCTTTCGCACCGACGTCAACGGCTTCGTGACCGGCGTGCGCTTCTACAAGGGCACGGGCAACACCGGCACGCACACCGGCAGCGTGTGGACCACCGGCGGCACGCGGCTGGCCACGGCCACCTTCACCGCCGAGTCGGCCAGCGGCTGGCAGCAGGTCAACTTCGCCACGCCGGTGGCGGTCACCGCCAACACCGTCTACGTGGCGTCGTACTTCGCGCCCAACGGCCGCTACGCGGCCGACCTGCGCTACTTCGCCGGCACCGGCGTCGATGCGCCGCCGGTGCACCTGCTGCGCGACGGCGTGAGCGGCGCCAACGGGCTGTACGCCTATGCGTCGGCCAGCACGTTCCCGGGTTCGACCTACCTGTCGACCAACTACTGGGTGGACGTGGTGTTCAGCGCCGGCACCACGGTGCCTCCGACCGACGCCACGCCGCCCACCGTCACCGCCAGTGCGCCGACCAACGGCGCGACCGGCGTGGCCACGACCACCGCAGCGGTCGCGACCTTCAGCGAAGCGCTCGACGCCACCACCGTGAGCGCCAGCACCTTCGAGTTGCGCAACGCGGCCGGCACGCTGGTGGGCGGCACGGTCTCGTACAACGCGACGACCAATCAGGCGAGCTTCGTGAGCACGGCCGCGCTGGCTGCCTCGACCATCTACACCGCCACGCTCAAGGGTGGCGCCACCGATCCGCGCATCAAGGACGTGGCCGGCAACGCGCTCGTGCAAAACGTGACGTGGAGCTTCACCACCGCCGCAGCGGGTGGCGGCACCGGCAGTTGCGCGTCGCCGGCCAACGCCACCGTCGCCGAGAACTGCCTGGCGGGCAACCCGGCCAGCGAATGGGACATCACCGGCGCGGGCGACCTGAGCATCCAGGGCTACGCCACGCAGATCAGCGTGAACCGCGGCGCCAGCGTGGGCTTCAAGGTCAGCACCAACGCGGCGAACTACCGCTTTGACATCTACCGGCTGGGCTACTACGGCGGTCTGGGCGCGCGCAAGGTCGCCAGCGTCAACCCGACGGCCAGCCTGCCGCAAACCCAGCCGGCGTGCCTGAACGACTCGGCCACCGGGCTCATCGACTGCGGCAACTGGGCCACCTCGGGTTCGTGGACGGTGCCGGCCAACGCGGCCTCGGGCATCTACATCGCCAAGGTGATCCGTGCTGATACCGGTGGCGCCAGCCACATCGTGTTCGTGGTGCGCAACGACGCGAGCACCGCCGATGTGCTGTTCCAGACCTCAGACACCACCTGGCACGCCTACAACAACTACGGCGGCAACAGCCTGTACCTGGGTGCGCCGGCCGGGCGCGCCTACAAGGTCAGCTACAACCGGCCGTTCAACACGCGGGCGGTCGACAACGGCCAGGACTGGCTGTTCAACAGCGAGTACCCGATGCTGCGCTGGCTCGAGGCCAACGGCTACGACCTCACCTACGCCAGCGGCGTCGACACCGACCGCGCCGGCAGCCTGCTGCTCAATCACCGCACCTTCTTGTCGGTCGGTCACGACGAGTACTGGTCGGCGGCGCAGCGCACCAGCGTCGAGACCGCGCGCAACGCGGGCGTGAACCTGGCGTTCTTCAGCGGCAACGAGATCTTCTGGAAAACCCGATGGGAAAACAGCATCGACGGCACGTCCACGCCCTACCGCACCCTGGTGACCTACAAGGAAACCACCGCCGGCGCCAAGATCGACCCGACCACCACCTGGACCGGCACCTGGCGTGACCCGCGCTTCAGCCCGCCGGCCGATGGCGGCCGCCCCGAAAACGCGCTGTCGGGCACCATCTTCATGGTCAACGACGGCGCCACCACCTCGCTGGTGGTGCCGGCGGCCGACGGCAAGATGCGCTTGTGGCGCAACACCTCGGTGGCCACGCTGGCTGCCGGCACCTCGGCCACGCTGCCCAACGGCACGCTGGGCTACGAGTGGGACATCGACGCCGACAACGGCTTCCGCCCGGCCGGACTGGTGCGCCTGTCGTCCACCACCGTGCCCAACGCGCCGGTGCTGGTGGACTACGGCTCGACCTACGGCACGGGCACGGTCACCCATTCGCTCACGCTGTACCGCCACGCCAGCGGCGCGCGGGTGTTCGGCGCCGGCACGGTGCAGTGGGCGTGGGGCCTGGACGCCAACCACGACCGCGGCAGCACCCCGGCCGATGCGCGCATGCAGCAAGCCACCGTCAACCTGCTGGCCGACATGAACGTGCAGCCGGCCACGCTGCAAACCGGCCTGGTGGCGGCCAGCGCGTCCACCGACACCATCGCGCCGACCTCCACGCTGGTGTCGCCTGCGGCCGGCGCCAATGTCGCCACCGGCAGCGCCATCACCCTCAGCGGCACCGCGGCCGACAACGGCGGCGGCGTGGTGGGCGGCGTCGAGGTCTCGGTCGATGGCGGCAGCACCTGGCACCCGGCCACCGGCCGCGCCACGTGGACCTACGCCTGGACGCCCGCGGGCGCCGGCTCGGTGATCATCAAGACACGGGCCACGGACGACAGCGGGCTGATCGAGATCCCCGGCCCCGGCACCGCCGTGGTCGTGGGCTCGGGAACCCCTGCCGCCTGCCCGTGCTCGATCTGGCCGGCCAGCACCGTGCCCGCCGTGGCCAGCGACTCGGACACCGTCTCGGTGAATCTGGGCGTGCGCTTCACCACGGACAGCGCCGGCTTCATCACCGGACTGCGCTTCTACAAGGGCGCGGCCAACACCGGCACGCACGTGGGCACGCTGTGGACCAACGGCGGCACAGCGCTGGCCAGCGCGACCTTCACCGGCGAGACGGCTTCGGGCTGGCAGCAGGTCAACTTCGCCACGCCGGTGGCCGTGACGGCCAACACGCTCTATGTGGCTTCGTACCTCGCACCGGCGGGCCGCTACGCCGCCGACAGCGGCTACTTCACCGCGGCCGGCGTCGACAACGCGCCGCTGCACGCGCCAGCCAACGGCGTGAGCGGCAGCAACGGCATCTATGCCTACGCTGCGGGCAGCACCTTCCCGACATCGACCTACCTCGCGTCGAACTACTGGGTCGACGTGGTGTTCAACACCGGCAGCACCCCGCCGCCAGCCGACACCACGCCACCCACGGTCAGCACCGTGACACCAGCCAGCGCGGCCACCGGCGTCAGCGTGTCATCCATCGTGACGGCCACTTTCAGCGAGGCGCTCGACGCCACCACCATCACCGCCAGCAGCTTCTCGCTGCGCAACGCGGCCGGCACGCTGGTCGGCGCCACCGTGGCCTACAACGCCACCACCCGCGTGGCCACGCTCACGCCCACGGCCGCGCTCACGGCACAGACGGTCTACACCGCCACCGTGTCCACGGCGGTGCGCGATGTGGCCGGCAACGCGCTGGCCACGGCGCAGAGCTGGTCGTTCACGACCGCGGCAGCGGCCACGGTCGACACCACGCCGCCCACGGTGAGCGCCACCTCACCGGTCAGCGGCGCCACCGGCGTGTCGGGCACGGCCAACATCACCGCCACCTTCAGCGAGGCGATGAGCGCGGCGTCCATCAGCAGCGCCAGCTTCGATCTGCGCGGGCCCGGCGGCACGCTGGTTCCGGCGGCGGTGACCTACAGCGCGACCAACCGGCGCGCCACGCTCAACCCCACGCCCACGCTGACCGCGCTGACGACCTACACCGTCACCGTGCACGGCGGAGCCAGTGCCGCAACCGTGAAGGACGCCGCCGGCAACGCGCTGGCCGCCGACCTCAGCTGGACGTTCACGACCCGCTGAAAAGACGCCCCCAGACCGGCGCGGGCCGGATCGCGCCGCCACACCACCCGGCCCGCCGGCGCAAGGCGCACTGAACCGTGCGTTCAATACCCCCGCATAGCCGGCCCGAGTGGCCGGCTTTTGCTTTGTGGCGTTCAGTCATCCGTCTCATCAAGGGTCCTGAAAGCCGGCAGCAGCCCAGATGGACGCGGCTGAGAAGGTGCCCTGCTGCCACAGCCAGTTCCGCCGCGATACTCGCCACTCGGCAACATCCGGCCATGGGAGCGCAACCGATGGACAAAAGCTCTCCCGCTGCGATCCGCGGACTGTCCCAGGTGGGTCTGGTCTCCGGAGTGGCCTTAAGCCTCAGCGGCATGATGGGCTCGGGTTTGTTTTCCATCCTCGGCCATGCGTATCTGGCCGACGGCACGAACTTCCCCATTGCGTTTGTGCTGGCGAGCGTGGCCATCCTCTTCAGCGTCTACGCAGTCTCGAAGCTGGCGTCCACCTTCCCCGGCCCCGGCGGGCCAGCGCGCTTTGCCCTGGTGTGCTACGGCCCGGGATTGGTATCGGGCTGGATCAACCTCTTTTTGTACGCCTGTTTTCTTCTGTCGACCGCGCTCTATGCGGCCGGCTTTTCCGAGTACATCGGCGGGCTTGCAGGGTCGTGGCTGACGGCGGCGCAGCTCAAACTGCTGGGAGCCGTGCTGGTGGTGCTGTGTGCTCTGGTCAATCTGTTTGGGGCGCACAGGGTTGGACGCGTGGCGAGTGTTCTCATCGCACTCGTGTTTTGCGCGCTTTTGTGGTTCAGCGCGATCGGCATCGCGCACATCCATCCGGTGATGCCGAGTCTGTCCGGAGTCACCTGGCACGGCGTCCTGGTCGCGACCGCCATGCTGTACATCAACTTTCAGGGCTTCGGCATGGTGGTGAGCGCGTCGCAGTCCATGGCCGATCCGGCCAAGACCGTTCCACGCGCGATGTTCATTGCCATCGGCGTCATCAGCGCGCTGTACTTCGTCGTCAGCTGGGTGGCGATACAGGTCACCCCTCATGACGTGCTGGCAGCGAATGCCGGAAACATGCTGGGGGCCGCCGCACAGATCATCGCGGGTGGCATCGGCGCCAAAGTCATTGCCATGGCCGCCTTGCTGGCTTGCGCCGCCGCGGTGAATGCGTCCATCTTCACGGCGTCGCGGATCTTGACCTCGGTGGTCAGCGACCATCCGGCTTCGACCCTGATGCGTCTGGCACTCGGGCAGCAACCCCAGCGCCCACTGCTGATCTCCGCGGGCATCGTCATTGTGCTGATCCTGTACTTCCCTTTGGTGGCTGTCGGGAAGATGGCCAGCATGGCGTTTTTGCTGTTCTTCAGCGCCACGATGCTGGGTCATTTGCGCATTCGCCGCCAGACCGGCGCGCGGGCGTGGGTGCTGTGGCTCGGCGCCCTCGTCAATCTTTCACTGTTCACATTTCTGCTGGTTGACGGGCTCAGATTCGCGCCGCAAACCATCGTCTTCTTGCTCATCGTGCTGGGCGGCACGCTGCTCGCCCAGACCTGCTATCACCTGAAAGTACGCGCGAAATGAGGGCCCGCCGGCGCCAGGCGCCCTGAACCGTCAGGTCATCCACACCGCAAAGCCGGCCCGAGTGGCCGGCTTTTGTGGGGCGGCGGTGCGGCGAATAGGTGACCCAATCGCCGCATGACGTGCGTGGAATGACGGCCAATGGCGGAGAACGCGGCCATAATCTCCGCATGAAAAGCGGTGATCACGCCTACATCTGGCAGACTGACGGCTGGCCGGCCTGGCGCTACGACCTGGCTGTGCTGACCCAACCGTTGACCGACGTCAGCCGCGCCCAGGGGGTGTTGATGGGACGGCTGGCCGATGTCGGCATGGCGCTGCGCGACCAGGCCAGCCTGTCGGCGCTGACGGACGACGTCATCAAGACCAGCGAGATCGAGGGCGAGCAGCTCAACGTCGAGTCGGTGCGCTCGTCCATCGCCCGCCGTCTGGGCGTGGACATCGGTGCCCTGGCCCCGGTGGACCGTCACGTGGAGGGCGTGGTCGACATGGTGCTGGACGCCACCAGCCGCAGCAGCGATCGGCTCACCCGGGATCGGCTGTTCGGGTGGCACGCGGCGCTTTTTCCCACCGGCCACTCAGGGCTGACACGCATCCACGTGGGCGGCTGGCGCGACGATGCGACCGGCCCGATGCAGGTGATCTCCGGCCCGCCGGGGCGCCAACGCGTGCACTTCGAAGCGCCGCCGGCCGATCGGCTTCAAGCCGAGACCGACCGCTTCATCGACTGGGCCAACAGCGCGTCGAACGAGCCGCCGCTCATCAAGGCGGGGCTGGCGCACCTGTGGTTTGTCACCTTGCACCCGTTCGACGACGGCAACGGCCGCATCGCACGCGCCATCGGCGACCTGTTTCTGGCCCGCGCCGATGGCAGCCCCCAGCGCTTTTACAGCCTGTCGGCGCAGATCCAGCGCGAGCGCAAGGCCTACTACGACATCCTGGAACGCACCCAGAAGCGCTCGCTCGACGTGACCGAGTGGCTGGCCTGGTTTGTCGACACCCTGCACCGCGCCGTCGATCACTCGCACCACACGCTCGACAACGTGCTGGCCCGCACGCGGCTGTGGCAACGCTGGACAGCACCCGGCTCGGCGCCGCTGAACGAGCGACAGGTCAAGCTGATGCATCGGCTGCTTGATGGCTTCGAGGGCAAGCTCACCAGCAGCAAATGGGCGGCCATCGCCAAGTGCTCGCCAGACACCGCGCTGCGCGACATCACCGAACTGCTGGCGCGTGGCATCCTGCGCAAATCAGACGCGGGCGGCCGCAGCACCAGCTACGAGCTGAACGACGCGCCCTGAGCGGGCTTTGCGCCATCCCATCAACCCGCCGGCCCTGGACGCCGGCCACAGGAGAACCTCACCATGACCACCACCCCCAACGAATCTGCGGCGCTGGCGCTGCTGCAGCAGTGGCTGGCGTGCTACCGGGCCAAGGATGTCGAGGGCATCCTGGCGCTGGCCAGTGGCGACGACGTCGTGATGGTGGGCACGGGCGCCGACGAGGTGTGCTTCGGGCTGGCGGCCTTGCGCGCGCAGACGCTGCGCGATTTCTCGCAGTCCGACGCGCTGGACATGACCTTCAGCCGTGTGCGGGTCGCGGCGGGCAGCGACGCTGCGGCGTTCGTCTACTGCGATGTGGTGGTCACGGGCTCGGCAGCTGGCGCGGCATTCGAGATGTCAGGGCTGCGGCTCACCGCCGGGCTGGTGCGCAGCGCGCAGGGCTGGCGCTTCGCGCAGATGCACCTGTCCGCGCCGAACGCGGCGCAAGACGCAGGCAGCTCGTTCTAGCGCGCGGTCCGCGCGCCCAAACCCACGGAACCCAACCATGATCAAGATCAGCGTCCTGTACCCCCACACGGCTGGCTCGTGGTTCGACCACGACTACTACCGCGACGTTCACATGCCCAGGCTCAAGGCCCTGCTGGGCGAGACCTGCCTGTACTACACCGTCGAAAAGGGCCTGGCCGGCGGCCCCGATGGCCAGCCGCCGTATGTGGCGACCTGCAGCTACTTCTGCGAGTCCATGGAAGCCTTTGAAGCCGCGATGCGACTGCACCAGGCGACCATCGTGGACGATGTGCCGAACTACACCGACACCGTGCCCGTGATTCAAATCAGCTCGGTGGTGGTCGAGCATTCCTGAGCGGGCTGGCCAGCCATCAGGCAGGGGCCAGCGACTTTGACCCATGGCCAGTGCCGGCGCCGTCAGCAAGCGACCTCACCCGCGGCTCAGTCCTCGAACAGCTCCGAGTGGGTGCCGGCGCGCACAAAGATGATGGCGTCGCCCTCCAGCCGGTAGATCAACAGGAAATCGCCGCCGATGTGGCACTCGCGGTGATCGGCCCAGTCGCCCTTCAGCGGGTGGTCCAGCCACTCGGGGCCCAAAGCGGCGTCGTTGGCCACGAGCAGCAGCATCGCCTGCTTCAGCCGGTTGAGGTCGTAGCGGCCCGATCGGCTCAAGCGCTCCCAGTCCTTGAGAAAGGCCCTGGTGTGGTCGCACGCCCTGGGCGGCGTGGCCCGCTTACGGCTTGCGGGCTTCTTCGAGGCCATGGATCAAGGCGTCGGCAGACCCGAAACGGGCGGCCCGCTGCGCGGCCATGGCGCGGGCCTCTTCCATCGCCGCGCGGGTCAGCGCGTTGGGCACCTTGAGCTCGAGCGGAAAGGCCTGGTCGTTGACCACGCGCTTGAGCAAGATGCGCACGGCATCCGACACCGAAAGCCCCATGGCTTCCAGCGCCTCGCTGGCTTGCGTCTTGATTTCGTCGTCTACACGCACGTGCAGCATCGAGGAATGGGCCATGGTCAGAACCTCCGTTTGAACGAATTTTGTATCTCTTTTGAGATACGGTCAAGCGGGCTCTGGCCACGGTGCCAGCTGCTGCGATGGCTGGTGGCGCGGGTCGTCTGACTGAGCCTCACCCGTTCAAAGCTGCCGCGCCGGACAGCCCGCCATGCGGCTGTCGGGCGGCGTGTCGCGGATCACGGTGCTGCCCAGGCCGATCAGGGTGCGGTCGCCCAGGGTCAGGCCGTCCTTGATGGAGCTGCCGCTGCCGATGTAGCAGTTCTCGCCCACGCGGGTGTGGCCGGCCACGGTCACGTTCGAGCCGACCAGGCTCCACGGTCCGATCTCGCTGTGGTGGTGCACCACGCTGTTGGGCAGCACGCACACGTGGTCGCCGATGACCGCGTTGCTGGTGATCACCACCCCGGCCAGCACCAGCGTGTTGTGGCCGACCTTGGCAAAGCGCGACACCCGCGCGGTCGGGTGGATCACGCTGGCGTAGCGCTCGGGCTCGATTCCGAGGCTTTCGATGAGCGCACGGCGCTGGCCGAAAGACGCCGCGCTGCCCGGCACGGCCAGCACCTTCACGGTGGGCCACAAGCTGAGCGCGGCGCGCGAGAACACGCCGTAGCCGTGGCCGTTGGGCCCCTGCTTTTCCAGCGTGTCGTCGATGAACCCGATCAACTCGAACTCGCTGCCCAGCGCATCCAACGCCTCCAGCGCGTTGCCGTTGAACGGGAAGATCAGCAGCGGCGTGGCCACTGAGCGCCTACAGGGCGTGGGCCATCAACCTCGCCTCGGCCGAGTCGTTGCTGCGCAGGCTCAGCAGCGCGCGGGCCACCTCCTCGCACTGCGCTTCGGTCAACTCGGGGAACATGGGCAGCGACAGCACCTCGCGCGCGGCCGCCTCGGCGTGCGGAAACTGCCCCTCGCGGTAGCCCAGCTCGGCAAACGCGGGCAGCAAGTGGATGGGCGTCGGGTAATGGATGCCGGTCTGTATGCCCTTGGCCTGCAGCGCTTCTTGCCACGCGGCGCGGTGCGGCGTGCGTATGGCATACACGTGGTACACGTGATACGCGTAAGGCATGGCCTTGGGCGTGACGATGCCGCTGCCGGCCAGCAACCGGTCGTAGTGCGCGGCGGCGGTGCGGCGTGCTTCGGTCCAGCCGTCCAGGTAGGGCAGCTTCACGCGCAGCACCGCGCCCTGGATGCCTTCCATGCGGAAGTTGTAGCCCTTGAGCACATGGTGGTACTTCTTCTCGGCGCCCCAGTCGCGCAGCATGCGGATGGTGCGCGCGTGGGCGGCGCTGTCGGTGGTGACCATGCCGCCCTCGCCGTAGGCGCCCAGGTTCTTGCCCGGATAAAAGCTGAAGCAACCCATGTCGCCCAGGCTGCCCACGCGGCGTCCCTTGTATTCGGCGCGGTGCGCCTGCGCAGCGTCTTCGATGACCACCAGCCCGTGGCGCTCGGCGATCTCGCGGATCGGGTCCATGTCGGCCGGCTGGCCGTACAGGTGCACCGGAATGATCGCCTTGGTGCGCTCGGTGATGGCCGCCTCGACGGCCTTCGGGTCCATCGTGAAGCTCTTGGGGTCGATGTCCACAAACACCGGGCGCGCACCGGTGTAGTCGATGGCCGAGGCGGTGGCCACGAAGGTGAACGGCACGGTGATCACCTCGTCGCCACGGCCCACGCCGGCGGCCAGCAGCGCCAGATGCAGCGCGCTGGTGCCGGTGTTCACGGCGATGCCCTGCTTGGCGTTGCAGTAGGCCGAGAACTCCTGCTCGAACGCGGCCACGTCGGGGCCGAGGGTGAACGCGCAGCTGTCGAGCACGCCCTGGATGGCGGCGTTGACTTGCGGCTTGATGCTCAGGTATTGGGCTTTCAGATCGACGAACGGAATCACAGTGCGCTCCTTTGCGGTTGCAGATAGACGGTTTCACCCTTGTTGCGCATCGAGCGGTTGGCCGCTTCGATGATTTCGACCACGCGCAGGCCCAGCTGTCCGTCGGACTTGGGCACCAAGTGGTTGTTGATGCAGTCCACGAAGTGGGAACACTCCACGCGCAGCGCCTCGGTCACCTCGAGCTGAGGCGCCCACATGTCGCCGGTGCGGTAGCCCACGCGCATCTGCTCGATCTTTTTCGGGTCGTCGGTGAAGTCCACGCCCTTGTCGTAGACCTTGATCTTTTCGCTCGGATCGAGGTCGTCGTAAATGATCATCTTCTTGCTGCCGCCCACCAGGATCTGGCGCACCTTGACGGGTGCCAGCCAGCTCACGTTAGCGTGCGCGATGGTTCCCGAGTCGTAGAACAGCGTCACGTAGGCGAGGTTCTCGGGTGTCTCTGGGAAGTGGTTGGTGCCGCTGGCCGACACCGCCACCGGGTGCTCGCCCAGCAGGTACTCGAGGATCGAAAAATCATGCACCGCCAGGTCCGAGATCACGCTCACGTCGCGCTGGAACAGCCCCAGATTGACCCGCGTCGAGTCGTAGTAGTAGATGCGTCCGACCTCGCCGTTCTTGATCAGCTCGGACATCTTCATGACCGCGCCGGTGTACAAAAAAGTGTGATCGACCAGCAGCACGCACTTGTGGCGTTCGGCTTCTTCGACCAGCTTGCGCGCTTGCGCCGAGGTCTCGGTCATCGGCTTTTCAAGCCACACGTGCTTGCCTGCGCGCAGCGCCTCGAGCGCGATCTCGAAGTGCGTGTTGACCGGCGTGGCGATCGCGATCGCATCGGTGTTGGGGTCGTCGAGCAGCGAGCGGTACTGCGTCGAGGTGGCCACCGCCGGGTAGCGGCGGCGCACCGTCTCGAGCTTGGCCGTGTCGAGGTCCGACACCCACGAGACGCGCGCGCCGGGCGTCTCGGCAAAGTTGCGCACAAGGTTCGGGCCCCAGTAGCCGTAGCCGATGATGCCGATGTTGATCATGTCGATGGTCCTTCCGGTTCGGTGAGCGCCGTTCGGGCGCGGGTGGGTTGTTCTGTGAAATCGTCGGGTGGCTCAGGCCGTGAGCTCGGCCTTCGACACGGGGTGTCGCGTGTCGCCAATGACGCGTGCAGGCACGCCGGCCACGATCGCGAAGTCGGGCACATCGCGGCTGACCACCGCGCCGGCACCCACCAGGGCGCCCTCGCCGATGGTCACGCCGCACACCACGGTGGCGTTGCTGCCGATCGAAGCGCGCCGCTTGACGTGGGTGAGCTCGACCTTCCAGTCGGCTTCGCTTTGCGGCGAGCCGTCGTCGTTGGTGGCGCGCGGACGCGCATCGTTGGTGAACATCACGCCGTGGCCGATGAACACCTCGTCGTCGATGAGCACGCCTTCGCAGATGAAGCTGTGCGACGAGACCTTGCAGCGCGCGCCGATGACCGCGCCTTTCTGGACCTCGACGAAGGTGCCGATGCGGCTGTCGTCGCCGATGGCGCAGCCGTACAGGTTGACCAGATGCGGATGGAAGATCCGCACGCGGTGACCGAGCAGCACGCCCGGAAACTGGTGAACAGCCGAGCCTGAGCGCAAGTCATCGAAATTCATGAAAGATCCCCGCAGCGTTCCGGTTGAGAAATCGATGCGAGGCACTTTTCAGCGCGCTACACCCGATGTGTGTGTGTCGGGTGTCAGATTAGCCACGCATGAGTGCGCGGCGTTGACCATGCTCAGTACACGCTCAGTCCTGCGGAAAAGCCTTCACAGGCACTTCGGAATTCGCGAGTCGTGACAACTCGTCGGCGCTCATGGGCATGCCGAAAAGCCGACCCTGGAAGCCCTGACAACCCAGGTGCGTGAGCAGCTCGCGCTGCGGTCCGGTCTCGACGCCTTCGGACACCACGGTCATCCCCAGGCTCACACCCAGCTCGACGATGGTGCGCACGATGGCCGCGTCGTGCGGCTTGTTGAGCATGTCGTGCACGAACGAGCGGTCGATCTTGAGCTGGTCGAGCGGCAAGCGTTTCAGGTACGCCAGCGATGAATACCCGGTGCCGAAGTCGTCGAGCGAAAAACCCACGCCGTGCGATTTGAGCTCGCGCATCTTGGCGATGGTGTCGTCCACGTCGTGCAGCAGCACCGACTCGGTCAGCTCGAGCTTGAGCCGCGTCGCGTTCACGCCGTGGCCACGCACGGCCGCCAGCACCTGCGGCACGAATTCGGCGTCGAGCAACTGCAGCGCGCTCACATTGACCGCCAGGTTCAGCTCGCCGAGCACCGCATCGTTGCGCCACAGCGCGAGCTGCGCGCAGGCCGCGTCCAGCGCCCACTGACCCAACGGAAAAATCAGGCCGCTGTCTTCGGCCACACCCAGGAACTCGTCGGGCAGCAGCAGCCCGCGCTGCGGGTGCTGCCAGCGCACCAGCGCCTCGGCGCCGATCATCTTGCCGGCCACGTTGAACACCGGCTGGTAATTCATGAGCAACTGCCCCTGCGCGATCCCCACGCGCAGGTCGGCTTCGATCGAACTGCGCGCGCGCAGGCTGTCTTGCGCTGCGGCATCGAAAAAGCGCAGCGTGTCGCGCCCGGCGCCCTTGGCCTGGTACATGGCCTGATCGGCCCGCTTGAGCAGGTCTTCCACGGTGGTCGGCGACTCGCCAAACAACGTGATGCCGATGCTCGCGCTCAATTGCAGCACCAGGCCGTCCATCTCGTAGGGCTCGCGCATGGCCTTCAAGATCTTGTCGCCGATGGCCGCGGCGAGCACGGCCGCTTCGCCGGGCAAATTGCCCAGGCCGGGCGGCAGCATCACCACGAATTCATCGCCACCGATGCGCGCGACCGTGTCGCCTTCGCGCACGCACCCGACCAGCCGCAGCGCGGCGCTTTGCAGCAGCCGGTCGCCCTTGTCGTGGCCCAGCGTGTCGTTGATCTCCTTGAAGCGGTCGAGGTCGATGAACATCAGCGCGCCTTCGCGCTGCGAGCGAGCGCTGGCCACGAGGGCTTGCTGCAGCCGGTCTTTCATCAGGCGCCGGTTGGGCAGATCGGTCAGCGGGTCGTAGAAGGCGAGCTGCGCGATTTCTTCCTCGCGCGCCTTGCGCTCGGTGATGTCGGTCATGGTGCCGACGTAACGCGTGGGCGCATCGCCATCGCCGCACACCTCGGTGATGGCCAGCCACTGCGGGTACACCTCGCCCGACTTGCGCCGGTTCCAGACCTCGCCCTGCCAGCGCCCCTTGTCCTTGATGTGCGCCCACATCACCTCGTAGAAGGCCGCATCCTGCAAGCTCGAATGCATCAGGTTGCCACGCCGGCCGATCGCCTCTTGCGCGCTGTAGCCGGTGATCTTCGTGAAGGCGGCGTTGACGCGCTCGATCACGCCGTTGGCGTCGGTGATCATGATGCCCTCCTGGGTGTCGAAGGCCACTGCCGCCAGACGCAACTCGGCCTCGGTGCGCTTGTTCTCGTCGATGTTGATCAGCGTCATGCGCAGCGTCGGGCGCTGGCCGGCCGGCGCCACCCGCGTGCCGTCGATGCGGGCGTGAAAGCTGGTGCCATCGGCCCGGTTCATCAGCAACTCGATGCGGTGCGGTTCGCCGCCCTCACGCGTGAGCGCCAGCGCATAGCGGTGCCAGCGCTGCTCGTCCACCGGCGCCACCCGATGCGCAAAGCGCCCGCCCACCAGCCGGCTGCGCTCGAGGCCCAGCAACTCGGCCCCGGTCAGATTGGCCTCGACGACCCAGCCGTCCACGCTGACGGTCAGATAGCCCACCGGCGCGCGGTCGTACAGATCGACATAGCGGTCGCGCGACGCCGACAACTCCTGCTGCGAGACGCGCAGCGCCTCGTTTTGCATCTCGAGCTCGATCTGATGCACCTGCAGATCGAGCGTGAGCTGATCGACCAGATGCGCCCTAGGCATCGTCGAGACCGTCACGCTGGCCTTGGGCACCGGCTGGATCAACGGCACCTGGGGCGGCGTGAGCGTTTTGGTCATGGGGCGGCAGCTTCCTGGTCAAGGACCTCAATCACCAGCAGCGTCATCTCGCCACTGTGTGCGGGTATCAACACCCGATGGGCATTGAGCCTCAACTGCAGCGCGCCCCGTTGCGCAAACTCAAGCTTGAGCACCCGTCCGTCGAAGGACTCGTCGCGCGGCAGCACGTTTTCGAGCAGGTCGTGCATTTCGGCGCAGCTCCATTGCCCGTGCTCCACGTCAAAGAACGGCTGGCCCACCACGCTGGCCGCCGCGCCACCGAACTGGCGATAGAACGCTCGGTTGGCCGACATCACCCGCAACTCGCCGTCGAGCACCAGCAGCGGCTCGGGCACCGCGTCGACCACCGCCTCGGCCAGATCGCGCGCCTGCCGGTTGGCGATGGCGTGCACGCGCTCGGTCACGTCGGTGAAGGTCAGCACCACGCCGTCGATCACGTTGTCCACCGTGCGGTAGGGCTGGGTGCGCGCGACGAACCAGGTGCCGTCGGGCAAGCTGAGCTCGCGCTCGATGGACGACAGCGAATCGAGCACCGCGCGCGCGTCGACGATCGGGTCGCCGCCTTGCAGCTCGGTGCGGATGTCGGCCAGCGGGCGGCCCAGATCGCTGGCCAGCAGCCGGTAAACGCGCGTGGCCTCGCGGGTGAAACGGCGGATCTGCAGCTTGGCGTCGAGAAACACCGTGCCCACGCGGATGTTCTCGAGCAGGTTCTTCATGTCGTCTTGAATGCCGACCATCTGCTCGATCTTGGTCTGCAGCTCGGAGTTGACGGTCACCAGTTCCTCGTTGACCGACTGCAGTTCTTCCTTGGCGGTTTCCAGCTCCTCGTTGCTCGACTGCAGTTCCTCGTTGGTGGACTGCAACTCCTCGTTGATGGACTTCAGTTCTTCGTTGGAGGCCTGCTGCTCCTCGAGCAGCGACTTGAGCCGTGCGCGGGCGTAATCGAGCTCGCGTTCGAGGTCGGCCACGCGCTGCGGCACCGGCCGCGCGCGCACCTTGGGCGCGGCGGCGACCGGCCCGCGCTGCGGGTCGCTGCGCTGCTCGAAACTCAGCAGCAGCAAGGTGCGTCCGGTTTGCACATCGGGCATCAGCCGCACGCTCAGATCGACCGGCAGCAAGTGCCCGTCGTCGCGGACGGTGACGCGCTGGTTCAGCGTGGCCTGCGACTTCGAGGTGGCGCGGCGCAAGGCCTCGCGCAGTTCGATCTCCAGCCCGTCGCGCGCCATGTCGATCACCCAGCGCGAGGGCTGGCCCTGCGCCACGCGCAAGAACTTGCCGGTGTCGCCGTGCACGTACAGCACCTCGCCGTGCAAGTCGGTGAGCACCGCCGGTGGCGCGAACGACTGCAGCAGCGCGCGCCTGGCGAACTCGACCATGTTGGTGGTGTCGGCGCGTTGCTGCGTCGGTGTGCGATATCCGGGCGAGCCCGGATCCACCGTCCACCTCAAGCCGCTGCCCAGCATGGCGCGCGTCGACGAAAAGCTCGGACGCGCGCGAAAGAAGTTCCACTTGCGGTTGATCGACTCGAACAGCTCGGTGTGGGTTCCGATGCTCTCCGACGGCGACAGAAACAGCACCCCGCCCGGGCGCAGCGCGTAGTGGAACGCCGGAATCACGCGCACCTGCAGCTCGGGCTCGAGGTAGATCATCACGTTGCGGCACGACAGCAGGTCGAGCCGCGTGAACGGCGGGTCCTGGATCAGGTTCTGCACCGCGAACACCACCATCTCGCGGATGTCCTTCTTGATGCGGTAGCCGTCGCCCTTGGGCAGGAAGAAACGCCGCAGCCGCTCGGCCGACACGTCTTGCGCGATGTTCATCGGGTACAGCCCGGCGCGCGCGGTGGCGATCGCCTCGTCGTCGAGGTCGGTGGCGTAGAACTGGACCTTGAGCTCTTGCGGGGATCCGTCCACCAGCTCGCGCAGCACCATGGCGATCGAATAGGCCTCTTCGCCGGTGGAGCAGCCCGCCACCCAGATGCGCAGCGGCAGCTCGGCCGACTTGGCCTGGATCATCGCGGGCAGCACGTCGTGCTTGAGCACCTCGAAGGCCTCGGGGTCGCGAAAGAAGCTGGTCACGTTGATCAGCAACTCGCGAAACAGCGCCTTCAATTCCTGTGGCTGCTGCTGCAAGTAGCGCGCGTAGGCCTCGGTGCTGGTGGTCAGGTGCTGGAACATGCGCCGCTCGATGCGCCGCCCGACGGTGTGCTTCTTGTACTGGGAAAAATCGTGGCCGGTGGCCGCGCGCAGCAGCGCCAGGATGCGCTCGATGCCCTTGATGTCCAGGGCCTTGCCTGCGCTGCCCGCCTCCTGCGCCTGCTGCGCCGTCTTGCGCGCAGGCAGCAGCTTCGCAGCAGCGCGCAGCGCCTGGGGCATCTTGTCGAGCGCGAGCACCTGATTGACGTAGCCCGCATGCAGCGCGCTACGCGGCATGCCGGGGTACTTGGCGGTGTCGGGGTCTTGCACCAGGCACAGCCCGCCAGCGCCAAAGATCGCGCGCATGCCCAGCGTGCCGTCGCTGCCCGAGCCCGACAAGATGATGCCCACGGCACGTTCGCCCTGATCGCTGGCCAATGAGCGGAAGAACGAATCGATCGGCATGCGCTGGCCGTGCGGCTCGAGCGGCAGGTGCAAGCGCAAGCGGCCCTCAATGATGAGCATGTCGCGATTGGGCGGAATCACGTACACCCGACTGGGCAGCAACTCCATCTGATCTTGCGCCTCGACCACCGGCATCTCGGTGCTGCGCTGCAAGATCTCGGTCAACAAGCTGGCGTGGCTCGGGTCGAGGTGCTGCACCAGCACGAAGGCGTACCCGCTGTCGCTGGGCATCACCCGAAAGAACTGCTCGTACGCCTCGAGCCCGCCCGCCGAAGCGCCCAGCGCCACGACCAGTGGCCCGGCGGGCTCGGCGAGCGGTTCGGTCGCCAACCCGGGCACGGGCTCGGCCACCGGTTCAGCCGGGGCGGGCGTGTTCGCGCTGGCGGTCGGATTCAAACCCTCGGCGGGCACGGCGGGTTGCGGCAAGGAAGCTGCGCCTTGCGCTGGCGTGTCGTGCGGACCTGAATTTTCAGCGGCTGTCACTGGCGTCTCCTGAGGCCCCGAACGTCACGACGGCTCGAAAAATGAGCCGCAGCGGGGGCGCGACCGCATCCTAAGTCAGGGTAGCGGGCCGGTGTGGGGCTGGCTTGACCCCGCTCAATCGGGCGGGCCCATCGCCACAGCACGATGAGCGCTCGTTTTGCTGAACAAGGACTCGCCATGAACTTTTCAATCCGGCCCTTCTCCTTCTTTGGTCTGCTCGTGTCGGGCGTGAACCTTCTGGCCGAGCGCCGTGCCCCTCGCGCGCCGACCGAAAAGCCCGCCCGGGACTAGTTCGCTCGCCATGCCGCTGCTGCGCCGCGCCGCCCACGCCGAACGCATGGCTTCGGCGTGCACCCAGATCACCGTGGGCGAACAGGGTCAGCAAGCCACCTTGTGCTGCGTGCACAACGCCATCGGGCTGGTGGTGTTTGCGCACGCCAACGGCTTCAGCCAGAGCAGCCGCAGCAACCACGAACTGGCGCGGCGGCTGCGCGAGCGCCGGCTCGACACGCTCGAATACGAACTGCTCGAGCCCGACGAGCCCGACCACGACGCGCACGCACGCAACATCTCGCTGCTCGCCGACCGGCTGCTCATGGCGATCGACGCCCTGCCCGCGTCGCAGCGCGACCACCCGCTGGGCCTGTTCGGATCGGGCCACGCCAGCGCCGCCGCGCTGCTGGCTGAAACGCGGCAGGCGCACCGCGTGGGCGCCGTGGTGTCGCGCGGCGGACGCCCCGACCTGGCCGGCAACCACCTCAACGAAGTGCAAGCGCCCACGCTGCTGCTGGTGGGCGAAGCCGACGAACAGGTGCTCACGCTCAACCGCCAGGCCTACGCCCGGCTGCGCTGTGAAAAGCGCATCGAGGTGGTGCCACGCGCCACCCACCTGTTCCTCGAAGCCGGCGCCCTCGACGCCGTGGCCAGCAAAGCCGCCGACTGGTTTTGCGCCCACTTGCACGCCAAACCCCCACCCGCCCCCGCCTCACCCCGCCACTGACCCCCGCGCCGCGGCCAGGGCGGCGAGCACGCCGGGGTCATCGACCCCTCGCCAGAATGAGTTGACATGAGATCATTATTTGATTCATCATGAGAGCATGAAGACCAACTTCAAGCGGCCCTTTGCGCAGTACGTCAAGAAAGCGCACAAGCCTTTGCAGTTGGCCATTCAAGATGAGGTGGACGTGGTGTGCGAGGCCCCCGACATCGGCGAGGCCAAGGTCGGCGATCTGGCCGGAATCCGGGTCCACAAATTCCGCTTTCATCGACAGGAATATCTGCTCGCCTACCGAGCGCCGACGAAAAACGCGGCGCTGGAATTCCTGATCATCGATTTCTATCAGGTGGGCGTGCACGAGAACTTTTACGACGACCTGAAGCACTACCTGCGACAGGAAAAATCCCCGGGGAGCCTTTCATGAGCCAGGTGCTGAGCGCGCAAGACCTCTTTGCCCAGATGAAGCGCATGCCGACGGCCGAGCGCGCCAAGTTCTTCTCGCTGCTGACCAGCAGCGCCTTTCGCGACGACGACTACACGCACGAGCAGGTGTTTGGTCACCTCGAGCGCGAGCCGCTGTCGGCCAGCGAGGCTGCCGAGTATCTGGAGGTGTCGCTGCCCACGCTGCGGCGTCATGTGCAGGCCGGCAAGTTGCTCGCCTGCCGCACCGTGGGTCGCAGCCAGCTGTTTGCCGCAGGCGACCTGCGCGCCTACAAGCGCACCCGCAAGTAACAGCCCGCGCGCCTCACACCATCGCTGACCCGCGCGCCGCGGCCAGGGCGGCGAGCACGCCGGGGTCATCGACCTGATCGAACTCGACGTAGTGCTCGCCGACGGCGCGAAACAGCGCGGGCTGGGCGAGGCACACGATCTGGTCGACCTCGCCGCGCAGCGCGGCCAGCGTGTCGGCCGGGGCGACCGGCACGGCCAGCACCACGCGCGCCGGGTGGCGTGCGCGCAGCGCCTTGAGCGCGGCGCGCATGCTGGTGCCGGTGGCAATGCCGTCGTCGACCACCACCGCGGTGTGGCCTTCGAGCGGCAGCGGCGCGCGCCCGCGCAGGTAGACGGCGCGGCGGCGCTCGTTTTCGAGCAGCGCTTGCTGGCGCTGATCTTCGACGTCGCCAGCGCACAGGCCGGCGGCGTGCCAGGTCGATTCGTCGATCACCATGCAAGGCGGCTCGCCATCGACCACGGCGGCCACCGCCAGTTCGCGCTGGCCGGGCATGCCGATCTTGCGCACCAGCAGCAGATCGAGCGGCGCGTGCAGCGCGCGCGCCACCTCGGCGGCCACCGGCACGCCGCCGCGCGGCAGCGCCAGCACGGTGATGGGTGGTGCCAGCTTCAACTCGAGCAAGCGCGCGGCCAGAAGCCGGCCGGCTTGCGTGCGGTCGGCAAACGGCAATCCGTGTGAGGGGTGCGTGTCCATGCGCGATGGTCGGCGTCAGCGGCCCCGGCACGCTTGAGAGCGGTCAAGCGCAGCGTCAGGGACAACCCGCAGACCAAGGCAGCGGGCCGCCTCGGCTGCACACCACGGAGGCCACCTTGCGGCCGCAATTGAGTTTGCTCAATCCGCCCGGAGCGACGGGGTCACACAGTCCATCTTTCTCAAGGAACAGCCCATGCCCACCACCGCACAGCAACACGAGCCCAACGGCGTGTTGTGCTTCAACACGCCGATCGGCACCGATCAGGTGACCGCCTTTGTTTCCGAATCGTCCTTGCGGGCTCGCTATGGCGGGCTGGCAGCCGCTTGCGACGACCTTGAGTCGATGTACTGCTTGCACCAGCTCGAAATCAACGCCGCGGTGGCACGCCGCATCCGGGCCGGCGCGCGCCAGCCGGTCGTGCTGCGCGCGTCCGACCTGTGAGGACACGCGGCGCATGAACGTCGTCGTGCTCGACCCTGTGCAGTGGGAGTTGCTCGATGCGGGCGCCCAGGCGATGCTGGTCGACTGGCTGGTGGCCGAAGGCGATCCGGTCGAAGCCGGGCAGCCGCTGGCGTCGGTCGAGCTGGGCCACCTGAACGTGGAGGTGCCGGCCGCCCACGCGGGCACGCTCGAAGACATCCTGGTGGCCGCCGGCGAGACGTTCTCGCGCGGCCAGCCGCTGGCCCGGCTGATCGCCACCTGAGGAGCGCGCAGCGTGCCGCGGCTGCCAGACGAACAGCCCGCCCACGCGGTGGACGTCGTGCACGAGACGCTGCCGTTCGACGGCGCGCCGCCGTTCGAGGCCCGGCTGCGCTTCTTGCGATCGGCCGCCGCGCACGCCAGTCTGGGCGAGCCGCCCGAAGAACTCGAAACCCACATGTCGTGGCTGTTCTTCGTGGGCGAGCGCGTGCTCAAGCTCAAGAAGCCGGTGCACTTTCCGTACCTCGACTTCACCACGCTGGCCGCGCGCGAACACGACTGCCGCGAGGAAGTTCGCCTGAACGCGCGGCTGGCGCCGGGCGTGTACCTGGGGCTGATCGCGCTGCGCGAAGACCACGGGCATCTGACGCTGGTCGATGAAGCCCGCCTGAGCGCGCCCGGTCGCACGGTGGACTGGCTGGTGGCGATGCGCCGGCTGCCGCACGAGCGCTCGCTCGGCGCGCTGCTGGCCGATCACGCCGTGGGCATCGCCGATGTGGACGCGCTGGCCGACCGGCTGGTAGGTTTTTACCGGCGTGCACTCACGCTGCGCATCGAGCCGCAGGCCTACGTCGAGCGCTTTCGCGAGGCGCAGCGGCTCAACCGGCAAGTGCTCGCCACCGCCGCGGTGCGCTGGCCGCAGCCGGCGAGCGTGCTCGACCGCTACGACGCGATGCTCGAGCGCTGGGCGCCGCTGCTGCTCGAGCGCGCACGGCACCGCCGCATCGTCGAAGGCCACGGCGACCTGCGTCCCGAGCATGTGTGGCTGACGCACCCGCCGGCGGTGATCGACGCGCTCGAGTTCAACGCGCCGCTGCGTCAGGTCGATCCGTTCGACGAGCTGGCCTATCTGGCGCTGGAGTGCACGCTGGACGGCGCCGCATGGGTCGGTGACCGGCTGATCGTGCGCTGCGCTGCCGCGCTGGGCGAGACACTCCCACCCGCGCTGCTGCCGCTGTACACCGCGCACCGTGCGCTGATCCGCGCCCGGCTGTCGATGGCGCATCTGCAAGACGAGCATCCGCGCACGCCCGAGCGCTGGCCGCTGCAGGCCGCGCATTACCTCGAGCGCGCGCTGGCCGCCATCGAGCTGCTCGAAGCGCTCGGGCATGCCAACAGCTTCAAGACGGCACGTCGATCCTGCATCCCCTGATGGCGCGGGCAAACAGCGGCACCGCCGACACGACGCCCAGCTTGTGCGCCATCGGGCCGGTGGTCGGCCAGCGAAACGGCGGCACGCTGTCGCTCACCAGCAGCCGGTCGATGGCCGGGCTGGCCAGCACCTCGGCGGCGTTGCCGGTGAACAGGCCGTGCGCCGCGCAGGCGATCACGCGTTCGGCGCCCGCATGGCGCAGCGCCAGCGCGGCGCGCTTGACGGTGTCGCCGCTGGCGATCAGGTCGTCGTAGACGACAACGGTCTTGCCCTGCACGTCGCCGGCCACCAGGTTGCAGCTGCTGACCAGACCGCTGCTGCGCCGCTTGTCGACCATCGCAAAGCCGACCGGGCGCGCCAGCCGCTGCTCGAGCGCTTCGCGCCACAGTTGCGCGCGCTTGACGCCGCCCGGATCGGGCGAGGCCACCGCGAGCGGCGCCGCGCCGACCAGATCGTGCACCGCCGCATCGAACGCAGCGTGGGCGTCGAGGTGCCGGGTGAGGCAGCGAAACGCGTTTTCGAACGCCACCACGTTGTGCGCTTCGAGCGCGATCACCTGCGCCACGCCCACGGCTTCGACCAGCTCGGCCAGATGGCGCAAGGTGAGCGGATCGAACGGCTTGGTGCGCCGGTCCTTGCGGGCGTAGGCCAGGTACGGCACCACCGCCGTCACGCGCGCCGCGCCGTGGTCGCGCAGCGTGGCCGCGAAGGTCAGCAACCGGAACAACTTGTCGTGCGGGCTGTCGATCGGCCCGCCGTGCAAGCTGGCGACCACGAAGGCATCGGCGCCACGCGGGTCGACGAGCGGGCGCAGCTTGTGCTCGCCGTCGTCGAAGCGGCGGTCTTCGAGCGCAGCCAGCGGCTGCTCGAGCTGCGCCGCCAGAGCGCTGGCGAACGGGCAGTCGGATTCGAGTGAGAACAGCATCGCCATGTCAGGCCTCTCGCCTCAATGCGCGCCCCATGAATGGGCCGAGAACTCGCCCACGAAGCGGTGCACCTCGTGGAATGGAAGCAAGTCGATGCCGCCCGCCGCCGCCCGCCCGCTGCCACTGAAGCGGTGGCACAGGTCGTGGGCGCCGTGAGGGCTGGTCAGCGGCGCGCGCACGCTGACCACATAGCCGCCGTGGCTGCGCTGCTTGAGCACCGCGTGCGCCATGTGGGGCTGCGCGCGGGCCAGCTGGTTGGCCAGGCAGCCGATGACGCGGCGGCTCCACGGCGCATCGGGCAGCAGCGTCACGCTGGCGCGCTCGTCGCTCCAGTACGGCGTGTGCAGCGCGGCTTGCTTCAGATCGGCGCGGCGCGCGGCGATCAGGTCGTCGATCAGCGTCTCGTGCTGGAGCAAATCGAGCGGGTCGCGGTAGCGCACCAGCGTTTGGTACAGCCGCGACGGCGCCACCCACACATCGCCCTCGTCGTCGCCGTAGGCGTTGTAGTTGATGGCCTCGCCCATCTGGCGCAGCCGGCTGCGGTCGTGCGCGCTCAGGCCGGCGCACGGCAGCGCATCGGCCACCTCGGTGAGGTTGTCGCCATAGGCGCCCACCAGCGCCCAGCGGCGCAGCGCACCGTCCAGCGCGGCGTCCATCAGCAGGCTCGAGCAGCAGCGGTGATCGAACTTGATGTGTGACTCGAGCCGCGGGTGCACCGGCACGTCGCGCACCTCGTGGTGGTCGAAGTAGCGCACCCGCGCGCCCTGCTCGAGCAGCCGGCGCAGCGCCGAGCGGTTGCGCTGCATGGAGATGTCGCACACCAGCACGTCATCGCCCTCGCGCACGCTGTACGACTCGAGCCGGTTGAGCAGCTCGATGTCGCGCTTGAGCCCGGTGATGAGCGTGGACGGCGCGCTCACCTGGAGTCGCCACTGCACCACGGCACACAGCCCGTCGGCGTCGCCATTGCACACATCGAAGCGGCGCACCGCGCCGACGTCGGCTTTCATTCGGCGTCCAGATGCGGCGGGCACATCCCCTCGGCCGGCTCGCCGGTCTCGGGATCGAGCCAGCTGGCGATGCCGATGTTGTCCTCGATCTCGTGCAGTGCCTCGATGTCGGCGTCGGCCTCCTCGTCGGGCTCCTCGACCAGCGCGTCGATCGAATCGAGCGCCTCCTCGAAGGACTCCAACGGGCCGAACTGCTGCGGCGCGTCGTCGGCCGGTGCGGCCACGGGGTCGGCACGCTCATCGGGCAGCGGCGCGACGGGCCGGGCGTGGCGCGGCACTCGCGGCGCGGCCGCGGCCACCGAACGCGCCTGCGAGCGCCGCTTGATGGCCTCGACGGCCTTCGCGCCGAGCAGGTCCAGGGTTGAGGTGTCAAGGATCTTTCTGATCACGGCGCTGTCCATCCGGTGAAATCTTTCATGGTTCTGGGTTCGTGTCAGGGCTGCACGCGCCACGTGCCATCGGCTTGCTGGCAGGCGGTGCCCGTGGTTCGTTCGGGCTGCCCGCCGATGGTCGTGGTGACGCTGAACTCGCGGCACGACGCGCCAACGGCGGCGGCGGGAGCGTCGCGGCGCACGGGCGCGTCCTGACAGGCCAGCAGCACCAGCGTCGCCAGGCACAGCGCGAGCACATGGCCTCGGGTCAGATGAATCACGTCAGCTCCTGGGCGTTGGGTCGTCGGCCGGCTCATGCCATCGCCGTGCCCCAGCCCGCGGTGCCCATGGAGGGGATGCGCAGCACCGGCACCGGCGGCGTGGCCGGCGCCATGGAGGCAGCCTCGCGCTCGAGCCCGCTGCGGATCACGCGGGCGAGCCGGTCCATGTCGGACGCGCACGCGGCGGCCAGATCGTCGAGCGACACGATGCCCACGAGCTGCTGGTCGTCGCCGGTGACCAGCAAGCGGCGCACGCCGAACTCGCGCATCACGTCGAGCGCCACGCTGGTGTCGTCCTTCTCGGACACGCTGGCGATGCGGCGGTTGGCCAGATCGGCGATGGGGAATTCGCTGCCATCGACGCTTTGCGCGAGCACGTGGACCACCAGATCACGGTCGGTGACCACCCCGGTCACCCGCGCACCCTCGGGCGACGCGGCGGTGACGACCAGCGCGCCCACATGGCGCTCGCGCATCTGGGCGGCGGCCTGCGCAAGGCTGGCCTGGCTGTCGATGGTGACGATGCGGCGGCTGCAGATGGATCCGATGTTCATGAAAGTCTCCTGGGGCGTTTGGACAAGCCGTTGTGGCGAGTCGTTATTGACGCGCCGCAGGGCCCGCCAGCCGTTGACCAGCCTCAACGGCATCGGTTGCCGGCCAGCGCCAGCCCGGCGTCGCCTCAGCGCGGCGACATGTCAGACGACACCGAGGTGGTGTCACCGGTCTCGAAATAGAAGATCGCCTGGTGGTGATCTCCCTGGTGGATGGTGGTCACGCGGCTTTGCGTCTCACCCTGGTAGGTGGCTTGCACGGTGTAGCGCCCGATCGGCAGGTCAACGAACAGCCAGGGCCCGTCGATCGGCGCGTCGAACACCACCGTCTTGTGCATGTCGGTGATGAGCACATGCACGTTCGACAGGTAGGCGCCCGACTTGCGCGCCGCGGTGAGCACCCACAGGCTGTAGCGATCGCGATGCGTTTGCATCTCCAGGCGCTCGTCGTCCGACACGCCGCCGGAGACGTAGGCGCGCCCCTGGGCCGTGACGGATTGCTGCACGGCGCCGGCCACGCTTAACAAGCCGGCCACCACCAGCAAGATGAACCCCAGCGATGCTCTTTTCATGCCCGATCTCCCGTGTTTTTCCATGCCGGCCAATCTAGGCATTGCGGGGTTCGGCGCATTGACGCTGATCAATTTATGGCCTGCCGGGCGTGGCCATTGCGCGCACTCAACCGCTTGGGAACGGCGTGAAACAACACTGTTCAACCGTTGGCGCCACGGGGTCCGCCACCCACTGTGCAGCGCCTTCGATCGACAACTTCGCCGCCCTCCCCAAGAAAGGAATTTCATGAAAACAGACACCCAACTGAAGACCGACATCGCCCGTGAGCTTGAGTGGGACAGTTCGATCAACGCCACCAACGTCGGTCTCGGCGTCAAGGACGCGATCGTCACGCTGACCGGCCACCTCGACACCTATGCCGAGAAGTACGCCATCGAGCGCGCCGTGCAGCGCGTGCAAGGCGTCAAGGCGGTGGCCGTCGAACTCGACGTGAAGCTCGCGCCCGACCACAAGCGCAGCGACGCCGAGATCGCCTCGGCCATCGAATCGGCGTTTCGCTGGCATGTGTTCATTCCGGCCGAGCGCATCCGCGTCAAGGTCGAAAAAGGCTGGGTCAGCCTGACCGGTGAAGTCGACTGGGAATACCAGCGCAGCACCTGCGAAAAAACCGTGCGCCCGCTCACCGGCGTGATCGGCGTGACCAACAGCATCACGCTGCGCGCGCAGATCCCGCCGTCGGACATCAACAACCGCATCCGTGATGCGCTGACCCGTCAGGCCGAACGCGAGGCCCGCAACATCGAAGTGATGGTCAACGGCTCGACCGTCACGCTGCGCGGCAAGGTCCACTCGTGGGCCGAACGCATGGCCGTGCAAGGCGCCAGCTGGTCAGCCCCCGGCATCACCCACGTGGTCAACGAGCTCGTCGTGTCGTCCTGATCGCGCCAACGCAACGGCCCGCCGGCCCGTCGATCAGACGGGTGGCGGGCCGTTTTCCGTTGCGCTGACCGATGTCAATCCAGCGTTTGCAGCCGATCCTCCAACTCCGACTCGCGCAGGTGGGTGTAATCGCTGGGCACGGTGCGCACGATGGCCTTGGTGGCTTGGGCACTCAGGTGCGACTTGAGCTCGCCGAGGAAGGGGTTGGACGCGACGAGCAGCAAGCCGCCGCAGCGGTCGGCGGCCACGCCGTCGCTGAGCAGTTTGGCCACTTGCTGTGCAAAGTGTTCGTGCTCGCGGCGTTTGGGGTCGGTGTGCGGCGGGTAGGCGCTGCTGTTGAGCCCGGCGCCGATGCGATCGACGCGGCCGGGCCGGTCGTCGCCGAGGTCTCTGCCCTTCTGGCGGCTCTCGGGGTGCACCAGATCGGCCACATGCACCAGCGGGCCTCCGGTGGACTGCTTCTCCAGCACCCGGGCGCGCGACGCGTTTGCCACCACCAGCCAGTTGTTCTTCATTGCCGTCCTTTGCCGCGGCGTCGCGCCGCACCGACAGGGCCGCCCCTGCCTCGTCTGACTCTAGGCACGCCAGCCGCGCGCTCGTTGCGGTGGATCAACCGGCGTCATGTTGCCCACAGGCAAGCGACAAATCAGCGTGGAGTGATCAAGCGCAAGCCCGCCGGGCCGCGCGCTGGCTAGATTGCGCTGTGCCGGTGCGAGCTGCGCCGTGCCGCTTCTGGAGAACCCGCCGTGACCGTGCGCAAAGCCGTGACACTGATCCCCACCCACCGCGTCAACCACCACGCGGGAGCGCGCGAGCCGGGCGGCAGCCCGTGGCTGGGCCGGCGCGGCGAGCCCACCGAAGCCTTCCAGCGCTACCAGGACATCGAGCGCGCGGCGCAGGCGCTGTGGCCATGGCAAACGGCCAGCGCGGTGTCGCCCTCGACGGCGCTGGGTGCGTACTCGGACTGGATGCAGCACCTGGTGGCCTCGCCCGCCAAGCAGTGGGAGCTGGCCGAGATCGCCGTGCAAAACGCGATGCGCTGGGCGCGCGCGTCCAGCGCGGGGCCGGCCGACAACTGCTGGTGCATCGAGCCGCTGCCGCAAGACAAGCGCTTCGATGACCCGGCCTGGCGCGAGCGCCCGTACGTGTGGTTTGCGCAGGCGCTGCTGCTGCAGCAAGCGTGGTGGCAGCACGCGACCACCGGCGTGCCGGGTGTGTCGCCACACCACGAGCGCATGGTCGAGTTCACGGCGCGGCAGTGGCTGGACATGATCTCGCCGTCGAACTTCGTCACGCTCAATCCGGTGGTCACGCGCCGAACGCTGGAAGAAGGCGGCGCCAACCTGGCGCGCGGCGCCATGCACGCGCTGAGCGATGCCTATCGGGAGTCGGGCAACTTGCCGCCGGTGGGCGCCGAGCACTACGAGCTGGGCGTCAACGTGGCCAGCACAGCGGGTCGCGTGGTGCTGCGCAACCGGCTCATGGAGCTGATCCAGTACACGCCCAGCACGCCCAAGGCGCACGCCGAGCCGATCCTGTTCGTGCCGGCGTGGATCATGAAGTACTACGTGCTCGACCTCGAGGAGCGCAACTCGATGGTCAAGTTCCTGGTCGATGCGGGTTTCACGGTGTTCATGATCTCGTGGAAGAACCCGCACGCCGAAGACCGCGAACTGGGCCTGGACGACTACCACCGCCTGGGCGTGCGCGCCGCGCTCGACACCATCGCCCTAGCGTGCCCCCAACGCGCGGTGCACGCGGTGGGCTACTGCCTGGGCGGCACGCTGCTGGCCATGGTGGCCGCGCTGCTCGGGCGCGAACGCTCGCATGTGCTCAAGAGCATCACGATGCTGGCCGCGCAGGTCGACTTCACCGACCCGGGCGAGTTGTCGCTGTTCATCGACGAGAGCCAGGTCGCCTTCTTCGACAACCAGATGGCCGTGCAAGGCGTGCTCGACAAGGGCCAGATGCGCGGCACCTTCCAGATGCTGCGTTCGCGCGATCTGGTGTGGTCGTACCGGCTGGCCACCTACCTGATGGGCGAGCGCGCGCCGATCAGCGCGCTGATGGCCTGGAACGCCGACGGCACCCACCTGCCCTACCGCATGCACAGCGAATACCTGCACGCGCTGTACCTCGACAACGCGCTGGCGCACGGCGAATACCGCCTCGGCGGCGTGCCCATCAGCCTGTCGGACATCCACACGCCGATCTTCAGCGTGGGCGCGGTGCAAGACCACGTGGCGCCGTGGCGCTCGGTGTTCAAGCTGCACCAGTTCACCACCGCCGACCAGACCTTCGTGCTGACCGCCGGCGGCCACAACGTGGGCATCGTCAACCCGCCCGGCCAGCCCAAGTCCAGCCACCGCATCCGCCACTGGAAGCACCTCGACCGGCTGCTCACGCCCGACGAATGGCTGGCCGAGACCGAGCCCGAAGCCGGCTCGTGGTGGACGCCGTGGCTGGCGTGGCTCAAGCGCCATTCCTCGGGACTCGAGGCGCTGCCCGTGCAGCTGCCCTCGCTGGGCAAGGCGCCGGGCACCTACGTGATGCAGAAGTAACATGGTCCGCGCGTGCGCCGCGGGCCGTCTTCGGCTTGCGCGGCGTCAATGCGGCACCGGCTAGCACGCGGCACGATGCCCTCATCCACACTCGGGAGACCGCCATGTACAAATCGATTCTTGTGCCTCTGGACGGCAGCGAGACGTCTGAAGACGGGCTGCAGCAAGCCATCGGCATCGCCCGCGGCGCTCAGGCCACGCTGCACCTGCTGCACGTGATCGACTCGTTTCCGGTGATGTTCGAGATGTCGTCGCAGGCCAACTTCGAGACCATGAAGCAGTCGCTGCGCAACTGGAGCGAGGCCATGCTCGAGACCGCGCGCCGCAAGGCGGCCGAGCAAGGCGTGAGCGCGCAGGTGATCGTGCGCGAGCTGGTCACCGGCCGCGTGAGCGACTCCATCGTCCAGGTCGCACACGACGCCGCTTGCGACCTGATCGTCATGGGCACCCACGGCCGCCGCGGCCTGCGCCGCATGATGCTGGGCAGCGATGCCGAGTCGGTCGTGCGCCTGTGCCACATCCCGGTGCTGCTGGTGCCGCAACGCGCCGACACCCCACCGACCAGCCGCTGAGCGCGGCTTGCCCGAACGCCGCCGCCGGATGCCGGCGTGCGGCGTTTCGGCGATTGCGATTACGACTGAGATTGCCGACCCGTCTGGCACGGAATAGAAGGCCCGCCGGTTCGTGAGAACGGGCGGGCCTGGTGAAGGCCCCTGGACCTGCGCTCCCGCGCTTGACCAGTCTGAGGATGCCTTCATCCGTCGCGGTGCGGGGACACCGCGAAATCCCCCATTCAAGGGGGAGCCTCACTTCACGGGCTTGGTTACTGGAGTCATCGGTCACCTCCTCCGCACCGCCAATTTACGGCGGCGCGCGTAGCGCCGATTGAGCGTGAGCAACGAGCTGGCCTGAACCGTCAAATCGGCTCGAAGCCATCCCCGCGCAGCGGGTGAGCGGTCTTTTCGAGTGCTGCGGCCACCGCGTCGTCGACGTTGTGCAGCCACACGAAGCGCAGCGCGTCGCGCGTGGCTTCGGGCACGTCGCGCAGGTCTTTCTCGTTGCGCGCGGGCAGCATCACGGTGTGCACGCCGGCGCGCTGCGCGGCGAGCACCTTTTCCTTGACGCCACCGACCGGCAGCACCAGACCGCGCAGGCTGATCTCGCCGGTCATGGCCACATCGAAGCGCACCGAGCGGTCGGTGAACAGCGAGGCCAGCGCCATGAACATCGCCACGCCGGCGCTCGGACCGTCTTTCGGGATGGCGCCAGCGGGCACATGCACGTGGATGTCGATGTTGTCGAACATGGACGCGGCAATGTGCAGCGCCGTGGCGTGCGACTTCACCAGCGTGAGCGCGGCTTGCGCGCTTTCCTTCATCACGTCGCCGAGCTGGCCGGTCAGGATCAGCCGGCCGCTGCCCGCGGTGCGCGTGGCCTCGATGAACAGAATGTCGCCGCCCACCGGCGTCCACGCCAGCCCGGTGGCCACGCCCGGCAAGCTGCTGCGCAACGCGATCTCGTGCTCGAAGCGCGGGGGCCCCAGGATGGCATCGAGATCGGCCGCATCCACCCTCACCTGCGTTTGCGTGCCTTCGGCCACCTGCATGGCGGCGTGGCGCATGACGCGGCCGATCTCGCGCTCGAGCTGGCGCACGCCGGCCTCGCGGGTGTGCTCGCTGACGATCTTCACCAGCGCGGCGGGCGTCAGCTCGCACTGCCCGGCGTGCAGGCCGTTGTTGTCGCGCTGGCGCGCCAGCAGGTAGCGCTCGGAGATCTGCAGTTTTTCTTCCTGGGTGTAGCCGGGCAGCTCGATGACTTCCATGCGGTCGCGCACCGGGCCGGGCACCTGGTCGATCACGTTGGCCGTGGCGATGAACACCACGCGGCTCAGGTCAAACGGCACGCCGAGGTAGTTGTCGCGGAAGGTCGAGTTCTGCTCCGGATCGAGCACCTCGAGCAGCGCGGCCGAGGGGTCGCCCTGCGCGCTGGCCGACAGCTTGTCGACCTCGTCGAGCATCATCACGCAGTGCCGCGCGCCGGCCTTGCGCAGGCCCTGCACGATGTTGCCGGGCATCGCGCCCACGTAGGTGCGGCGGTGGCCGCGGATCTCGGCCTCGTCGTGCACGCCGCCCAGCGACACGCGCACGAAGGGCCGTCCCAGCGCGCGCGCGATGCTTTGCCCCAGCGAGGTCTTGCCCACGCCCGGCGGGCCCACGAAGCACAGGATGGGCGCACGCCCGTGCGGGTTGAGTTTTTGCACCGCCAGGAATTCGAGGATGCGCTGCTTGATGCGCGCCAGACCGTGGTGGTCGGCCTCGAGGATGGCGCGCGCGGCGGCCAGGTCGATGGCCTGCGCCGGCGGCGCGGCCCACGGCAGCTCGGTCATCCACTCGAGGTAGGTGCGCAGCATCGAGTACTCGGACGACGAATCCGACATGCGCTGCAGCCGGCCGAGCTCCTTGCGCGCTTGCGTCTCCACGTCGGTGGGCATGTCGGCCTTGCCGATCAACTCTTCGAGGTGGTTGATGTCTTCGTCGCGCTCGCCTTCTTCGCCAAGTTCCTTGCGGATCGTCTTGAGCTGCTCGCGCAACAAGAAGCGGCGCTGCCGGTCGTCGAGCTGCTCCTTGGTGCGCTCGCCGATCTCCTGCGACAGCCGCAGCACCTCGATGCGCCGCGCCAGCACCTGCAGCACGCGCTCGAGGCGTTCTTCGGTGGCGGGCGTTTCGAGCAGCTGCTGCTTTTCAGCGACCCGCGCATCGAGCACGCCGGCCACGATGTCGGCCAGGTTTGACGGCGAGCTCGCCGACTGCAGCGCGTGCGCCAGTTCGGCGGGCACGCCGGGCAGCAGCGACACGATCTCGTCGGCGCGCTGGCGCAGTTGCAGCCCCATCGCCTCGGCCTGGGCCGAGACCTCGGCGGGCTCGTCGATCAGCGTCACGCGCGCGGCCATGAACGGGTAACCCTCGACCAGCTCGCCCAGGCGAAAGCGCTGCACGCCTTGCACCACCGCGTGGTGCACCTGCTGCGCGATCTCGCCTTGCTGCACCACCCGCGCGATGGTGCCCACGTCGCACAGCGTGCTGCGCGTCGGATCGTCGACGGTGGCGTCTTGCTGCAGCACCACGCCCAGCGGGCAGTTGGCCTCCACGGCATGCATGAGCGCGGCAATCGACTTGGCGCGGCCCACCGAAATGGGCATGAGCATGTGTGGGAACAGCACCACGTTGCGCATCGGCACCAGCGCGATCACGCCGGGCGGAAGTTCATGAAGGGGAGGTGTTTTTGCATCCATGCTGTTTCAGCCCCGCAACTGCCGTGATCACACCGAGCGTGCAGCAAACAACGGCCTTTCACCATCGGCGAGCCGGCCTGCTTAGCGCATGAAAAGTCCGGCCGGCATCGGGTATTCAATTCAGCAAATTCAGACTATTCCGAATGCCTTGAGAGGCATTGGGGCCATGGCCCGTTGAAAATTGATTGGCGTCAATTCATCGAAGCGGCTCCCTTGGAAAGGGCCCCTCTCCCGCCTAGCATCAAGCGTGAAACGGCTGCGGGCCATGGCCGCAACGTCATCGCAGTCCTGTCAACCCGACTCAGCAGCAAAGGGTGTTCGCATGGGTGATCCGATCGTTCGGGAGGCTGTTCAGGCCATGCTGCCCCTCAACGAACCACTCGGCGAGGGGTCGCACGCGCAGTCGATCGAGGAGCGGCGCGCGCTCGATCGCCGCAGCGGTTCGGTGCAGCAGCTCCATGCCTACGAGGCCGAGCGGCAGCGCATCGCGCGCGAACTGCATGACGAACTGGGTCAGCGCCTGAGCGCGGCCAAGCTGGTGCTGGCCGAAGTCACCCACGCCGCCGAGCAGCGCGCCTCACTCGCCGGCGGCCTGGAGGATCTGGGCCGCGTGCTCGACGACACCGTCGAGGCGGTGCGCCGGCTGGCGCGCGACCTGCGCCCGCCCATGCTCGACGACCTGGGGCTCAACAGCGCGCTCGAGTCGCTGGCAGCCGGCACGGGGCAGCGGCTGGGCATCGACATCGAGTTGCAGCTCGAGCCCGACACGCAAGCGCTGAGCGCGGCCGCCACGATCGCGATCTACCGCATCGTGCAAGAAGCCCTGACCAACGTGACACGCCACGCGCAGGCCAGCCGCGTGCGCATCGAGACACGCCGCACCGGCGGGCTTTGGCAGCTTCATGTCGACGACAACGGCGTGGGCATCGGCCAGCGCGACGAAGCCAGCCGCAGCGGATCTTTGGGCCTGATCGGCATGCGCGAACGCGCGCACCTGCTGGGCGGGCGCTTCAGCGTGCACAGCGCACCGGGCGGCGGCACCCGCGTCAGCGTGGTGCTGCCGCTGGATCCGGCGCCCGGTCAGTCACAGCGCGGCGCCGACGACGCAGCCGAGCGGCTCGATGGCCCGGGCGGGTTCGCGGCCGAAGCGCTCGAGCACGAGTTGGCGCTCCATCAAGTCGAACTCGAGTTCCAAAACGAGGAACTTCGGCGCACCCAGGTGGCGCTGGCCGAAGCGCGCGATCGCTACGTCGACCTGTACGACCACGCGCCGGTGGGCTACCTCACGGTCGACAGGCATGGCGTGGTCCTTGAGGCCAACCTCACCGCGGCCTCGCTGCTCAACGTCGAGCAATCGGCGCTGAGCGGCAGTCAGTTTTCACGCTTCGTCGCCAGCCACGACGCCGACCGCTGGGCGCGCCACGCGACGCGCTCCATCCTGGCCGGCGGCACGCAAAGCATCGACGTGATGGTGCAGCCCCGTGAGGGGGGCGTCTTCCATGCCCAACTCGACTGCCTGAGGGCGCTGCATGACGGCGTGGATCCGGTGCTTCGCGTGACGCTCAGCGATGTGTCGGCGCGGGCGAGTGCGGCCCTGAACCGCCGCATCGCCATGCGTGCCGTGGACGAGAGCGAGGCCGAGCGCCGCCGCGTGGCGCGCGAACTGCACGAAGAACTCGCCCAGGAACTCAGCGCGCTGAAGATGGAGCTGGCCAGCTTGCAACTGCCCAAGGCCTTGCCCAACGGCCGGCGCGACATGGACAACCGCATCGGCGGCATGCTGCGCGGCGTCGATCACACCCTGGCGACGGTGCGGCGCATCGCGGTGAATCTGCGCCCGCCGATCCTCGACGACCTCGGACTCAACGCCGCGCTCAGCTGGCTTGCGTTCGACCTGTCTTCAAGCACCGGCGTGGCGCTGTCGGTGCATCACGACAACGACGATCCGCCGCTCGACGAGACCCGTTCGGTGGCGCTGTTTCGTTTGCTGCAAGGCGCGCTGTCGCTCATCACCGCCAACGCTGCAGGGCAAAGCGCCTGGATCGACCTGCACCACCGCGACGGTGAACTGGTGCTGGTGATCGAATCCAGCGGCACCGGCTGGCCGCTCGATTCCTCGTTCGAGCCCTCCCTCAATGCCCAGTCTCCGCTGGCGGTGCAAGCCCACCTGCTGGGCGGGCATGTCACCATCGAGAATTCGATCCATCACAGCCGGCGCATCGTGTTTTCAATGCCGCTGGCGGGTTCGCCCCCATGAGTCACATCCACTACCAAAGTCCCATGCACCTGCTCCTCGTCGATGACCACCAGATCGTGCGCGAAGGCCTCAAGCGTCTGCTCGCACCCGATGAAAACCAATGGGCCATCACCGAGGTGTCCAGCGGACATCAGGCGCTCGACTGCCTGCGGCAGCGATCGGTGAACCTGGCCATCGTCGACCTGTCGATGCCCGGCATGAGCGGGCTCGAGCTGATCCGGCGCATCAAGTCCGATCACCCCCGCACGGCCGTGCTGGTGCTGAGCATGCACGCCGAAGAGCAGTACGCCATGCGCGCCTTCAAGCTCGGCGCCAACGGCTACGTCACCAAGGACAGCGCTGCCACCGAACTGCTCAGCGCGGTGCGCAAGGTGGTGGCCGGTGGCACCTACGTGTCGGCCAGCCTGGCCGAGCGCGTGGTGCAGCAACTCAATGGCGCCACGCAGACCACGCGTCACGACGACCTGTCCAACCGTGAAATCGAAGTGCTTCAGCGCATCGTCGCAGGCCAGCGCCTGACCGACATCGCCGAGGCGCTGAACCTGTCGGTCAAGACCGTGAGCACCCACAAGGCGCGCATCCAGGACAAGCTGGATCTGCCCAGCATGGCCGCGATCATCCGTTACGGCATGGAACACGGCATCGGCGATGCCGTCGCGAGCGAGCGGACTCTCGCGCAACTGGACTTGCCGCTGGCCAATGACCTGGACTCGCTCGACGCCGACGGGTCGCCTCAGCCCGCCATGTAGGTGCGGTTGAACGGATACACCGACTGCGCGCCGCGCAGCGCGCCCGTGTCGAGCTGGCCGTCGGGACGACTCGCCAGCAACTGGTAGATCGACAGCCAGCCGCGCTCGAACGACATCGCCGAGCCGGCCAGATACAGCCGGTACGCGCGCAGCGTGGACTCGCCCACCAGTTCGCGTGCCTGCGGGATGTGCCGCTCGAGGCCGTCGGACCACGCCCACAGCGTGCGCGCGTAGTGCGGGCGCAGGTTCTCGACATCGAGCAGTTCGAGCCCGCCTTCGGCCAAGTGGCGCGAGGCCTCGCTCACGTGCACCAGTTCGCCCCCCGGAAAGATGTGCTGCTCGATGAAGTCGCCCATGCCCGCGCCGAGCTGGCCGATGCCCACCGCGCCGGCGGTGATGCCGTGGTTGAGCAGCAAGCCACCGGGCTTGAGCAGCCGGTGCAGCCGCGAGAAATAGTCGCTCAGGTTGGCGCGCCCGACGTGCTCGAACATGCCCACCGAGGCGATGCGGTCGAACGCCTCGGCCTCGGGCAGATCGCGGTAATCGAGCAGTTGCATGTCGACCTGACCGCGCAGGCCGCGCTCGTCGATCAACCGGTTGACATGGGCGTGCTGGTGCTTGGACAGCGTGATGCCGGTGGCGCGCACCCCGTGGTGCTCGGCCGCCCACAGCAGCAGCGCGCCCCAGCCCGCGCCGATGTCCAGAAAGCGCTGCCCCGGCGCCAGCGCGAGCTTGCGGCAGATGTGCTCGAGCTTGGCTTGCTGAGCCTGCGCCAGGCTCATGCCGGCATCGCGGTAGTAGGCGCACGAGTACACCCGCTGCGCATCGAGCCACAGCGCGTAGAACTCGTCGCACACGTCGTAGTGGAACTGCACCTGCTCGGCGTCGTGGCGGCGGTCGTGGCGCGCCTTGGTGCCCCACCGCGCCAGCCAGTGCGGCAGCAGCGGCGACGCGCCCTGGCGACGCGGATCGCCGGCCAGCTCGCCGGCCACGGCCATCACGTCGGTCATGGCGCCTTCGATGTCGACCTCGCCACGCACATAGGCGGCGGCGATGCGGCCGATGCGCCCTTGAGCCAGCCAGCCCAGCGAACGCAGGTCGGGCAACCGCAGGCTGACCTGCGCGGGTTGCACCCCGAGGCGCCCGCCCGGCCACTCGAGTGCCAGCCCCGGGGGCAGCGTGGGCAGGCTCGGCAAACGCGAGGCGATCAGACTGGTCAGAGCAGACATGGGGCGTCTCCGATACAGAGTCAAACCGCCTCAGTGGGCCTCGACCGAGCGCTCGAGTTGGTGTTCACCCTCTACTGCCAGTCCGTGCTCCAGCCCGTAACGTATCAGGGATGCGGTGGTTGGCAATTCGAGCTTTTCCTGAATGCGGCTCTTGTGGGTGCTGATGGTCTTGACCGACAGGTGCAGATCGGTGGCGATGTCGGTCAGCCGCTGGCCGGCCACGATGCCGCGCAGCACCTCGAGCTCGCGGTCTGACAACTGCGTGTGGCGCGGGGCGCGGCGCGCCCCCGTGAGCTGCATCACCACCCGCTCGGCCAGGCTCGCCGACACGTAGCTGCCGCCCTCGACCACCCGACGCACGGCCGTGAGCAGCTCGACGCCCGCGCTGTCCTTGGTGACGTAGCCCTTGGCGCCGGCCTGAAACGCGCGCAGCGCGTACTGTTCCTCGGCATGCATGCTGAGCACGAGCAGGCCCACGCCGGGGTATTCGGCGTGCGCGCGCTTGATGAGTTCGAGCCCGTTCATGCCGGGCATCGACAGGTCGACGATCAGCAGATCGACGCGCAGCGTTTGCATCATCTCGAGCGCCTGGGCGCCGCTGGCCGCCTCGGCCACGACCCAGCGCTTGCCGGCGGCCTCGAGGATGCGCCTGAGGCCTTCGCGAACGATCGCGTGATCGTCCACGATGAGGATCTGCAATTCGGTGGGGTAGGGAATCCGGGTCATCGGTCTGGCTCCACTGGCTCGGGCGGCCACGCTGGCATCGGCAATGCGCCAACGCAGTGTGGCGGGCGTTCGCGCCACCGCCTTGAGTGGCATCAACAAGGCCGCGTCAGGGGCGGCGGCGTGCGGCGTTCGGATTCGCCTGACCCGCGAGCGCTCGAAACACCCGCGCGAATGAGGATTTCTGAGGCCGATTCACAGCCAACGCTGATTGCCTCGCTGCGCCGCTGCCGCGAAGCTTGCCTTCTGATGCAAAGGCGTTCCCAACACCCTCCCCCGGAGACGAACATGAACCCAGACACGCGTATTCCTCAAGCGGACGAAACCCCGAGAGAGCCCCGAATGAACGGACGCTGTGCGCTGACGCCCATGCCCGCTTCGCGACCCTTGATCGACCTGCTGCGCCTGATGGGCGGCGAGCCCGATGGCAGCGAGGCTGACCACGCCTTCACCGTGCCGCTGTGGCAGGTGCGTGCCGGTGCCACGCTGCTGCTCGAAGGCGCGCGCGCCAGCCATGTGTATGTGGTTCGAGCGGGCACCTTCAAGTCGATCAAGACCGCCGAAGACGGCTACGAGCAGGTGCTGGCGTTCACCGGTCAGGGCGAGGTGCTCGGTTTCGAGGCGCTGTGCGAGGACCGCCAGCACACCGGCGCGGTGGCGCTCGAGGACTCGATCGTGTTTGCCATCTCGTCGCGCGATCTGCTGCTGTGGCGCCGCCAGTACCCCACGCTCGACCACGCCTTGCAGCTCGCGCTGAGCCGCCGCCTGGCGCGTGCCGGCGAGATGACCGAGCTGATGGCCGCGGTGTCGTCCGAGGTGCGTCTGGCGCGCTTCATCATGTGGTGGTCGGCGCGCATGGAGGCCATGGGGCAGTCGCCACGCCGCTTGCGCTTGCGCATGAGCCGGCGCGACATCGCCAGCTTGCTGGGCGTGGCGCACGAAACCGTGAGCCGCTCGTTCAGTACCTTCGTCGAGTGCGGCGTGCTCAGCGTGGCCAACCGCGAGGTCGAGATCGTCGACCTCGAGCGCCTGAAGGCGTGCACGCGCAACACCCGCGGTCTGGCCGACGACATGCCCTACCGCTCGGCCGTGGGCGGACGCCCCGCCGGCTTGCGCCAGCGCACACGCACGCTCGAAGCCGCATCGCTGGTGGTGAACTGAGCGCATCGACCAGGATCGCGCTGGCGGGGGTTTTCCTTGCGCCCGCTCAAGGCACAGCCCGGGCGGGTGACCACACTGTGAAGTTCAAGGAGCCCGTCGGGTTCCGCTCAATTCGAAGGACACCCCCATGGACACCCGCACCGAAACGCCCCCCATCGACACCACCCGTGACCAGCTTGCCACCAGCTTGCGTGCGCTGGTGGAGGAGTCTGAGGAACTGGTCCGACAGATCCAGCGCAGCGGCAACGAACAGTTGCACGTCGCGCGCGACCGCTTCGAGACCACGCTGGCCAGCGCCCGTGACGAGCTCGAGGCCTTGCAAGACAGCGCACTGCGCCGCGCACGCCGCGCCGCCAAGGTGGCCGACCAGGCGGTGCACGAGCATCCGTACGCGTCGATGGGTGCGGCGGCGGCCGTGGGTGCGTTGATCGGCATGCTGATCAGCCGGCGCTGAGGCGCCCGCCCCCGCCGTGCCGCCCATCGCGGCATGGCCTCACCCAAAAGAAAGCGGCGCCGAGGCGCCGCTGTTTGCTTGCCGCATCGCGGCGTTCAGTTGTGGCCGGCGGGCTTGATCGAGTTGATCCAGCGCTGCGTCAGCGCCATCCACTCGGCCTGCGCGTGGCTGATCTGCGCCATGGGCGAGTTGTCGACGGTGTCGCCAGCAGGCTGGGCCGCCAGGCCGCCTTGCATCGCGCGCTGCGACAGCGTCATGGCGGCGTTGCGCATGCGCTCGACGAACTGCGCCTCGGTTTCCAGCGTTTGTTTCAGGCCGATGCCGAACTGCTGCATCGAACTGCCCATCTGGCGGTTGATCAGGTTGGTGCCCACGCCCATGAGCGTTTGCACGTCGTCGGCCTGCTCGGCCTCACGCAGGGCCGAGTTCAGGTTCTGGTTCAAGGTGTCGACCGCCAGGGCGTTGAGCTGCTGTGACTGCTCAAGCCATTGCGCCACGCCTTGGGCGGCGGCCAGCGAACCGTTGAGCAACTCGCGCATGGCCGTGGCGTTGCCTTGCAGCAAATTGAAGCCGCCGGAGGCCGCATCCTGACCGGCAGCTGCCGTGTCGGAATGGGTGGATGTGGACTTTGTTGTTTGACGAACCATGGCGGTGCTCCCGTTGTAGTGGTGTGAATCCACGATGGTGTGTCGTGCCGCCGCGCCCGCGTTGATTCAGATCAAGCAGCCGGCAGACCCTGACCCGGCCCGCCACGTGCGGCGCGCGGGCGCGCCCTCAGTGCGCCATCAGCAATGGCAGCTTCGCCGAGCGCAGCACGCTGCGCGTGACGCCGCCGAGCACCCACTCGCGCATGCGGCTGTGCCCGTAGCAGCCCATCACCAGCAAGTCGGCGTGCACGTCGGTGGCCAGCGCCAGCAGCAGCTCGCCGGTGTCGCGCGACGGCCGCCCGCCTTGATGCACCGTGGCCGCGATGCCGTGGCGCTGCAAGTAGCGCTCGATGGGCAACGGGTTGTTGCGGTCGAAATCGCTGGCGTCTTCCCAGGTGGCCACATGCACCTTGGCCGCCAGGCGCAGGAACGGCAGCGCAGCACCCACCGCGCGCGCCGATGACGCCGTGGGCTTCCACGCGATCAGCACGGTGCCACCGATGTGTTCAGCCTGGCAGTCGCCGGGCAGCACCAGCGCGGGCTTGCCGGTCTCGATCAGCACGGTGGGCACGAAGTCGACCGGCACTTGCGCTTGCAAGCGGTTGTCGGGCTCGATCTGCGCGAGCACCAGCAAGTCGCTGGCAAAGGCGTGCACCTTGAACACGCTCACCGGGTCGTCGTTGCCCTCGCTCCAGATGACGTCGCCCAGCCCGGATGCGCTGACCTCGGCATCGAAGGCCGCCTTGGCGCGCTCGCGGGTTTCGGCGTCCGACAGCGCCAGCATGGCGGCGAGCTGGCTGTCGGCCGAAGTCGCCATCGGGTACTGCAGCAGCGCGGGCGTGACCGCATAGAGCACCTCGAGCAGCGCACCATGGGCCGCGGCAATGCGGTGCGCCAGATGGACGCGCCGCACCGACGCCTCGCTCGCGTCCTAGTGCAGCAGCACCGATCGAATCTCGTTCATCGCAACGCTCCGGTTCACGGCGGGTCGAACCGCTGCCGCGGCTGCGGCAGCGGCGCCCTCGCCCGACGCCGTGTGCCCTGGCGGGCGGCGTCGCGGCCAGTGTGGACAGCGCGGCCGCGCGGGCCATTGCGCGCCCTCAAGCGGCGGGCACGGCCAGCCAGCGCACAGCCAGCGCGGCCACATCCACCGTGCCGTCGGTGGCCACGTCGAGGGCGTTCGCCCGCTCGCCGGCGTCGAGCGGCTCGTGCGAGGCGATCTGGCGCTGCAGCACCGCCACGTCGGCTTCGGACGCGTCGTGGCCCCCCGCGCTGCGCGCCGCCACGCGGGCACGCAGCACGGGCTCGGGGGCGTGGCAATGCAAGATGGCGAACGGCACGCCCAGCTCGGCGGCCAGCACCTGGAAATCGAGTCGCTCGGCGCGGCGCAAGAAGGCCGCGTCGATGATGACCGGCCAGCCCGCGCGCAGCGCGATGCGCGCGCCATCGGCCAGCCGCAAGAAGGTGCGCCGAGTGGCCTCGGCCGTGTAGACATCGAGCGAGCGCGCCGCCGAACGATCCAGCGCGCCTAGGCCAAACAGCCGCTTGCGCTCGACATCGGAACGCAGCCGGACCGCGCCGGTGCGCTCGAGCAGCTGCAAGGCCAGCGTCGACTTGCCGCAGCCCGACAGGCCGTGGGTGATGAGCAGCCGCGGTGCTGGCCGTGCTTGTGCTGCGGCCAGCGCGCAGGCGAGGTAATCGGGGCTGACGTCGGCCGTCTTGGGCGAGGCGGATACCGCCTCCGGCTGGCGGGCGCGCAAGGCCGCCACCAGCGCACGAATCAGCGCGCGGTACACCTCGTAAAAGCGCAGCACGCGCAGCGCGGCAAAGTCGCCGCTGCGCTGCAGCCAGGCGTCGAGCGCACGCGCGGCCAGATCGCTGCGGCCGTGCGCGTGCAGGTCCATCGTCAGGAAGGCCAGGTCGCTGGCCACATCGATCCAGCGCATGGCGGGGTCGAACTCGATGCAGTCGAAGGCCAGCACCTCGGCGCCCACCTGCGCCGCGTTGGCCAGGTGCAAGTCGCCGTGGCATTCGCGCACCGCGCCGGCGGCGCGCCGCTCAAGCCACACCGCTGTCAGCGCGCGCTCGCGCTCGGCCAGCCAGCCGCGCAGCGTGTCGACAGCGCCGGCGTCCACCAGCGGCCTCAGCGTACCCAGCACGTCGCGCGCGGCCTGCACGATCTGCGCGGGCGTGCCCCAGGGCGTGGCGGCATCGGCCATCGGCGCGCGAGCGTGAAAGCCGGCCAGCGCGCCGGCCAGCTGCTCGATCTGGCCGGCCTGCAGCCGCCCGGCCGCCAGCTGCTCGCTGAGCAGCGCGCCATCGGCGAACCGCCGCATGCACACCGCGTAGTCGATGGGCTCACCGGCGCCGCCCAGCCGCGGCGATGCGGGTGTTCCGCACACCGGCAGGACCTCGAGGTAGAGCTGGGGTGCGAGCCGCTGATTGAGCCGCAGTTCGAGTTCGCAAAACCGGCGGCGCGAGGCCAGCGTGCTGAAGTCGACGAAGGGCAAGCGCACCGGCTTCTTGATCTTGTAGGCCCGCTCGCCGGCCAGCAGCACCCACGAGATGTGCGTTTCGATCAGCGTGACCGGCTGGCCACATTGCGCTTGCAGCCACTCGCGCAAGGCGCGGATCAGCGTGCGATCGTTCGGCGGCAAGGCAGCGCTCGTGTGCATGGCCGGAGTCTGCGATGCAAAGCCCACGCGCGGTTGGCATGAAGCGAACGGATTGATTTCGCGCAACCTTTGCCGGCGAGCCGCCGCGCATGCTCGTTTCCTTCAGGCGCACACGGGAGGGCTGGATGGCCGACACGAGGCGGGTGGCAGTGGTGACAGGCGGTGTGGGCGGGTTGGGCGAAGCCATCTGCCGGCGGCTGGACGACGAACACTTCAGCGTGGTGGCACTGCACCAGCCGGGCAACGGCAAGGTCAAGGACTGGCTGGCCACCCACAAGGCACAGGGCTATGACTTCGACTCGCAGGAAGTCGATGTGAGTCAGTTCGATTCCTGTGCCACCGCCATGGCCGCGGTGCGTCAGCGCCACGGGCCGGTGTCGGTGCTGATCAACAACGCGGGCATCACGCGCGACGCGAGCTTTCGCAAGATGACGCTCGAAGACTGGAACGCCGTGCTGCGCACCAACCTCGATTCGGTCTTCCACATGACCAAGACGGTGATCGAGGACATGCTCACGCAGGGCTGGGGTCGCGTCATCAACATCTCGTCGGTCAACGGCCAGCGCGGCGCGTTCGGGCAGGCCAACTACGCCGCGTCGAAGGCCGGCATGCACGGCTTCACCAAGTCGCTGGCGCTCGAGTTCGCCAAGAAAGGCATCACGGTGAACACCATCTCGCCGGGCTACCTGCGCACGCCGATGGTCACCAAGATGCCGCCCGAGGTGCTTGCGCAACGCATCCTTCCCGAGATCCCGCTGGGCCGCCTGGGCGAGCCCGACGAGGTCGCCGAACTGGTGGCCTTTCTGGCCTCGGAGCGCTCGACCTTCATCACCGGCGCCAACCTGTCGATCAACGGCGGCCAGCACATGTTTTGAGCCGTGGCGACCTTCACCCCGCGCCTTCACCCCCTTGGGCGCGGTTCACGCCACGGATTTTTTATACGCTTGGAGGGGCTGTGGCCCCCGCCTTGATCGACCGCAAGGCGCGATCGGCTGGCGGTGACTACGCTGCGCGTTTTGACCCGGCCCGCCCATGAGCATCCGCAACCTGCACAGCCTGCTTGACCCCGCCTCGGTGGTGGTCGTCGGCGCGTCCGATCGGGTGTCCAGCGTGGGGGCCACGGTGTGGCGCAACCTGCGCGCCGGAGCGTTCAAGGGCGTGATCCACGGCGTCAACCCGCACCACGACACGCTCGACGGCGTGACCCTCTACCCGACGGTGGCCGAGCTGCCCATCGCGCCCGATCTGGCGATTCTGTGCACCCCGCCGGCCACCGTGGCCGGGCTCATTGCCGATCTGGGGCGGCGCGGCACCAAGGCGGCCATCGTGATGACCGCCGGGTTGAGCGCCAGGCAAAAGCAGGCCATGCTCGACGCGGCGCGCCCGCACGTGCTGCGGCTGCTCGGGCCCAACTGCCTGGGGCTGCTGAGCCCGCACATCGGGCTGAATGCGAGCTTCGCGCAAACCGACGCGCTGCCCGGCAACATGGCTTTCGTGTCGCAGTCGGGCGCGCTGGTCACTGCGGTGCTCGACTGGGCGACCTCGCGGCGCATCGGGTTTTCGCACCTGATCTCGATCGGCGAGCGCGCCGACGTCGACTTCGGCGACTTGCTCGACCACCTGGCGAGCGACGCACGCACGCGTTCGATCCTGCTGTACATCGAGTCGATCGAAACGCCGCGCAAGTTCATGTCGGCCGCGCGGGCGGCCGCGCGCAACAAGCCGGTGATCGTGGTCAAGGCCGGACGCTCGGGCCACGGCATTCAGGCCGCGGCGTCGCACACGGGTGCGATGGCCGGCTCGGACATCGTGTTCGACGCGGCGATCCGGCGCGCCGGCATGCTGCGCGTGGACACCTTGCAAGAGCTGTTCGTGGCGGCCGAGACGCTGGCGCACTTCGGGCCGCGCCCGCTCAATGCACTGCCGCGCGCGGGCGACGACTGGCTCACGCTGATGACCAACGGCGGCGGGGCCGGCGTGATGGCGGCCGATGCCGCAGCCGCCGCCGGCGTGCCGCTGCGCGAGCTGCCCGACACGCTGATTGCCCAGCTCGATGCGGGGCTGCCGCCGAACTGGTCGCGCGGCAACCCGGTGGACATCATTGGCGACGCGCCGGTGCAGCGCTACACGCGCACGCTGCAAGCGCTGCTGGCCGATCCGGCGGCCGGCGCGGTGCTGTTCATCCATGCGCCCACGGCCATCGTGCGCAGCGACGACATCGCGCGGGCCTGCGCACCGATCGCGCGGCAAAACGCAGGGCGCGTGATGGCGTGCTGGCTGGGCGAGCGCTCGGTGGCCGAAGCGCGACGCGTGTTTGCAGATGCCGACGTGCCCGACTACGGCACGCCCGAAGAAGCGGTGCATGCGTTTTCGATGCTGGCCACCTACCGGCGCAACCAGACGCTGCTGCTCGAAGCGCCCAACGCGAGCGAGAACGTCGCGCCCGACCTCGCGGCCGCGCGCGCGCTCATCGATGCGGTGCTGGCCGACGGACGCGACATGCTCGACGAGTTCGAGGCCAAGGCGTTGCTGCGCGCCTACGGCATCCCCACGGTGGCCACGCTGGCGGTCGAGCCCACCGCAGCGGCGGCCGTCGAGGCGGCTGACACGCTGGGCTACCCGGTGGTGCTCAAGATCCGCTCGCCCGACATCAGCCACAAGACCGACGTGGGCGGCGTGGCGCTCAACGTGCGCAACGCCGCGTCGCTGCGTCTGGCCGCCGACGGCATGCTCGCCCACCTGCGCGAGGTCGCGCCCAAGGCCAGCCTGGACGGCTTCACGGTGCAGCCCATGGCGATGCGAGCGCAGGCGCAAGAGCTGATCGTCGGCGCGAGCATCGACTCGGTGTTCGGCCCGGTGCTGCTGTTCGGGCAAGGCGGCACCTCGGTGGAGGTGGTGGCCGATCGCGCGGTGGCGCTGCCGCCGCTCAACCGCGTGCTGGCACGCGACCTGGTGTCGCGCACGCGGGTGTCGCGGCTGCTCGCGGGCTACCGCGATCACGCGGTGGTCAAGGTCGACGCGGTGTGCGACGTGCTGATCGCGGTGTCGCAGATGCTGGCCGATCTGCCCGAGCTGGCCGAACTCGACATCAACCCGCTGTGGGCCGACCACGAAGGCGTGATCGCGCTCGACGCACGGGTGCGCGTGCAGCGCGATCGGCCGGCCGGTGCGGCGCACTTCGCGATCGCGCCCTACCCGTTCGAGCTGAGCGAGACCGTGATGTGGCACGACGAGCAGCTGGTGCTGCGCCCGATCCGCCCCGAAGACGAGCCGCAGCACCGCGCCTTCGCCGAGTCGCTGTCGCCGGGCGATCTGCGGCTGCGGTTTTTCAGCAGCCGGCTCGAGCTGCCGCGCAGCGAGCTGGCACGCCTCACGCAGATCGACTACTCGCGGGAGATGGCCTTCGTGGCGGTGCGCACCGACGCCGATGGCACGCAGCACACGATAGGCGTGGTGCGCGCGATGACCGACCCCGACAACATCGACGCCGAGTTCGCCATCATCGTGCGCTCGGACCTCAAGGCTCAGGGCCTGGGCGCCATGCTGCTCGACAAGATGATCAAGTACCTCAAGAGCCGCGGCACGCGCCGCATGGTGGCGCTGGTGCTGCCCGACAACCGGGCGATGCTCGAGCTGGCCCAATCGGCGGGCATGGTCGTTGACAAAGCGGGCAGCGACTCCGACGCGCTGCATCTGGTGCTCACGCTGGCAGACTGACCTCGCGCGGCGCGGCGCCATGGCTGCGGGCGCGGCGCGCTGGCGGCGCGACGGCGATCACGCGCGCTCGCTTGCCGCTGCGACCGGGCAAGCCGCCATCGCCAAACGAGCCGCCCAGCGTCACGCCGTCCAGACCCTGCGCGCTCAGGAAAGGCCGCAGCGCCGCCAGCGCACGCGCCAGCAGGGCCGCCCCCGCAGGCCCGTCGGCGGCCACGCACAACCACAGCGAGCGCGGCCCGCGACGCTGCAACTGAAAGTCGAACACGCCGGCGTCGTCCTCGAGCACGGTGGTCAACGCCAGCGGCAGCAGGCCCACCGGCTGGCCGTGGTCGTCGTCGAGCACCAGCGTGTCGTCGACGCGGCCCTCGACCTCGATCACCGGCAACGCCGAGCCACACGCGCATGGGGTGGCCGACAGCCGAACCCGGTCGCCCAGGTCGTAGCGGATCAGCGGCTGCACGCGGTTGGCCAGGTTGGTGAGCAAGGTGGTGTGGCCGGTGGCGCCCGGCAGCACCGGGCGGTGATGCTCATCGACCGGCTCGAGCACCAGCCAGTCGCTGTTGAGGTGCATGTGGCCGAGGTTGCACTCGGAGCCCATCGCCAGAAACTCCGACGCGCCGTAGCTCTGGCTGACCGCGCAGCCGAAGCTCGAGGCGATGAACTCGCGGGTGGCCGCGGTGAGCGCCTCGCCGCCGGTCCACACCTCTTGCAGCGCGACGCGCAACCGCCCGGCCTTGGCCTCGGCGGCCAGCACCAGCGCCGCACTCGGGTAGGTGGCCAGCACGGTGGGTCGGTGGCGGTTGAGCGCGTCCACCAGTTCGCGCACCGGCATCAGGAACGACAGGCTGCACATGGTGCGCGACATCCACGGGCTGATGCGGCACAGCCGGCGGATCGACGCGGTGCTGGCGAAATGGCCGGTGGTCGCCCCCACGAAGGCCAGCCGCTCGGTCGCGCCCCACGGGTCGAGGCAGCGGCGCAGCGGTTGCAGCACCGGGCGGCGCAGCGCCTCGAGCGCGTCGTACACCGACAGCGCCTGGCTGTCCTGCACGAACAGGCCCGGCTCGCCGGTGCTGCCCGAGCTTTCCCAGACCTGGTAGCGGCCGAGGTAGTCGTCGCCGATGCGCTCGCGATCGGCCACGAACCGGCGCACATCGGCCAGCCGCAGCGCCGGGTCGGTGACCCAGTCGTCGAAGCGGTCCATCAGCCGGCGCTTGGTCATGACCGGAAAGTCGCTCAGCTGCAGCGTGAGCGCCTCGCGGTCGCCGGCGATCTCGCGGTACAGCGGCGAATGGCGCACCGCCCAGCGCAGCAGCGCGGCGAGCCGCGCGGCCTGGCGCTGCATCAGCACCGAAGCGGGCAGGCACGACGAGGCCCACACATCGAAGGCGGTCAGCCCGCCCGGCCAGCCCAAACCGCTGCTCACGTCCAACGCCGTGCTCCAGTGAACCCATTCGTGCCCGATGAGACACCCGGCAGGACCGGCGCGCATTGACACGAATCAAGGTGCCGGTGGCGAAACCGCCCTAGCGTGAGGCCCATGGTCGCCTCGCTCAACTCCCGCGCGCAGTTCCCCGAGGCGCCGGTCGTTGAGCCGGCCGGGTCGGTAGCGGGGCTGAGCGTGGAAGAAGCCGCGCTGCGGCTCGCGCGCGATGGTCCCAACGAGTTGCCCGCGGCGGCGGGTGGCGGTGCGTGGCACGCCCTGAGCGGGGTGGTGGGCGAGCCGATGTTCTTGCTGCTGGCGGGCTGCGGCGTGATCTACCTGCTGCTGGGCGACCGCCACGAGGCGCTCATGCTCATGGGCTTCGTGGTGGTGGTGATGGGCATCACCTTCGTGCAGCGCCAGCGCACCGAACATTCGCTGGCGGCGCTGCGCGAGTTGTCGAGCCCGCGCGCGGCGGTGCTGCGCGGCGGCGAGATGCACCGCATCGCCGGGCGCGAGGTGGTGTGCGGCGACACCGTGCTGCTCGCCGAAGGCGACCGCGTGCCGGCCGATCTGATGCTGCTGCAAACGTCGCATCTGGCGGTGGACGAGTCGCTGCTGACCGGCGAGTCGGCGCCGGTGATGAAGCACAGCGCCGCGAGCGGCACCCCCGCCGATCAGGTCGATGCGCTGGCCATGGCCTGCTCGGGCACGCTGGTCACCAGCGGCACCGCGCGCGGCTGCGTGGTGGCCACCGGCGCGCGCAGCGCGCTGGGGCGCATCGGCGCGTCGCTGGCCGACATCGCCAGCGAGCGCACCCCGATCCAGCGCGAGACCGACCGCACCGTGCGGCGCGTGGCCGGCGCTGGTTTCGCGCTGGCGCTGGTGCTGACGCTGGCGCACGGGCTGACCCACGGCGACTGGCTGCGCGGGCTGCTGGCCGGCCTGACCCTGGCGATGGCGCTGCTGCCCGAGGAACTGCCGGTGGTGCTGACGATCTTCATGGGGCTGGGCGCGTGGCGGCTGGCACGCAACCGGGTGCTGGTGCGCAGCATCCCGGCCGTCGAGCTGCTGGGTGCGACCACGGTGCTGTGCGTCGACAAGACCGGCACGCTCACCGCCAACCGCATGACGGTGCGCCGGCTGTGGACGCCCGAGGCCCGCCACGACACGCTCAAGCACCGGTCCGACACCGCCGCGGTGCTGCCCGAAGCGCTGCACGAGATCCTCGAATACGCCGTGCTGGCCAGCCACCGGCGCGCCTTCGACCCGATGGAAGCGGCCATCGCCAGCGCCGGTGCGCGGCTGCTGGCCCAAACCGAACACCTGCACGCCGACTGGACGCTCGTCGACGACTACCCGCTGTCGAACAAGATGCTGGCGATGTCGCGGGTGTGGCAAGCGCCCAGCGGCACGGCGCGGCTGATCGCGGCCAAGGGCTCGCCCGAGGCGATCGCCGATCTGTGCCACATGGACGCGCAGCGTCACGCGCGCATCAGCGTCGAGGTGGCGCACATGGCCAGCGAGGGCCTGCGCGTGCTGGGTGTGGCGCGCTCGCGCTTCGACGCGGCCGAACTGCCCGGCGACCAGCACGACTTCGACTTTGAGTTCCTCGGGCTGATCGGCCTCGAAGACCCGGTGCGCGACGACGTGCCGCAAGCGCTCGCCGAATGCCGCGCCGCGGGCATCCGCGTGGTGATGATGACCGGCGACCACCCGGTCACGGCGATGTCGGTGGCGCGTCAGGCCGGGCTGCCGGTGGACGCCAACGTGCTCACCGGCGACGAGCTGGCTGCGCTCGACGACACCGCGCTGCGCGCGCGGCTGGCCGACACGCATGTGTTTTGCCGCGTGCGCCCCGAACACAAGCTGCGTCTGGTGCAGGCGTTTCGCGCCAGCGGCGAGGTGGTCGCGATGACCGGCGACGGCGTCAACGATGCGCCCGCGCTCAAGGCCGCCCACATCGGCGTGGCCATGGGCGCACGCGGCACCGACGTGGCGCGCGAGGCGGCCTCGCTGGTACTGCTCGACGACGACTTCGCTTCCATCGTCACCGCCATCCGCGACGGCCGGCGCGTGTTTGCCAACCTGCGCCGCGCGGTGGTGTTTCTGGTGGCGGTGCACGTGCCCATCGTCGGGCTGTCGATGCTGCCGGTGGCGCTGGGCTGGCCGATGCTGCTCATGCCGGTGCACA
>CANFXR010000007.1 GCA_947451035.1 Burkholderiales bacterium
GCCACCCACTGGTTGTCGGCGAGGTCCTCGACCACCAGCACGTGGGCACCGTGGATGGGTGCGGCGCGCTCGAACAGGCCTGCCAGCGGGTCGCTGCCGGGCGGCTTGGCCGGGTGCAATTCGCCCAGATGGAGCAGCGTGCTGATCACCCCGGCGGCGAGCAGAGGCTTGCTCAGCACGCCATCGAGGTGCAGCCCGCGCGACTCGGCGAGCAGCGCGTCTTGATCAAAGGCCGTCGCCATCATCACCACCGCCACCTCGGCCAGGCTGCCGGCGGCCACGGTCTCGTGGATCCAGCGCGCCAGCTTCAGCCCGTCCATCTCGGGCATCTTCCAGTCGATCAGCACCACATCGAACATCTGGCCGGGCTCGCGCCCCGATCGCTCGATGCGCTTGATGGCGTCCGCGCCCGAAGTGGCCTCGGTGATGTTCACCCCCCAGGTGGCCAGCAGGTCGCCCAGCGTGCGCCGGGCGCAGCCGTTGTCGTCGACGATCAGCATGCGCTGGCCAGCCAGTTGCTCGGTGTGCGTCAGCGTGCCCGCGGATCGGACCACGGTCAGCGGCAGCACCGAACTGAAGATGCTGCCCTGGCCGGGCTTGCTGTCGATGTCGATCTCACCGCCCATCAGCTCGAGCAGCCGTTTGCTGATCACCAGCCCCAGGCCCGAGCCGCCAAAGCGCCGCGAGATCGACACATCGGCCTGCGTGAAGGGCTTGAACAGTTGTGCGATGTCCGGCTGCGAAATGCCGATACCGGTGTCTTCCACCGCCAGGCGCAGCCTGACCATCGACGGCGCATCGCCCGGCTGCGGCGGGGTCGCATCGGCGTGCAGGCAGATGTGGCCCGACTCGGTGAACTTGACCGCATTGCCCACCAGGTTGTTGAGCACCTGGATCAGCCGCAACGGATCACCCACGACCCGCTCGGGCAGCTTGGGGTCGATCGCCAGGATCAGCTCGACGTTCTTTTCGTGGGCGCCCAGCGCGAACAGGCTGATCACCTCGTTGAGCACGTCGGTCACGCTGAACTCGACCTGCTCGAGCACGACCCGGTCGGCGTCGAGCTTCGAGTACGCGAGGATGTCGTTGATGATCGACAGCAGCGCCTTCGACGAGGTGTGGATGCGGTTGAGGTACTCGCTGGCCTTGGTCGGCAGATCGGGCAGCCCCAGGCCGAGCGCCGACAGGCCCGTCACCGCGTTCATCGGCGTGCGGATCTCGTGGCTCATGTTGGCCAGGAAGGCCGACTTGGCCCGGTTGGCCGCTTCGGCCGCGGTGCGCGATCGCTCGAGCGCTTCTTCGATGGCCACCTGATCGGTCAGGTCGTAGTTGACGCCGGTCATGCGCACGGCGTTGCCGCGGGCATCGAAGCTCACGCGTGCGGCGGCCTTGAGGTGGTGCACCGAGCCGTCGGGCCAGACCACGCGAAAGCGCGGCCGGTACTCGCGCTCGCCGTGCAGGGCGGCGCGGATGTCGCCATCGACGCGGTCCTTGTCCTGCGGATGCACCGCACTCATCCAACCCTGGTAGGCGCCGGAAAAGGCCTGCGGCTTCAAGCCGTACAGGCGGTACATCACCGCGTCCCAGACCAGCACGTTGTGGTTGATGTCCCAGTCCCACACGCCGACGCTGCCGGCCGAGATGGCGGTTTCGAGCAACTGCGCCTTGCGCGCCAACTCGGCCGAGGCCTGATGGTCGTCGGTGATGTCGCGCAGCACGCCGGCAAGCGCGGTGATCTGGCCGGCCGCGTCGCGGCAGGCTTCGGCGCGCTGAGCGAACCAGCGCATGCTGAAGGCCACCTCGGCGCGGTGCTCAACGCGCAACAGTCCGTGCGAGTCGGCCTTCAGAGCCGCATCGAACGCGAGCGACACGGCAGAGCGGTCGTCCGGGTGGCAGCAGCGCAGGAATTCATCGAAGGTGGCCGCTGGCGCGGTCTGCGCAAAAAGCAGTTCGCACGCGCTGGCCGACCACGTCATCGTGCGGCCCGGCAGCGTCATCTCCCAACTGCCTATGCCTGCGATTTGCTCGATGGTTCTCATCGAGCCCATTGGCGCCCACATCGAGTGGGCGCCCGTTGAGCCGCCTCAGTGCTCGGTAGGTTCCGTGGGCAGCTTGGCCAGCTTCAACTCGGTCATGCGGCGCGCGCCACGCTCGCGCATCAAGCGCAGGTGGTCGGGGCGCAGCCGCTCGTGCGCCACGGCCAGGCGGTCGAGGAATTCGAGCCACAGGCCGGAATCGAGCTGCTCTTCGGTGGTGGGCGTTTGCGGCGGCTTGTCTTCGCCCCAGACCTCGAACTGGTAGTCGGCTTCGGCCCAGTCGTACAGCGACTCGAACTCGGACTCCATTTCCATCGCGTTGGGGTCGGTGCCGGCGTCGAGCAGGATGCGAACCATCTCGGTGTCCATGGTCAACAGCGCAGCAAACAGCGGGCTGCTGCCTTCGTCGCTCAGGCGCTTGGGGTCGGCGCCCAGCTTGAGCATTTCGCGCACGACGTCGTGGCGCGGAACGTCTTCGGACAGGCCGAGTTCGCCGATCACTTCTTCGAGCAGCGTGGTGTCGGTGTCGAGGTCGTCGTTGAGGTCGAAACCTTCGGCGACCATCTTGCGCATGGTCTCGAGGTTGCCCGCGCGGGCGGCGGCCTTGAACTCTTCGTACAGGTCTTCAGGATCGGCAGACATCGTCGGAAAACTCCACAGGGGGTTGGTTGAAACGCTAGCAGCGCGCGGGCGCGATGTTAGCGATCAGCGGGCCTGCTGCGCCAACCATTTGCACCGCGAGCCCCGCCGGGAGGCAAAAAAACAGCTCAGAACGGCGGCGGCAGCAGCTTGAAGCCCGCGATCAGCACACCGATCACTGTGTTGACCACCACGCTGAGCACGCTGGGCACATAGAAGAAGGCCGACAGCACCTGCTCGCGCAAGCCGTGCTCGAAGAGCCAGCCCAGCGCAAACGACAAGGCGCCCAGCACCGCCCAGCGGCGCAGGTAGGTGAACAGCCAGTGCGCGCGCTCGAGGTTGTGGCGCCACGCAGCCGCGCGCTCGAACACGTTGCCCCGGTTCACGTCACGAAACAGCCAACTGAAGAACAGATAGCGGTAGAGCAGGGTGCGAAACGAGAGGAGCTGTTCGTCGGTGGACATGGTGGGAGCGCGCCTGCCAAACCCGGTGAGCGCCATGTTGCGCTCCAGGCCGGGGTTGGCGCATCAGGGTGTGCCTGATGCGCTTGACCGCTGTCAAAGACCTTGCAAAAACGCGCGCACCGCGGCTTCGAAGGCGGCCGGTTTTTCGAGCGCGCTCAGGTGCGCGGCGCCGTCGATCAGCGCCCACTGCGCACCGCCGATCGCGTCGGCCACGGCTTGCAGTTGCGCTGCCGGCAGGCTGGCATCGGCGCTGGCGGCCACCACCAGCGTGGGCAGCGCGATGCGCGACAGGCGCGCGGTGGTGTCGTGGTTCATCACCGCGTGGCACGTGCCCAGGTAGCCGGCCTGCGGGGTGCTGACCAGGCGACGGCGCCAGCGCGCCACCGTGGCGGCCTGCGCCGCGCGAAAGCCGTCGCTGAACCAGCGCTCCATGGTGGCGTCGGCCACCGCTTCGAGGCCTTGCGCTTCGACGCTGGCGATGCGCTGCTGCCACTGCGTGCGCGCTGCGGCGTCGTAGCCGGCGCCTGCGTTGGCGATCACCACCGCCTTGAGCCGCTCGGGGCAGCGCACGGCGAGTTCCTGGCCGACCATGCCGCCCAGCGACAGGCCGATCCACACCACCGGGCCGCATTGGAAGCGGCTGTCGAGTTCGCCCAGCAGCCGCTCGGCGTCGCCGGCCAGATCGGCCAGGGTGTACGCGCCGCCAGGGGTGTCGGAGTCACCGTGGCCGCGGTGGTCGTAGCAGATCACGCGGTGGTGGCTCGACAGCGAGTTGGCCAGTTCGTCCCACATGCTGACGTCGCTGCCCAGCGCGTGGCTGAGCACGATGGTGTGCTGCGGCGTGGCGACCTGGCGCGGCTCGCGCACTGTGTAGTGCAAGGCGGGCGTGCCGGCGCTGCGAAAGGAGCGCCCGGTCGCGGGCATGGGCGCTTCGGTGGCGGCCAGCGGCGACGGCGGTTGGCCGATCTCGCGCAGCAGCCGCGCGGCGATGCCCATGCCAGTGTTGGCGGCGGGCACGCCGGCGTAGATGGCGGTTTGCATCAGCACTTCCTTGACGTCGTCGGGGCTGAGCTGCGTTTCGGGGTTGCCCGAGCCTTCAACGCCCGGCACGCCGCCGCCGGTGAGCGCGGCGCGCAGGTGCAGCTCGAACTCTTCCCAGCGGCCCAGCGAGGCGGTGATCGCCATCACGATCACGCGGCGCGTCTTGATGTCCAGGCCAGGGCGGCCCCAGATCTCATGCCAGGCGTAGCGGGTGATGAAGTTCTGGAATTCGGCGGTGAAGTCGTTGGCGCTGGCCACCGACTTGTCGACCCAGGCGTCGCCCAGCATGCGGCGCCGGTTGCGCATGCCGCGCTCGAGGTCGTGGTCGTAGGGATCCATGAAGTCGTCTCCGTTGTAGGGAATCAGGATGATGGCCGAAAGTGGCCGCGTGGCATTCACGAAGCCGGATCGCAGTGCCTGTCAACACGGCCATATCCCTAGGCCTGTCAACCCGACCCCTGTCTAGGATCCGCCGGATGGAAAAGCAGTTGATTCCAAGTTACATGTGGCTCGCGGTGGAAACGCTGAGGGCAAGAATTCTCTACGCATCGCTGATGCGCAGGCTCGGAGTGGGGCCCGGCCCCCGACCGCCCTGATTCGCGCGGCGGGCGTGCGGTGTCAGTGAACCGAAAGGCGCGTCGGTAACATCCGGGGCTTCTTGTTCACACCAGCAGAGCCACCCATGAGCTTCGACAAAGTCTCCCCCGGAAAGAAGGCCCCCGAGCAGTTCAACGTGATCATCGAGATCCCGATGAACGCCGACCCCGTGAAGTACGAGGTCGACAAGGAAAGCGGCGCGCTGTTCGTTGACCGCTTCATGAGCACCGCCATGCACTACCCGTGCAACTACGGCTATGTGCCGCAGACGATCTCTGGCGACGGCGATCCCGTCGACGTGCTGGTGATCACGCCGTTCCCGCTGGTCGCCGGCTGCGTGGTGACGTGCCGCGCGATCGGCATGCTCAACATGGAAGACGAAGCGGGCATGGACGCCAAGCTGCTGGCCGTGCCCATCGACAAGCTGCTGCCGATCTACTCGAAGTGGCAAAAGCCCGAAGACCTGCACGAGCTGCAGCTGCGCACCATCCAGCACTTCTTCGAGCACTACAAGGACCTGGAGCCCAACAAGTGGGTCAAGGTGCAGGGCTGGTCGGGCCCCGAAGCTGCCCACGGTGAAATCACCTCGGGCATGGCCAACTACAAGAAGTCGATCGCCGGCTGATCCCGGCGCGTTCCCGTGCCCGGCGCTGACCGCGCTGCCGGGCGGGGAACCGCGCACCGCTTTTCGCGCTCTGACCGACCTTCAACCCCGCCTGAAGGGCCATCCCGTGAATCCATCCGTGCGCGCTGTTGCCGTTGTGCTGTCTTTGAGTCTTGCGGCGCTGTGCGCGGCGCCGAGCGCTTCGGCGCAGGCGTTGCCGGCGGGCGTGAGCCGCTTGCAATCGGTCGAAGGCATCGACGAATACCGGCTGGCCAACGGCCTGCAGGTGCTGCTCATTCCCGATGACTCCAAGCCCACGACCACGGTCAACCTGACCTATCACGTGGGCTCGCGCCACGAGAACTACGGCGAGACCGGCATGGCGCACCTGCTCGAGCACCTGTTGTTCAAGGGCTCGCCCAACCACCCCAAGGTGTGGGCCGATTTCACCCGGCGCGGCCTGGCTGCCAACGGCAGCACCTGGTTCGATCGCACCAACTACACCGCGAGCTTCTCGGCCAACGACGACAACCTGCGCTGGTACCTCGGCTGGCAGGCCGACTCGATGACCCACAGCTACATCGCCCGTCGCGACCTCGACACCGAGATGACGGTGGTGCGCAACGAGATGGAAATGGGCGAGAACAGCCCCGATCGCATCCTTTTCTCGAAGACGCTGGCCGCCATGTACCAGTGGCACAACTACGGCAAGGACACCATCGGCGCGCGCAGCGACGTCGAAAACGTCGACATCCCGAGACTGCAGGCGTTCTACCGCCGCTACTACCAGCCCGACAACGCGACGCTGATCGTGTCGGGCAAGTTCCCGCGCCAGCGCATCCTGCCGTGGATCGCGCAGACCTATGGCGCCATCGCCAAGCCCGCGCGCGTGCTGCCCGCGCTGTACACGCTCGACCCGGTGCAAGACGGCGAGCGCAGCATCACGCTGCGGCGCAGCGGCGGCGTGCCGGTGCTCTACGCCGGCTACCACGTGCCGCCCGGCGCGCACCCCGACTACGCGGCGGTCGAGCTGCTTGACCTGATCATGGGCGAGGCGCCGGCCGGCCGGCTGCACAAGCGGCTCACCGAAAAGGGCCTGGCGGCCACCACCTTCGCGTTCTCGATGGGCCTGGCCGAGCCGGGCTTTGCGCTGTTTGGCGCGCAGCTTGGCCCCAACCAGGACGTGGATGCAGCGCGCAGCGAACTGCTGGCCACGCTGGAATCGGTGGCACGCGAGCCGATCACCGCGGAGGAACTCGAGCGCGCCAAGACCAAGTGGCTCAAGGGCTGGGATCTGGCCTTCACCAACCCCGAGACGGTGGGCATTTCGCTCAGCGAAAGCGTGGCCCAGGGCGACTGGCGGCTGTTCTTCCTGACGCGTGACCGGGTGCGCGACGTCACGCTGGCCGATGTGCAGCGCGTGGCCGAGCAAAGCCTGCTGACGTCCAACCGCACGCTGGGCGTGTACCTGCCCTCAGACCAGCCGCAGCGCGCACCGGTGCCGGCGCGCGTCGATGTGGCCGCCGAGTTGAAGGGCTTCAAGCCGCAGCTCGCGGCCGCCGCGGTCGAGGCGTTCGAGGCCACGCCGGCCAACATCGAGCAGCGCACGCAGCGCTTCAACGTGGGTGGCGTGAAGGCGGCGCTGCTGCCCAAGGGCACCCGCGGCGCGGCGGTGCGCGCAACGCTGACCTTGCGCTTTGGCAACGAGAAGACGCTCTTCGGCCAGGCCGAAGTGGCCGAGATGGTGGCCGAACTGCTCGACAAGGGCAGCCAGACCCTGACGCGCCAGCAGGTGCAAGACCGGCTCGACGCGCTCCACACAGAAATGTCCATCGGCGGCGGCGCCGGCTTCGTGAGCGTGAGCCTGAGTTCGCGGCGCGATCAGTTGGCCGAGGCGATCGCGCTGGTGGGCGACTTGCTGCGCCACCCGAGCTTGCCGGCCGATGCCCTCGACGAGGTGCGCCGCCAGTCGCTGTCGGCGATCGAGCAGCAGCGCAAGGAGCCGCAGGCGGTGGTGGCCAACGCGCTGGCGCGGCTGGGCAACCCGTATCCGCGCGGCGACGTGCGCTACGCGCGCACCTTCGACGAGATCGTGCACGACGTGGGCAGCGTCACGCTCGAACAGGTGCGCGAGCACCACCGGCGCTTCTACGGCGCGTCATCCGGCGAGTTCGCCGCAGTGGGCGACCTCGACGTGGCGGCGGTGCGCAAGGCGCTGCAAGCGGCCCTGGGCGACTGGGCCAGCGGCGAGCCGTACACCCGCGTGCCCGATCCGCTGGTGCCGGTGCCGCCCGAGCGGCTGATGCTGGCCACGCCCGACAAGCAAAACGCCACCATGCTGGTGGAGTACCCGCTGCCACTGACCGACAACCACGCCGACTACGTCGCGCTCACCATGGCCAACTACCTGCTGGGTTCGGGCGGCAACTCGCGGCTGTGGAAGCGCATCCGCGAGGTCGAGGGCCTGTCGTACGACGTGCGCAGCTCGATCGGCTGGAACAGCTTCGAGCCGAACTCCGAATGGAAGGCCAGCGCGATCTTCGCGCCGCAAAACCAGCCCAAGGTCGAAGCGGCGTTCCGCGAAGAATTGGCGCGCGCGTTGAAAGACGGCTACACCGCGCAGGAACTCGCCGAAGGGCAGCGCGGCTTGCTGAGCTACCGGCGGCTGTCGCGTGCACAGGACGCCACGGTGACCGGCGCGCTGGCCAACAACTTGCACATCGGGCGCACCTTTGCGCGCGCCGCCGAGGTCGATGCGCAGCTGCAAGCGCTCACGCTGGATCAGGTCAACGCGGCCTTGCGCCGGCACATCAAGCCCGAGGGCTTCGTGTTCGGCTTCGCGGGCGACTTCAAGAAGCCTTGAAGGGCACGCGCTCGTTGAGTTCGTCCATGTAGTGGTCGATGCCTGCGCCTTCGCGCTGCAGGAAATCGGCCACCGCCTGGGCGAACTGCGGATGCGCCAGCCAGTGCGCCGAGTGCGTTTGCACCGGCAGCAAGCCGCGCGCCATCTTGTGCTCGCCTTGCGCGCCGCCTTCAAAGCGCCGGTAGCCGTGCGCCATGCACCACGCCAGCGGCTGGTAGTAGCAGGCCTCGAAGTGCAGGCAGCTCACCGGCTCGGTGGCACCCCAGTAGCGGCCGAACGCCGTGCCGCGCTCGTCGTCGATGCCGATCAATGACGCGGCAATGCGCTCGCCCTCGCGGCTGGCGATGAACAGCAGCCAGTGTTCGGGCATCGTGCTCGCCATGCGGGTGAAGAAGTCGCGCGTGAGGTAAGGCGTGGAGCGGTGCGCCTGGTAGGTCAGCGTGTAGCAGCGGTAGAAGAAATCCCAGTCGGCCTCAGCGATCTCGAGCCCGCGCAGCGTTTCGAAGTGCACGCCGGCATCGACCACGCGGCGGCGCTCCTGCTGGATCTTCTTGCGCTTTTCGCGCTGCAAGCTGGCCAGGAAATCAGCGAAGTCGGCCCAGGGTTCGGCCTCGCGCTGCGTCCAGTGGAACTGCACCGTGCTGCGCATCATCCAGCCGGCGGAGCGCGCGGCCTCGGCGTCGGCTTCGTCCATGAACAGCAGGTGCGCCGATGACAAGCCGCCCTGGGTCGCGTACTGCTCCATGGCGCGCAGCAGCGCCACCCGTGAGGCCTGATCGCGCGCGAGCAGCCGTGGCCCCGGCACTGGCGTGAACGGCACCGCGTCCAGCAGCTTGGGGTAGTAGCCGAGACCGTGGCGCTGGTAGGCATCGGCCCAGGCCCAGTCGAACACGTATTCGCCGTAGGAATGGTCCTTGACGTACAGCGGGCAGGCTCCCACCAGTTGGTCGCCGTCGCGCAGCGACAGGAACTGCGCGCGCCAGCCGGTATCCGCGCAGGCGCTGAGCGAATCGTGCAGCGCCGACAGGTATTCGTGGCGCATGAACGGCGTGGCGCCAGCCTGCTCGGCGAGCAGCGCGTTCCACTGCGCGGCATCGACACCGGTGGGGTGGTCGTGGACCCGGATGACATAATTCTTCAACGCTGTTTCACCCGGCGTAAGCACCCTGAAAATGCCCCCCAAAACCACGGTCCAAGTCGCTCTGGCGCAGATCAATCCGACCGTGGGCGACCTCGCCGGCAACGCCGCGAAGATCGTCGAGTTCGCTCGGCGTGCCCATGCGTTGGGCGCCCAACTGGTGATCACCCCCGAGTTGAGCCTGTGCGGCTACCCCCCCGAAGACCTGCTGCTCAGGCCGGCGTTCATGCAGGCCTGTCAGGACGCGTTGATCGATTGCGCCAAGGCGCTGGCAGATTTGCCGGGTTTGCATGTGGTGGTGGGGCATCCGCATCAATGGGGTGAGCGCGGCGATGTTAGGACCAAGTCGCATTCGGTGTCGGTGCGCCACAACGCGGCGTCGGTACTCAGCGAGGGGCGCGTGATCGCCACCTACTGCAAGCGCGAGCTGCCCAACTACCAGGTGTTCGACGAGCGGCGCTATTTCGCCTCGGGCCGCGATGCGGGTTTGGGCGCGGTGGTGTTCAGCGTGGGCGGTGTGCGCTTCGGGCTGGCGATCTGCGAGGACGCCTGGTTCGACGAACCGGCCCGCGCGGCGCAGGCCGCCGGCGCGCAGGTGCTGTGCGTGCTCAACGCCTCGCCGTATCACCTGGGCAAGGTCGATGAGCGCGAGGCCCGCATGGGCGAGCGCGCGCGCGACGTGGGCATGCCGCTTTTGTATGCGCACCTGTGCGGTGGGCAAGACGAGGTGGTGTTCGACGGCGCCTCGTTTGCGGTCGATGCCACCGGCCGCGTCGCCGCGCGCGCAGCGATGTTCGAAGAAGCGCTGCTGATGCTCGAGGTGTCTGCCGACGCCGTGGCCGGCGAGATCACCGAGGTGCCGTGCCTCGAGGCGCAGGCCTGGGGTGCGCTGGTCACCGGCGTGCGCGACTACATCGGCAAGAACGGTTTTCCGGGCGTGCTGATCGGACTGAGCGGCGGGGTCGATTCGGCGCTGGTGCTGGCCGTGGCGGTGGATGCGCTGGGGCCCGACAAGGTGCGCACGGTGATGATGCCGTCGCCCTACACCGCTGACATCTCCTGGATCGACGCGCGCGAGATGGCTGAGCGCCTGGCCGTGCGCTACGACGAGATCTCGATCGCGCCGATGTTCGATGCGTTCAAGCAAGGCCTGGCCGCCGAGTTCGCCGGGTTGCCCGAAGACACAACGGAAGAAAACATCCAGGCGCGCATCCGCGGCACCTTGCTGATGGCGCTGTCGAACAAGTTCGGCTCGATCGTGCTGACCACTGGCAACAAGAGCGAGATGGCCACCGGCTACTGCACGCTGTATGGCGACATGGCCGGCGGCTTCGCGGTCATCAAGGACGTGGCCAAGACGCTGGTGTACCGGCTGTGTCACTGGAAAAACGCGCAACCCAATGGCGGCCTCGGCGAGGTGATCCCGCTGCGCATCCTGACGCGCGCGCCGTCGGCCGAATTGCGGCCGGACCAGAAGGACCAGGACAGCCTGCCCGAGTACGCGGTGCTCGACGAGGTGGTCGAGCGCTACATGGAAAACGACCAGAGCATCGACAGCATCGTGGCCGCCGGCTTCGAGCGCGCCGACGTCGAGCGCGTCACCCGGCTCATCAAGATCAACGAATACAAGCGGCGTCAGGCGCCGGTGGGCATCCGCATCACGCACCGCGGCTTTGGGCGCGACTGGCGCTACCCGATCACCTCGAAGTTCCGCGCTTAAACTCTTTTCACGCACCCGTCATCAGGAGTCACGCATGAAACAGATCACCGCCGTTGTCAAACCGTTCAAGCTCGAAGAAGTGCGCGAGGCGCTGGCTGAAGTGGGCGTGGCTGGCCTGACGGTGACCGAAGTCAAGGGCTTCGGGCGCCAGAAGGGGCACACCGAGCTGTATCGCGGCGCCGAATACGTGGTCGACTTTCTGCCCAAGGTGAAGGTCGAGGTGGTGGTCAAGGATGACGACGTCGAGCGTTGCATCGAGGCGATCGTCAAGGCGGCCAAGACCGGCAAGATCGGTGACGGCAAGATCTTTGTCACCAACGTCGAGCGGGTGGTGCGCATCCGCACCGGAGAGACCGACGAAGACGCGGTCTGATCGGCCCCGACCGCAAAAAAGCCCGCTGCGTGCGGGCTTTTTGTTGCCTGAATCTCGCGCAGCACGCTCGGCGCGGGTGCCGCGACAGCGCTCAGCGGCGCTTTTTTTCGGGGGGCGCGTCGATCAGTTGCGTGCCGCACAGCGCGTCGTGCCAGAACTGGCGCTGCGGGTGCAGCAAGGCCAGCAACGCGTAGGCGATCACGCCGACCGCGACGGCGGCCAATGCGTCCCAGCGCGTCCAGTGGTTGAGTGCTGCCAGGGCGGTGGCCGGCGCAAACCAGGCGCAACTGGCCAGGTAGCGCATCAGCGCACGTTGCTGCGACAGCGGCTGCCCGGACAGCGTCACCAGCCGGATGTGCCAGGTTTGCATGGGCAGTGTCTGACCGCGCCTGGACCAGAACCAGGTGAAGTACACGCCGTAGATCACGAAGGCGATCACCCTCAGCGCAGCATCGCTTTGCAGAGGGTGGGTGTTCCCCGTCAAGGCGGTGAACAGCGCGCCGATCGCGCCCGGGATCAGGCCGATGCCGAACAGCATCATGCCTTCGTAGACGAAGCAGGCCATGCGGCGTTTGAGGCCAGGAACGGTGCTGGCAACGGCCGACCCCATGGCGACACCGACGCTCATGGGCGCACGGGCGCTGCCGACGCACCGGGGGTCACCACGGCGGCACCCTGAGGCCCGCTTTTCGGCAGCAGCGTCGACGGGTTCACGAAGTTCGGCGACGCCGTGATCTTGGGCAGCCCTTCTTGCTGGTGGGCGGGCGGTGCTGCCCGCTTCGAGATCAGGTTGGTCGTGGCTCCTGCGGGCGCCTGAACGACCGCCGGCGCCACCGACCGCGGCTGGCGGCCGGGCACGGTCGACACCACATTCGATTTGGACTGCGCACCCGGTTGACTGGCGCTTTCGGCACGCAAGGCCCTGGTGCGGCTGGCGGATTCGGTTTGCGCCTGAGGCGGTGCTGCGCGCGAGGCCAGTTCTTTTTTCTGGTCGTCGCTCAGCGCCTGGTAGGCGTCCCAACGGGCCTGACGGTTGGTCGGAGCCAACTCCTTGGCCTGCTTGAACTGGAACCGGGCGGCGCCACGTTGCTCTGGCGTCAGCTTGGCCCATTCGGTCATGCGGGCCTGAATGCGCTGCCGCTCGTCAACGGACAGTGAGGGGAATTGAGCCGCCAGTTCCACCCACTTTTGCTTCTGATCGGCGTTGAAGGTGCTCCAGTCGTGCTCAAGCGGCTTGAGCGCCTCACGGTAGGCGGGAAGGAGTGACGTCCATTTGATCCCCTGGTCTGCCGCACGGGGCTGCGCTGTCGAAGCGACATCCTGACCGGCCGGCGGGGCGGCGGGCGCTGGCAAGGCCAAGGCAACGAGCAAACCCCCGGCCATCAGGCGAGGCGCCAGCGCAGCGCGGGCCCATGACAGAAGTACGTCGCTGAAGGGCATGCCCGAGACGTTCAGTCGGAAGATGTCTTGAGGAACTCGACGAAACCCGGGTCGTTGTAGGCCTCGGGCGGAAGGTCGTCGGACAGCAAGGCGGTATCAATCTCGGCCGCGGCTGAAATCTGCGCTTGCGAATGAAGGTGACCGATCAGAAAGAGGCCGCCCGCCAAGGCCAGAACCTGCAGCAGCGAGGCTGCAGGCCGCCACCAACCCGGGCCGCCCGATCCACGCGAGCCGAGCATGATGCTGGCCACGCCACCTGCGCTCGAACCGTACACATTGGCCGACGATTGCGCCACTTGCGGCATGCGAGCCAGTGCCACGCCACGGGCGAACCGCAACCGCTCGGTGACATCGTGCGGCAGCCGCTCGGCGCCTTCCGACAGTCGTGCGGCCAGCCTGAACCCCAGACGCGACTCGACGGCAGCAATCTGGGCCAGGTTTCGGGTGGAGCTGTTCGTCATGGGACTATTCCTTTCGCCTTCAGAGCCTTGGCCAACGCATGAACCGCACGGGAGCAGTGCGTTTTCACGCTGCCCTCGGAGCAACCCATGGCCGAAGCCGTCTCAGCCACATCAAGTTCCTCCCAGTAACGCAGCAGGAACGCTTCTCGTTGACGGGCGGGCAATTCACCGATTTCGGCCTCAATCAGACCGAGTGCCTGACTGCGCGACAGTGCGTCAGCAGCACTTTCCGAGCCCGCGCTGCCTTCGAGGGCTTCCAGGGTTTCGAGAATGTCGAAGTCCCCGTCCTCGCCGGCCGGCTCGAAGTCGGAGAAATTGCGGAACAACGCGCCGCGCACCTTCTGGCGGCGGAACCAGTCCATCGTGGCATTGCCGAGGATGCGCTGAAACAGCGGTGGCCATTCAGAACTCGGCCGATCGGCGTAGTTCTCAGACAGTTTGATCATGGCGTCCTGGACGATGTCCAGCGCGGCGTCTTCATCGCGAACAGCGTAGACCGCTCGCTTGAACGCACGTTTCTCGACGCTTTTCAGAAAGTCGGAGAGTTCTTTTTCGGAGGCCAAGGAGGGAATGCCTCAAAGCGGGGCGGCAAGGACGGTGGGGGAGTATCTCACCGCACCATGCTGGCCACTCAGGGAGGTGTGCCTCGACCGGTCGGGGATGCCATAATCACGAGTTGCACAACAGTTTGATCATGCTCGGTGACCTCGACCTGAGGCGCCTCCAGATGATCCAGCAGGCGCCACACCCGCTCCACAAGAGCGCGGAGAGGGCCACCGATGGTTTTTCGTTAGAGAAATTCGCAAAGGTTCCACATGGACATGTCTGACGCCGAGATCAAGGGCGCCGAAGCGGCGTCGTCTCAGCTTTCCGCCGGCGCTGCCGCCGAACCGAACGGGTCTGAAATCCTCGTTCGCTGCCTCCAGCTCGAAAACGTCAAGTACCTCTGGGGCTACCCCGGCGGCGCAGTGCTGTACATCTACGACGCGCTGTACAAGCAAGACACGATCGAGCATGTGCTGGTGCGCCACGAACAGGCGGCCGTTCACGCCGCCGATGGCTACGCCCGTGCCACGGGTGAGGTGGGAGTGGCTCTGGTCACTTCCGGCCCCGGGGTCACCAATGCGATCACCGGGATTGCGACGGCCTACATGGACAGCATCCCGATGGTGATCATCACCGGTCAGGTGCCCACGCCGGCGATCGGTCTCGATGCGTTCCAGGAGTGCGACACGGTGGGCATCACCCGCCCGATCGTCAAGCACAACTTCCTGGTGAAGGACGTGCGCGACCTTGCGCTGACCCTCAAAAAGGCGTTCCACATCGCGCGCACCGGACGCCCGGGTCCCGTGGTGGTGGACATCCCTAAGGACGTGTCGCTCAAGACCGCGCCGTTTTCCTACCCGACCACGTGCGAGATGCGCTCTTACAGCCCGGTTCGCAAGGGCCACGGCGGGCAGATTCGCAAGGCGGTTCAGTTGCTGATGGCGGCCAAGCGGCCTTACATCTACAGCGGCGGCGGCGTGATCCTCGGCGAGGCGTCGGCTGAGCTGCGCGAGCTGGTGAACCTGCTGGGCTACCCCTGCACGAACACGCTGATGGGTTTGGGCGCCTATCCGGCCAGCGATCCCAAGTTCCTCGGCATGCTGGGCATGCACGGCACCTACGAAGCCAACATGACGATGCAGAACTGCGACGTCCTGCTGGCGGTGGGCGCGCGCTTCGATGACCGCGTGATCGGCAACCCGGCGCACTTTGCGTCGGTCGAGCGCAAGATCGTTCACATCGACATCGATCCGTCGTCCATTTCGAAGCGCGTCAAGGTCGACATTCCGATCGTGGGTGACGTGAAGGATGTGCTGCAGGAACTGATCGCCCAGATCAAGGAATCACAGCTCAAGACCGACGGCCATGCGTTGTCGGCCTGGTGGTCGCAGATCAATGCCTGGCGTGGTCGCGAGTGTCTCAAGTACACCCACAGCGATGAGGTCATCAAGCCGCAGTTCGTGATCGAAAAGCTGTGGGAACTGACCAAGGACAGCGACGCCTACATCACGTCGGATGTCGGCCAGCACCAGATGTGGGCCGCCCAGTACTACCGCTTTGACCAACCGCGCCGCTGGATCAACTCGGGCGGCCTGGGCACCATGGGCGTGGGCCTGCCCTACGCCATGGGCATCAAGCTGGCCAAGCCGGAGTCGGATGTGTTCTGCGTGACCGGCGAGGGCTCCATCCAGATGTGCATTCAGGAGCTGTCGACCTGCTTGCAGTACAGCACCGCGGTCAAGGTGATATCTCTCAACAACCGCTACCTCGGCATGGTCCGGCAGTGGCAGCAACTCGATTACGGCGGCCGCTACTCACACAGCTACATGGATGCGCTGCCCGACTTCGTGAAACTCGCCGAGGCCTACGGGCATGTGGGCTTCAAGATCGAGCGGCCGGCCGATGTGGAAGGCGCGCTGCGCGAGGCGATCCGCCTGAAGGACCGCACCGTGTTCCTCGACATCCGCACCGACCAGGAAGAAAACGTCTGGCCGATGGTCAAGGCGGGCAAGGGCATCAGCGAAATGCTGCTGGGTTCCGAAGACCTGTGATGCGCTGAACGCTGGAGCGGCGCAGGCGTTACCGCGTCTGCCTAACCTCCGGCGGACGCCGCACGCGATCGGAATGGACAACAACTTAACTCAGGCGTCGCCTGAGGCCGGCACACACCCCTGCCGTGCCTTGAGAGCGATCCGACAAGACACATGAAACACATCATTGCGCTGCTGCTTGAAAACGAACCCGGTGCGCTTTCGCGCGTCGTGGGTCTTTTCTCGGCTCGTGGCTACAACATCGAGAGCCTGACCGTGGCAACGACCGAAGACCCGTCGTTGTCGCGCATGACGATCGTCACCACCGGCTCCGACGAGGTGATCGAGCAGATCACCAAGCACCTGAACCGCTTGATCGAGGTGGTCAAGGTGGTCGATCTCACCGAGGGCGCCTACACCGAGCGCGAACTGATGCTGATCAAGGTGCGCGCGGTGGGCAAGGAGCGCGACGAGATGACCCGCATGGCGGACATCTTCCGCGGCCGCATCATTGATGTGACCGAGAAAAGCTACACCATCGAACTGACCGGCGACTCATCGAAGCTCGATGCTTTCATCGAGGCCATCGATCGAGCCGCCATTCTTGAAACTGTGCGCACCGGTACCAGCGGGATCGGTCGCGGAGAGCGCATCTTGCGCGTTTGAACCCGCACCCCACCAAAAATTACTGAACCCAAGGAGAACACCATGAACGTTTATTACGACAAAGACGCAGACCTGAGCCTCGTCAAGGGCAAGACCGTCACGATCCTGGGCTACGGCTCACAAGGCCACGCTCACGCGCAAAACCTGAACGACAGCGGCGTCAACGTGACCGTCGGCCTGCGCAAGGGTGGACCTTCGTGGAGCAAGGCCGAAAAGGCTGGTCTCAAGGTGCTCGAAGTCATCGAGGCCGTCAAGGCCGCCGACATCGTGATGATCTTGTTGCCTGATGAGCAGATCGCCGCTGTATACAACGACATCGCCGCTCACATCAAGCAAGGCGCCTCGCTGGCTTTCGCTCACGGCTTCAACGTTCACTACGGGCAAGTCGTTCCGCGCGCCGATCTGGACGTGTGGATGGTGGCGCCCAAGGCACCGGGTCACACCGTGCGTTCGACCTACACCCAAGGTGGCGGCGTGCCGCACCTGATCGCTGTGCACGCCGACCGTTCGGGCAAGGCGCGTGATCTGGCACTGAGCTACGCCTCGGCCAACGGTGGCGGCAAGGCCGGCGTCATCGAAACCAGCTTCCGTGAAGAAACCGAGACCGACCTGTTCGGCGAACAAGCCGTGCTGTGCGGTGGCGCTGTCGAGCTGATCAAGGCCGGCTTCGAGACGCTGACCGAAGCCGGTTATGCGCCAGAGATGGCCTACTTCGAGTGCTTGCACGAACTCAAGCTGATCGTCGACCTGATCTATGAAGGCGGCATCGCCAACATGAACTACTCGATCTCGAATAACGCCGAATACGGCGAGTACGTGACCGGCCCGAAGATCGTGACCGAGGACACCAAGAACGCGATGCGCAAGGCGCTCAAGGACATCCAGACGGGTGAGTACGCCAAGAGCTTCATCCTTGAAAATCGTGCTGGCGCTCCAACGCTGCTGTCGCGTCGTCGCCTGACAGCCGAGCATCCGATCGAAGTCGTGGGCGAGAACTTGCGCGCCATGATGCCTTGGATCAAGAAGAACCGCCTGGTCGACCAATCGAAGAACTGATCGACGACTTTGGGGCCTGATCGGCCCCAGGTTGTCAGCAAGCCGCGAGCCCAGCTCGCGGCTTTTTCATTAACACCACAGGTAGACTGCGCCGCATGAATTACCCCCACCCGATCCTCGCCAAAGAAGGCTGGCCCTTCATTGCCATCGCGTTGTGCCTGGCGGTCGCCACCACTTGGCTGGGCCTGGGCTGGTTGTCGCTGCTGTGTTGGGTGGCGCTCGTGTTCGTGGTGCAGTTCTTCAGGGATCCTCCCCGCGCCATTCCGCAAGATGCGGATGCGATCCTTTCCCCCGCCGATGGCCGCATCGTCAAGGTCGAGATAGTTCGTGACCCGTACGCCGACCGTGACGCGCTGCTGATCAGCGTGTTCATGAATGTGTTCAACGTGCACAGCAACCGTGCCAGCGTCGATGGCCAGGTGACCCAGGTCACCTACTTTCCAGGACGGTTCGTCAACGCCGACCTCGACAAGGCTTCGACCGAAAATGAGCGCAACGCGGTGGTGATCACCTCGGGCCGCCACACGGTCACGCTGGTGCAGGTGGCCGGGTTGATCGCGCGGCGCATCCTTTGCTACACGAAGGTGGGCGACGTCCTGACCCGCGGGCAGCGCTACGGCTTCATCCGTTTTGGCTCCCGCGTTGACGTGTATCTGCCGCTCACGGCGACAGTGAAAGTCGCTCCCGGCGACAAGGTGAGCGCCACCTCCACCGTGATTGCCACGCTCGCCCCATGAGCAGCCCGCAAGACATCCCCGAGCACGATCTGGACGAGGAACTGCCGCGCCGACGTCGCAAGGGTGTGTATGTGCTGCCCAACCTGTTCACGCTTGCGGCCCTGTTCGGGGGTTTTTACGCCATCGTGATGGCCATGAACGGACGCTTCGAGCAGTCCGCGATTGGTGTGTTCTGTGCCATGGTGCTCGACAGCCTCGATGGTCGCGTGGCGCGCATGACCAACACCCAAAGCACTTTCGGCGAGCAGATGGACAGCTTGTCCGACATGGTCTCGTTTGGTGCCGCGCCTGCCCTGATCGTCTATGAGTGGGCGTTGAAGGGGATGGGCAAGCTGGGCTGGCTGGCTGCCTTCATTTACTGCGCCTGCGCCGCTTTGCGCCTGGCGCGCTTCAACACCAACCTGAGCGTGGTGGACAAACGATTTTTTCAGGGACTGCCCAGTCCGGCCGCCGCCGCGCTGGTCATGGGGTTCATCTGGGTGATGGACGACGCGGGCTACAAGGACATTGACGCGCAGCAGTCGTGGTTGATCTGGTCTGCGTTCACGCTCACGCTGCTGGCGGGTCTGACGATGGTGACCAATCTGCCGTTCTACAGCTTCAAGGAGTTCAGCCTCAAGCGCACGGTCCCGTTCGTCGTCACGGTGGCGATCGCGCTGACCATCGCGCTCGTCATGGTGCACCCGCCCATCGTGCTGTTTGGCATCTTCTGCCTGTACGCCGGATCCGGCTATGGCGTGTACGCCTGGAAGAAAATGAAGGGGCGGCGCGCCAGCTTGATCGCCATCTCGACCGACGCGCCTGAGGAGGAGGGTCTGCACCGATGAAAATCGCGTGCTAGATTCGGGTCATGTTTTCGATCTCGAGCCTTCTGCTGGACCTATCCGCAAGGACTTCCCGGGCCCGCTGATCGTTCTCGTTTTCTTCTTTCAGTGCCGGCCCGCTTGCTAACGCAACGGGCCGTTTTCATTGTTCAACCGCAGAGTCAACACCATGGCTGACAAGCTCATCATCTTCGACACCACCTTGCGCGATGGCGAGCAATCGCCCGGCGCTTCGATGACCCGTGATGAGAAGCTGCGCATCGCACGACAGCTCGAGCGTCTGAAGGTCGATGTCATCGAAGCCGGATTTGCCGCCTCGTCAAACGGGGACTTCGAGTCCGTCAAGGCGATCGCACAGGCCATCAAGGACAGCACGGTGTGCTCTTTGGCTCGCGCCAACGATCGCGACATCTCGCGCGCGGCCGAGGCCTTGCAAGGCGGTGCTTCCACCCGCATTCACGTCTTTTTGGCCACCAGCGCGCTTCACATGGAAAAAAAGCTGCGCATGACGCCCGATCAGGTGTTCGAGCAGGCCAAGCAGTCGATCCGCTTCGCACGCAACCTGTCGGGGGATGTCGAGTTCTCTCCGGAGGATGGCTACCGCTCGGATCCTGATTTTCTGTGTCGCGTGCTCGAGGCGGTCATCGCCGAGGGCGCGACCACCATCAACATCCCGGACACGGTGGGCTACGCGATCCCCGAGCTGTATGGCAATTTCATCCTCGACCTGCGGCAGCGCATTCCGAATGCGGACAAGGCGATCTGGTCGGTGCACTGCCATAACGACCTCGGTATGGCGGTGGCCAACTCGCTGGCGGGCGTCAAGATCGGCGGCGCGCGTCAGGTGGAGTGCACCATCAATGGCCTGGGCGAGCGTGCGGGCAACTGCGCCCTCGAGGAAGTCGTGATGGCGGTGCGAACTCGCCGCGACTACTTCGGGCTGGACGTGGGCGTCGATGCTTCGCAAATCGTGCCGGCCTCGCGGCTGGTGTCGCAGACCACCGGCTTTGTCGTGCAGCCGAACAAGGCGGTCGTCGGGGCCAACGCCTTCGCCCACGCTTCGGGCATTCACCAAGATGGCGTACTCAAAGCGCGCGACACCTACGAAATCATGCGCGCCGAGGATGTGGGCTGGGCCACCAACAAGATCGTGCTGGGCAAGTTGTCGGGGCGCAATGCGTTCAAGCAGCGTCTGAACGACCTGGGCATCGAACTGGCGTCAGAGACCGAGGTCAATGCGGCGTTTGCCAAGTTCAAGGAACTTGCCGATCGCAAGAGCGAGATCTTCGACGAGGACATCACTGCCCTGGTGATGGACGAATCCGTGACCGCTGAGCAGGAACACTACCGCTTGCTGGCCCTGTCTCAGCATTCCGAGATGGGCGAGCGGCCGCATGCCACGGTGGCATTTGCGGCAGGCGCGGACGAGTTCCATGCCGAAAGCGATGGCAACGGGCCGGTCGATGCCAGCCTGAAAGCGATCGAGTCCAAGGTCCAATCAGGCGCGGAGTTGGTGCTCTATTCGGTCAACGCCATCACCTCGGGAAGCACAGAATCGCAAGGCGAGGTCACGGTGCGCTTGCAGTTGGGGGGGCGCGTGGTCAACGGTGTGGGCGCCGATCCGGACATCGTCGTGGCGTCTGCCAAGGCGTACTTGGCCGCACTCAACAAGCTGCACAGCAAGAACGATCGGGTGGCGGCGCAAGGCTGACCCCTACACAAGCGATATGGAACTTGAGGAAGCCTTCGTAAGTTTTTGATATTGCAGGTTTTTTTCTTGTGTCATACACTCCGACCACGGTCGAAATCGAGGCTCTTTGTGACGATATTTTTCAGACATTTCTGCTCTGGTCTCATCGCGGCTTCGGTTTTGTTGCTGGGGGTTCCCGCGCATTGCGCTGAATCCGCAGGCACCGGCACGGAATCAGCCGTCAAGCCAAAGGCTTCGGCCGCACCCAAGAAGTCCAGCACCAGAAAGCCGGTGGCTCATACCAGGGTGTCTGCCAAGCTCGAGTCGCACAGCGCATCCGCCACACAGCCGCACTCGGCGCCCAAGGTCGTCGTCGCGGCGAAGCAGTCGATGGGCGAACTCGAGGGGTTGCGCGCGACGCATGACAGCCTCGCGCTCAAGTCAAGCGTTGCACTGGTGATGGATCAAGACACCGACGAGGTTCTGTTCAGCAAGAACTCTCAGGCGGTTCTGCCCATTGCGTCCATCACCAAGCTGATGACCGCGGTGGTGGTGACCGATGCGGCATTGCCGCTCGATGAGGTGCTCACCGTCACCCAGGACGATGTGGACACCGAGAAGGGCAGCCGCTCGCGCTTGAGCGTGGGCACCCAATTGACGCGCGAGGAAATGCTCCACCTGGCGCTGATGTCGTCCGAGAACCGGGCGGCGCACGCGCTGGGCCGCAACTACCCGGGCGGCCTTGCTGTTTTCGTCAGTGCCATGAACGCCAAGGCGCGATCGCTGGGCATGAATGACACGCACTACGTGGAGCCCACGGGGCTGTCCAGTCTCAACCAGTCCAGCGCCCACGATCTGGCCACGCTGGTCAAGCTCGCGCACACCCATCCGCTGATTCGCGAGTTGTCGACATCACCTCAGTTTCTGGTCGACGTGGGCAGCCGCAAGCTCCAGTTCCACAACACCAATCGTCTGGTGAGCAACCCGACCTGGGACATCGGCCTGCAGAAAACGGGCTACATCACCGAGGCCGGTCGCTGCCTCGTCATGCAGGCCAGCCTGGCCGGGCGCAAGCTGATCATGGTGTTTCTCGACTCGAGCGGCCTCAATACACGTCTGGCCGATGCGGAGCGCGTGCGGCGCTGGGTCACGCAGATGACGCCCAAGCCGGTATCGTGATCGGCCGATTCGGCCCGGCCCGGGTGGCTCGGGCGTGTGGCGCGGTGGCTATTTGCCCACGCGCCGGCGTAGCGGGTCAGCTTTGGCGCCAGGGCGCGCAGGCGCTTCATTCCGGTACCCGAGCGACGCAGAGATCTCCTCGGCTGTGGCCCTCAGGTGCTTGAGCCAGCTCTCTTCGAGTCGGTCGGCAGGCGCAGAGATCGAGAGCCCCGCCACCAACACCCCTTGATCGTCGAAGATGCCCGCGGCCATGCATTTCACGCCGACCTCAAGCTCCTCGTTGTCGCGCGCGGTACCCAGGGCCAGCACCGTCGACAGTTCCCGTTCCAGTGCGGACACCTCGGTGATGCTGTTGCGGGTGTTGCCGATCAGGCCGCTGCGCGTGGCATAGGCGCGAACGCGCTGCGCTTCATCGTGCGCGAGAAACAACTTGCCCACCGACGTCAGGTGCAGGGGCGCGCGTCCGCCGATGGCGCGCACCACCTGCATGCCGGAGCGTTCGCTGTACGCGCGGTCGATGTAGACGATTTCGTCGCCTTGCCGCATCGAGAGATTGACGGGTTGTTGCGTGAGCTTGTGCAGCGCGCGCATCGGCTCCACCGCAGCGTCTCGCACATCGAGCCTTGCCTTCACGAGGTTGCCCAACTCGAGCAAGCGCATGCCAAGTCGGTAGGCACCAGCTTCAGGACGGTCCACCAGACGGCCGCAGGCCAGATCGTTGAGGATGCGGTGAGCGGTCGACGGATGCAGTCCGGTTTGTTCGCTGATGGTCTTCAACGAAACCGGCCCCGGATGCTGGGCGAGCACGTCCAGCACCGCAAAGGTACGCGCCAGCACTTGAACTGCCGGGGTCTGCTGGGGGCTGCTCATGAGTGACATTTTCTCTCAGTGGATGGCCTTTTTGTATGGCGGAATGCTTTTTCGGTTTCACGCTGTATGGCGCGGCATGAGCCGCCTGCTGTTCGTGACCTTGTTCGCCCTGGTCTTCGGCGGCGGCGCCAGGGCCGCGGAACCCGACGAGGGCGCATCACCGCGGCGCGAGCCGGCCGCGTCCGCTGAATCAGCCCCATCGGTGCCATCTGAGCCATCCACGCGGCGCCCTCCAGGCTTGAGCTTCATCGGCGTGCCTCGCATCACGAGCCGCCTGACCGCCCGTGATCTCGGCCTCGTGATCAACGTGAACGACCCGTACTCGGTCAAGGTGGGCCAGTTCTACATCGATGCCCGGCAGTTGACCGAGTCGCAGGTGCTGCGCGTCGAGTCGCCGGTGCGCGCCGAACTCACGCCAGATGAGTTCCGCGTGCTCGACGACCGCATCCGGCAATTCTTCGGCCCCGACATCCAGGCCCTCGCGCTGGCCTGGAGCCAGCCGTTTGCCGTGGAGTGCAACTCGATCACCGGTGCGCTCACGCTCGGGTTCGACTCAGCCTTGTGCCGCTCGACTTGCGCGCCGTCGCGCAAGTCGACCTACCTCAATGCGTACACATCGCGGCCTTTCACCGACTTGCAGATGCGCCCGTCGATGCTGCTGGCAGCCAAAAGCGTGACGATGGCCGAGGACATGATTCGCCGAGGCGTCGCATCGGACCACACCCTGGGGCTGCGCGGATCGCCGCCGGTGAATGCGCATTTCCTCATCACCTCGGACGGTGCCCGCAGCAGCCGCGCCCCACTGTTTCCGCCGCCGGGTCTGCTGCGCGGCGTCGGGATCGACGTGCACGTCGAAAAGTCCAACGTGCTGCAGGGGGCCGAGCGGTTGCTGCTTTACGAGACCGGCTTGTCTCAGGTCGACAAGCTCGACACGTTGAAGTGGGTGCCGGGCGGCATCGGGGATCACCTCACGTCCTACGGCGGGCGCATCGACGGCAAGAATGGGCAGATGAGCGCGCTGGAGTGGATCGCCTCGGGCGCTACGGCCTCCTATGGAACTGTCTCTGAACCGTGCTCCCACCCGCAGAAGTTCCCGCACCCGCAGATCGTGCTGCTGCACTACGCGCAGGGGGCCAGCCTGATCGAGGCCTACTGGAAGAGCGTGGCCTGGCCGCAGCAGGGACTGTTCATCGGCGAGCCCTTGGCCGCGCCGTTCGCACGCCGGTGATCGCGAGGCGTTGCTCGGTTGCCGCGTGGCTCACGGCCTGATGCCTTGACGCCAGATGCGCGCGGCGTTGACGCCTGACTGCACGGCGCCTTCCAGCGTTGCAGGGTAGGGGCCCTCGACATAGTCGCCCGCCGCCATCAGGCTGCCTGCGATGCGCGCTGCAGGCCTCGGCAGGCTTGGAGTGCAGCGAAACGTGGCGCGCTTTTCGGTCAGCACCTGCAGCGTGGTCAGCGGTGCCTTGAGGTGGCCGCTCAGTTGCGCCTGTGCCTGTGCAAACGTGGCCTGGGCGGTGGCGGCGAGCCCGGCCGCGACCCAGGGCTGCGCAGCGCTGATGACGAAACTCAGCAGACCTTGGCGGCCGCTGAGCCAGCCGTGATCGAACACGAACTGCGCCGGCCCTTCGACTTCACCCGAGCGCAGCAGGGTCATCGCCTGCTCGAGCCGAGTGCCTGCCGACATGGCGTACACGGTGACGATGGGTTCGTAGCGCAGTCCTGCAGCGCGTTCGGCCCATGGCGCTGCGTGGTCTCTCGCCAAGCGAGCCGCCTCGCCTGCCGTGCAGCACAACACCACCGCATCGAAACGATCCCCGTCGACGAGCCAACCCGAAGCGTCGGGTTCGATGTGCATCACCCGTGCTGATGTCCGCACCTTTGCACCGTGCTGCATCAGCCAGCGGGCCGCCGGCTCGGGCAGCAGTTCGCCCAGCGGGCGGCGCGGCAACAGCAGATCGGCCGATCCGCTGCCCGAGAACAGGGCATCGCGCAGCACCCGCAAGAACACGCTGGCGCTGGCCTGATGCGCAGGCGTGTTGAGCGCTGCGACGCACAGGGGCTCGATCAGATCGCGTTGCAGCGCTGCGGGAAGACCGGCGCACAGATCACTGACCGCGAGCGTGGGGGGGCATCGGAAACCGGCGACAGCCCAGCGGGTGGCCACCCACAACAGCGACACGCGCTCACTCAGCGTCCAGCTGCCGTGAGACAGCACGCCACGCGCAAATGCCAGCAGCGCCGGCCCGCCCGGCAGGCGTAGCCCGCTGCCGCTGCCGTCGATCAAGGTGAGCGGTGTGCGCAACAGGGCAGCGTCGGGGTCCGCGCCCACTTCTCGCATCAGGCGCAAGGTCTCGCGGTAGGCACCGATCAGGATGTGCTGTCCGTTGTCGAGCGTCGTGCGCTCGGCACCTGCGCCCATCGGGATGCTGCGCGCACGCCCACCCAACGTGGGCGCCATCTCGAACAGCGTGACGCGGTCACCGCCCTGCGTGGCTTCGATGGCCGCTGCCAGCCCCGCCCAACCGCCACCGACCACAGCCAGTCGGGCGCTGGCGGTGCGGCCCAATCAGCGCCCCTGCCAGTGGGTGCGCACGGCGATCCACAACTTGCGCAGGGGCGTCAGGGAGGTGCGCTGATGCAGCACCTGGAACCCGTCGGCTTCGATCTCGCGCAGCAAGGTTCGGTAGATGTTGGCCATCATCAGGCCGGGCTTTTGCGCTGGCCGGTCCACCGCGGGCAGCAGGGCGAACGCCTCGTCGTAGGCCTGGTGCGCGCGTTCGGCCTGAAAGCGCATCAGGGCGGTGAAGCGCTCGCTGTAGCCGTGCGGTGCCGTGCGCAGCAGCAGTTCGCTGGCCTTCACGTCGAAGCGCTGCAGCTCGGACACCGGCAGGTAGATGCGTCCGCGCCGCGCGTCATCGCCCACGTCGCGGATGATGTTGGTCAGTTGCATGGCCAGACCCAGCCGGTGGGCGTACTGGATGGTTGCATCGTCGCTGCGGCCGAAGATGTTGGCCGCCACCTCGCCGACCACGCCGGCCACCAGATGGCAGTAGCGGGCCAGTCCGGGGAAATCCAGAAACCGTGTTTGGTCCAGGTCGGTCTGGCAGCCCTCGATCACGGCCAGCAGGTGGGCTGCCTCGATGGCATAAGCCTGCGTGTGAGGCATGAGCGCGCGCATCACCGGGTGGTTGGGCTGACCGTTGTAAGCGCTGACCACTTCCTGTCGCCACCAGGCGAGCTTGGCTGCGGCCACGCCAGCGTCGGTGGCCTCGTCCACCACATCGTCCACCTCGCGGCAGAAGGCGTAGAACGCCGTGATGGCCGCGCGCCGCGGTGGCGGCAGAAACAGGAATGCGTAATAAAAGCTCGAGCCGCTCTTGGCGGTCTTGTCCTGCACATACGCTTCAGGGGTCATGCGATCTTGCCTGTCAAAGGGGGTCGGGTTCGCCGCATGCCGGCGGCACGCCACAGCAGCAAGGGTGCATCCAGCGTTCCGATGTGCGGCCTGACGTTCAGCGTGGCGTGGTTCATGCGCTCGATTTTGTCGACGATTCGCAGCCCGCCTTGCACCACGAGCCGAAGTTCCCAGCCGGCCCGTCCCGCTACGCGGTGCACCAGGGGCGAGCCTTGCAGCATGAGCGTGCGTGCCCAGGCCGTGACATCGGCAATCAGCGCACGCGCCACCGGGCTGTCTTGCCGATCAAGCAACTCCTGTGGTGATGCACCATGCGCCTCGATGTCGAGCTGCGGCACATAGAGCCGCTCGCGCGAGGTGTCGATGCTCAAGTCCTGCCAGAAGTTGATCAGTTGCAACGCGCTGCAAATGGCATCCGACTGCCTCAGCGACGCGCTGTCGCGCACGCCGTAGAGGTGCAGCAGCAAGCGTCCGACCGGGTTGGCCGACCGGCTGCAGTAGTCGAGCAGTTCGGCGCGATCGTGGTAGCGGGTCTTGACGACATCCTGCTCGAAAGCGCTGAGCAGGTCGTGCAGCAATGACACGGGCAACTGCCACTGAGCGATCACCGCAGACAGCGGCTCGAACACCGCTTGCCAGCGCGACGAGGCGCTGGCGTGGTTCTCGATCGCCGTGAGGTCTGCGCGAAACGCCGACAGGTCAGCCAGTCGCTGCGCGGGCGCTGCATCACCTTCGTCAGCCAGATCGTCTGCCGTGCGCGCGAAGTTGTAGATCGCCACGACACACGGGCGCAGCTCCTTGGGGCAAAGCCAGGAAGCGACGGGGAAATTCTCGTAGTGGTCAACGCTCACGCAGCGCATTGTCCATGCGCCGGCCAAGGGCGCCGTGGTGGTGTGGCGCGCGCTGTTCAGGGGGATTCCACGCGCTTGCAAATCGACAGTCCGCACGCGCCGCCAGCGGTCGCCAGCGCGGTTAAACTGGCCGGCTTTCCGCGGTGCGCGGAATTTCCGTTGGACGGCAGCGCCTGCTCCCGTCGTTTGAATTGGCCCCGCGCGGGTGGCGAAATTGGTAGACGCACCAGGTTTAGGTCCTGACGCCAGCAATGGTGTGCGGGTTCGAGTCCCGCCCCGCGCACCAGCCGCATCAACCAGCAATGTCTTAAGAAAGTTTTCTGATCATGGCAGTCACCGTCGAAACCCTCGAAAAGCTTGAGCGTCGCATCACGTTGACGCTCCCGTTTGATGCGCTCCAGAGCGAAATCAGCAGCCGCCTCAAGCGGTTGGCCCTCACGACCAAGGCCGATGGATTCCGTCCGGGCAAGGTGCCGATGAGCGTGGTGATGCAGCGCTTTGGTAATTCGGTCCATGGCGAGGTCTTGAACGAGAAGGTCAGCCAGGCTTTCATAGACGCGACCAAAGAGGCGGGTCTGCGCGTGGCCGGCAGGCCCCAGATTGCTGAAAAAGACACGGCCGAAGAAGGTCAGATGGTGTTCGAGGCCCTCTTTGAGGTCTATCCCGACATCACCCTCGGTGACCTGAGCCAGACCGAGGTCGAGCGTTTCTCGTCGGAAGTCACCGAGGCGGCCATCGACCGCACCATCGACATCCTGCGCAAGCAGCGCCGTACGTTTGCCGTGCGTGCCGAATCCGAGGGCGTCATGGAGTCGGATCGCGTGACGATCGACTTCGAGGGCAAGCTCGACGGCGTGCCATTCGAAGGCGGCAAGGCAGACGACTTCCAGTTTCTGGTCGGCGAAGGTCAGATGCTCGAGACCTTCGACCTGGCTGTTCGTGGCATGAAGAAGGGCGAATCAAAGACCTTCCCGCTGCGCTTCCCGGACGACTACCAGAGCAAGGATGTGGCCGGCAAGGAGGCTGACTTCCTGGTCACCGTGAAGAGCATCGAAGCTCAGCAACTGCCTGAAATCAACGACATGTTCGCCCGCTCGCTAGGCGCACTGGACGGATCCATGGAAACCCTGCGCAAGGACGTGGGCAAGAACCTCGAGCGTGAAGTCAAGGCACGGGTCATGTTGCGCAGCAAGCGCTCGGTGATGGAAGCGCTGCTCAAGAGCACCCAGTTCGATGCCCCAGCCACCCTGATCGAGGAAGAAGTTGGCAGGCAAGTCGAAGCGGCCCTCGCCGACATGAAAAAGCGCGGCATGCCGGATGTCGACAAGGCGCAAATCCCAGCCAAGATCTTCGAGGCTCAGGCCGAAAGCCGTGTGCGTCTGGCCCTGTTGGTGTCGGAACTCGTACGCGCCAATAATCTTCAGGCCAAGCCGCAGCAGTTGCAGGCTTACATTGAAGAGATGTCGCAAAGCTACGAGAACCCTGCCGAGGTCGTCAGTTGGTATCTGGGCGACCGCCAGCGTATGGCGGAAGTCGAGGCCGTGGTCGTCGAGATGAACGTGTCCGAGTTCGTGATGGCACGTGCCAAGGTGACCGACAAGCAATTGCCTTTCGATGAACTGATGGCGGCAAACTGATCGCCCGTCAACCTGACAACAAGGAAGTACCCATGAGCGCCATTCACACGCAAGGCTTGGGCATGGTGCCCATGGTCATCGAGCAATCAGGCCGCGGCGAGCGCGCCTACGACATCTACTCCAGGCTGTTGCGCGAGCGGGTGATCTTCCTGGTCGGGCCGGTCAACGACCAGACCGCCAACGTGGTGGTCGCGCAGTTGCTCTTCCTCGAAAGCGAAAACCCTGACAAGGACATTTCGTTCTACATCAACTCGCCAGGGGGTTCGGTGAGCGCTGGCATGTCGATCTTTGACACCATGCAGTTCATCAAGCCGGATGTGTCGACCTTGTGCATGGGGATTGCGGCCAGCATGGGCGCGTTCCTGCTGGCGGCTGGCGCGAAGGGCAAGCGCTTCGCCCTGCCCAACTCGCGGGTCATGATCCACCAACCTTCGGGCGGCGCTCAAGGGCAGGCCACCGACATCGAGATCCAGGCTCGCGAGATCTTGAAACTGCGCGAGAGTCTCAACACGATCCTCGCCGAGCGCACCGGCCAGACGCTGGAAAAGATCCGCGCCGATTCCGAGCGTGACTTCTTCATGTCTGCCGATGAGGCCCGTGACTATGGACTGATCGATCAGGTGATTTCGAAGCGGAGTTGACCGCCATAAGCGCACGATGAGAACAGTCAACGGGGCCTTTCTTCACAGCAAGGCTCCGTTTTCTTTTGCTCTATTATCAAATTAGCAAGTCCGCTGCCTGGTACCCATTTCATGGCCGAAAAAAAAGGCTCTTCGAGCGAAAAAGTCTTGTACTGCTCCTTCTGCGGCAAAAGCCAGCATGAGGTGAAAAAGCTCATTGCGGGGCCGTCTGTGTTCATCTGTGATGAGTGCATCGAGCTTTGCAACGACATCATCCGTGACGAGATCCCCGCAGAGTCTGCTGACGCCAAGGCAGCGAAGTCCGACCTGCCGATCCCCAGCGAAATCAAGGCCAGCCTGGATCAGTACGTGATCGGGCAGGAGCCTGCCAAGCGCACCTTGGCGGTGGCGGTCTACAACCACTACAAACGACTCAAGCACATCAGCGTCAACAAGGACGAGGTCGAGTTGTCCAAGAGCAACATCTTGCTGATAGGGCCCACCGGCTCGGGCAAGACGCTGCTCGCGCAAACGCTCGCCCGGTTGCTCAATGTGCCGTTTGTCATCGCGGATGCCACCACTCTGACCGAGGCTGGCTATGTGGGCGAAGACGTCGAGAACATCATTCAGAAGTTGCTGCAGAACTGCAATTACGACGTCGAGAAGGCGCAGCGCGGCATCGTCTATATCGACGAGATCGACAAGATTTCGCGCAAGGCCGACAACCCGTCGATCACGCGCGACGTGTCGGGCGAGGGCGTTCAGCAAGCCTTGCTGAAGCTGGTCGAAGGCACCATGGCCAGCGTACCGCCGCAAGGCGGGCGCAAGCACCCGAATCAGGACTTCCTGCAGATCGACACGACCAACATCCTGTTCATCTGCGGCGGCGCCTTCGACGGGCTTGAGAAGGTGATTCAAAACCGGTCCGAGAAGTCGGGTATCGGTTTTGGCGCCAACGTCAAGAGCAAGGCCGAACGCAAGGTCAGCGAGGTGTTTCGCGATGCCGAGCCCGAGGATCTGATCAAGTTCGGTTTGATTCCTGAACTGGTCGGGCGCCTGCCTGTGATGGCCACGCTGGGCGAACTCACCGAGGACGCATTGATCCAGATCCTCACCGAGCCCAAGAACGCACTGGTCAAGCAGTATCAGAAACTGTTCAACATGGACGGCGTCGATCTGGAAATCAGGCCTTCAGCGCTGGCTGCGATTGCCCGCAAGGCACTGGCCAGAAAGACCGGAGCGCGCGGCCTGCGTTCGATCATGGAACAGTCGCTGAACGACACCATGTTCGATCTGCCCGCGCTCGAGGGCGTTGTCAAGGTGGTGCTCGACGAGCACACCGTCGAGGACGATGCCAAGCCACTGCTTGTTTACCGAGAGCAGGCCAAGGCCAGCGCCTGAAAGGGTGATCGCGGCCCGTCGTGATTTTCACGACAACGCGTCGACGGCTTCTTGTAATTCAAGTCTCGAGCCGTAAATAGGTTCGACAAAGAGAGGTCTTCATGTCCGGACATCCCGTTCTACCCGCTGAACCCATCACGCTGCCGCTGCTTCCCTTGCGCGATGTGGTGGTGTTTCCCCACATGGTGATTCCGCTGTTCGTGGGGCGCCCCAAGTCCATCAAGGCGCTTGAGTCGGCCATGGAGGCCGGTCGGCAGATCATGCTTGTGGCTCAAAAGGCTGCCGGCAAGGACGAGCCCAAGCCCGACGACATGTTCGAGGTGGGTTGTGTTTCCACCATCTTGCAAATGCTCAAGCTCCCCGATGGCACCGTGAAGGTCCTCGTCGAGGGCATACAGCGTGCGAACACGCACAGCATCACCGACAACGGCGAGTTCTTCACGTCGGTGGTCACGCCGCGCCCCCCCGAACTCGACACCAAGCCGGAAATCGAGGCGCTGCGCCGCGCGGTCACGCAGCAGTTCGACCAGTACGTCAAACTCAACAAGAAGATCCCGCCCGAGATCCTGACCTCGATCGCGGGCATCGATGATGCAGGCCGTCTGGCCGACACTATCGCCGCGCACTTGCCGCTCAAGCTCGAGAACAAGCAATCGGTGCTGGATCTGTTCGCGGTCGACAAGCGGCTCGAGAAGTTGCTCGAGCAGCTCGAGCACGAAGTCGACATCCTGCAAGTCGAAAAGCGCATCCGCGGCCGCGTCAAGCGCCAGATGGAAAAGAGCCAGCGCGAGTACTACCTCAACGAGCAGGTCAAGGCGATCCAGAAGGAACTCGGTGACGGCGAAGAAGGCGCCGACATGGAGGAGCTTGAAAAGAAGATCATCGCTGCCAAGATGCCCAAGGACGCCCGCAAGAAGGTCGACTCGGAATTCAAGAAGCTCAAGTTGATGTCTCCGATGTCGGCCGAGGCCACCGTGGTGCGCAACTACATCGACACCCTGGTCAATCTGCCTTGGACCAAGAAGACCAAGATCAAGCACGACTTGGCGTTCGCCGAAAGCGTGCTCAACGAAGATCACTATGGTCTCGAGAAGGTCAAGGACCGCATCCTCGAGTACCTTGCGGTGCAGCAGCGCGTCGACAAGGTGAAGGCGCCGATCCTGTGCCTGGTCGGGCCTCCCGGCGTGGGCAAGACGTCGTTGGGCCAGAGCGTGGCGCGTGCGACCGGTCGCAAGTTCGTGCGCATGGCGCTCGGCGGCGTGCGCGACGAGGCCGAGATTCGTGGCCACCGCCGCACCTACATCGGCTCGATGCCAGGCAAGGTGCTGCAGTCGCTCAGCAAGGTCGGCACGCGCAATCCGCTGTTCCTGCTTGACGAGATCGACAAGCTCGGCATGGACTTTCGCGGTGACCCATCAAGCGCCTTGCTAGAGGTGCTCGACCCGGAGCAAAACCACACCTTCAGCGATCACTACGTCGAGGTCGACTTCGATTTGTCGGACACGATGTTCATCGCGACGTCGAATTCGATGAACATCCCGCCGGCGCTGCTCGACCGGATGGAAGTCATTCGCCTGTCGGGTTACACCGAAGATGAAAAGGTCAACATCGCCGAGCGCTACTTGCTGCCCAAGCAGGCCAAGAACAACGGGCTGAAAGACGAGGAGATGGAAGTCGCCGAGTCCGCCGTGCGCGGGATCATCCGGTACTACACACGCGAGGCTGGCGTGCGCTCGCTCGAGCGCGAGATTTCCAAGATCTGCCGCAAGGTGGTCAAGGGCATCCAGCTCAAGCAGTACACCGAAAAAATGGTGGTCACTGGCGACAACCTCAACGACTTCCTGGGCGTTCGCAAGTACGACTACGGTCAGGCCGAAAAGCAGAATCAGGTCGGTCAGGTCGTGGGCTTGGCCTGGACTGAAGTGGGCGGCGATCTGCTGACCATCGAGTCGGCCATGATGCCGGGCAAGGGCGTGATCATCCGAACCGGTTCGCTGGGCGACGTCATGAAGGAGTCGGTTGAAGCGGCTCGCTCGGTGGTTCGCTCGCGGTCTCGTCGCCTGGGCATCAAGGACGAGTTGTTCGAAAAGCGCGACATCCACATCCACGTGCCCGATGGCGCCACGCCCAAGGACGGCCCCAGCGCGGGTGCCGCCATGACCACCGCTTTCGTGTCCGCACTCACGGGCATTCCGGTGCGCGCTGATGTCGCCATGACCGGCGAGATCACGCTGCGAGGCGAGGTCACAGGCATCGGCGGACTCAAGGAAAAGCTGCTCGCAGCTCACCGTGGCGGCATCAAGACGGTGATCATTCCAGAAGAGAACGTCAAGGATCTTCAGGACATTCCTGAGAACGTGAAGAGCAACCTCGAAATCATTCCGGTCAAGTGGATTGACCAGGTGCTTGAGATCGCCTTGCAAAGCTTGCCGCAACCGCTGCCCGATGACGAACCGGTGAAAACCGAAGTCAAGGCCGAGGCTGCGACGGCCGCGGCAGTCGCAACGCCGACCACTGCGGATGCGATGAAACATTGAACTTTTTGCATCGAGAGACTGGGCTTTCGATGTAGAATATGGGCTCTCTGTTTCGCAGAGAAGTGTGCGGGATTAGCTCAGTTGGTAGAGCGATACCTTGCCAAGGTATAGGTCGAGAGTTCGAGTCTCTTATCCCGCTCCAAGAATTGAAAAAGGGAAGCTGATGCTTCCCTTTTTCGTCACTGAGGTGGACCCTCATGGCGCGATAGCAAATCGGTTATGCAACGGATTGCAAATCCGTCTAGCCCAGTTCGACTCTGGGTCGCGCCTCCAAACAAATGTCTTTTGCGGCAAGCATCTGGTCGCTGTGGACAAGCCCGGCTGGTCCGGGCTTTTTTGCGCCTGCACGTTGTGATCGACGACGGATGTCAGTCTGTTTCTCGAAACGCGGCTGGAAGGGTGCGGGTCTATACGGCCGGCGCAGCGCAATGGATTGGCATGCAGTTTCGGGCCGGCTTTCCCCTCGCACGGGCAGCGGGTCAGTTCAGTATCTTGGTGACCGACAGCCGGTTCCAGCCGGCCTCGCGCCGGTAGGTCACGCTGTCCATCAGTTCGCGAACCAGGAACACGCCCAACCCACCGATGGGGCGATCGTCGATGTCGGCGTCGAGGTCGGGCGCCGGGGCTTGCAGCGGGTCGAAGGCGACACCGTCGTCGGCGATCTCCATGGCCAGCGCCACACCCTCTTGAGCCAGATGCAGTCGCACCTGCGGAGTGGTGACGCCATCGGACCCGTAGGAAATGACGTTCATCATGATTTCCTCGAGCACCAGCCTGAGTTGGAACAGCGCCGTCTCGGACCACGCCATGCGCGCGGCGAATGCGTCGAGTGCCCGGTCGGCCTCTTCCAGAGCGGCCATATTGGCCATCAATTCAAGGGTGATCTGCTGTGACACGTGTTGGACCTCAGGGAGGGTTTTAACCCACATTCTCGGCGGACCCCACCCGCAGGGTGACGTGGTCCGATCGGGCGCACGCGGGGTTGTGAATGACGCCGGCCCGCTCGCAGCAAAGAGAGGTAAAGTGAGCCGCCTTCTCCGGGCACCCAGCCGCCCGCCACCACACACTTTCATGGACGCTACAACATGAGCTCGACATCCTACAAACTCGCCGGCCGTCTTGATGGAGCCAGCTCTGCCGCGCACGAGAAGGCGCTGCAGTCGCTGCTCGTGGACGATGTCGATTCGATTGACATCGATCTGTCGGAACTGGACTACGTCAGCAGCGCGGGTCTGCGCGTGTTGCTGGTGGCGGCCAAGGCGGCCAAGGCCAAGGGCGGCAAGGTCACGCTGCTCTCGCCCAAGCCTTCCACGCTGGAAGTGCTCAAGATCAGCGGCTTCGACAAGATCATCGCCATTCAGGCCTGAGCACCACCATGACAACCCACACCCAACTCACGCTGGCCGAAGAGCTGGTGCTGATCGCGCTTGATGACGAAAGCGGCTCGCTCATCAGCCTGCCGCAGTTCTCACTCGAGTTTGCCTTGGCAGCGGCTTTGGTGATGGAGTTGACCTTGGTCGGGCGCATCGACACCGATCCCGAAAAATTGTTCGTTCTGTCATCCGAACCCACGGGCAATGCCCTGTTGGACGACGCGCTGTCACAGATCAGCGCCGAGCCTCAGGTTCAGCCGACCGGCGTGTGGCTGCGCCGGCTGTCCCAGCCGGGTCCGGCGCTGTGCGAGCGCGTGATTGGCGGGCTGGTCGATCGAGGCGTGCTGCGCTCGGTCGAGAAGCGCTTGCTTTGGGTGTTCAAGACCCGCGTCTATCCGCCCACCAGCGGCCTCGAAGAGCGCGAGGTCAAGAGCCGCGTCATGACGCTGCTCAACAACGACGAGATCCCTGACACGCGCGATGCGTTGTTGATCGGCCTGTTGCGCGCCACCGGCATCATCGAACGGTTGCTCAGCACCACCGAACTGCACCGCCTCAGCCCGCGTATCAACCAGATCTCCAACCTCGAAGAAATCAGCCGTGAGCTGAGCAGCACCATCGCCGAGTTGCAGGCGGTGCTGGCTTCGGCGTTCATGTTCGGCTGACGCTCAGGCGTCGGTTTGCGCCCCGAGAACCCCGGGGAGTTCGGCCAGCCACGTGCGTTGCCCAGATGACCAACATATCCGAGCTGGCGAGCTTCCTCACGCATCTACACGAGAAACACCGTTCGAACGACGAGGGTGAGGTAGCGACCTACATCCCTGAACTGGGCAAGGCCAACCCCGACCATTTCGGCATCAGCATGGTCACGGCGGATGGCGAGGAGTTCTCGGTCGGTGATGTCGATCAGGAGTTCACCATCCAGTCCATCTGCAAGCCGCTGGCTTTCCTGATGGCGCTCGAGCAGCACGGCCGCGACAAGACGCTGTCACATGTGGGCATCGAGCCGAGCGGCGATGCCTTCAATTCGGTGGAGTTGTGCCCCAAGGTCAAGCGCCCGTTCAACCCCATGGTCAACGCCGGCGCCATTGCCACGGCTTCGTTGATCAAGGGGGTGTCTGCCGAAGCCGGCGTGACCGCGTTCGTGGATTGCCTGAGCAAGGCAGCCGGCAGGCCGTTGCGGGTGGACGAACTTGTGTTTGCATCGGAGGCATCCACCGGGAACCGCAACCGCGCCATTGCCTATCTGCTGCGCAATTTCGATGTCATCGATGAGCATGTCGATCACACCTTGCACCAGTATTTTGCGCAGTGCTCGGTGCTCGTGAACTGCCGCGACCTCGCCGCGATCGGCGCCACCTTGGCCAACGTGGGCGAGAACCCGCAGACCCACACGGAGGTGTTCGACGCCTTCTGTGTGCGCGACGCGCTCGCAGCCATGTTCACCTGCGGCATGTACGACTACGCGGGCGAGTGGGCCTTCCGCGTGGGTGTGCCGGCCAAGAGCGGCGTGGCCGGCGGCATCATGGCGGTGGTCAACCGTCAGTTGGGATTGGCTGTCTATTCACCGCGGCTTGATGAGCGCGGCAACAGCGTGCGCGGCATCAAGGTGTGCGCGGATCTTTCCGATGAATTCGGGCTGCACGCCTTCGACTGCACGAACTTCGGATCGAGCCTGCTGCGAACCTTGTAGCGGTTCGTCGGCGACTCTCGAACCGCATGGCGCGGCGGGATTTCGCCTTGAGCGGGCGTGCTCAAGGTGTCACCGTGAGCGGCGCATACTGCGCGCCTTCCAGGATGAATCCCAAGTGGTGCTTTGGCTTTCATTCGTCTGACCCATCGAGCATTCCGCACTCATGACCAAACTCAACACGTCCGAACAGGCTGTCTTTCGGCGATCACTGATCAATCTGGCCAGCCTGATGCTGCTCATGGTGCTGACCACGGGGATCGCCGGCTTGTTTGCGGCCTGGTCGCTGAGCGAGTTCCATCTGCGCATCGAGAAATCGGTCACCGAAGCCTCCTCCGTGGTCAACGATGCTCGCTTGGTTCAAGCCGAATTCAAGGCGAAGGTAGAGGCTTGGAACAAGATCCTGCTGGCGGGATACGTCTTGGAAGATCGCGATCGCCTGAGCTCTGCCTATCGCACGCAAGCCAAGAAAACCATCGACTTGCTGCAGTCGCTGCCGGCCAAGGTGGATCGGTTGGCACTCCTGACCAAGGCTGATGAGCCCTACAAGCTGGCCGATGCAGTCGATGTTCCAAAAATCCTTGCTGAACTGCGGGCGCTCAACGAGCGCTACGAGACTGCCCTTGCGGCGGCATCGGCCGAGGACGCCATGGACGGCTGGGATCCGATGCTGGCTGACGGGCAGGTTCGCGGCGCCGACCGGCCGGTGAGCGAGGCCATGGAGCCCATTCCTGCCGCAATCCTCAGTGCCGTTGAGGTGAATTTGCTCAGGTCGCAGCAACTGGGAGCAGCCCGGTTTGAAACCCTGCTGCGATTCGTCTGGTCCGCCATCATCTTCGCGCTCGCGATGGTGGCGATCATGATCTGGCGCATCCTCAGGCATCCGGCGCTCACCCGATGAGTGAGGTGGGCGTCACGGCCTGGGCGGGTCTGGGGCTGTTTTTCGTGGGCATGCGCATGATCAGCACGCACGTTCGCCAACTGGGCGGGGGCAGTTTTCACGCCTTCCTGGTTCGCAGCTTGGTGCGTCCGATGGCGCCGCAGTCGGCAGGCCTGATGTTCGGCGCCTTGACCCAGTCCACCGGGGCCGTCACCTTCGTGACTTCGGGCCTGGTCGCCGCGGGTGCGCTGACGATGGAGCGCGCGCTGCCCATGCTGTCGTGGGCCAACGTGGGCACTTCGGCGCTGGTGCTGCTCGCGGCCGTCAACATCCACTCGATGGTGCTGCTGCTGCTGGGCACCGTCGGGTTGGCGGTTTTCCTGGGCATCGAGCAGTCAGACCGCTACCGTCACGTGGTGTTTGCGCTGCTCGGCCTGGGTCTGCTGCTGTTTGGTCTGATGATGCTCAAGGGCAGCATTGCCGCGCTGGGCAGCGAGCCCTGGATGCGCGAGTTCGTCGAGTTCGCGGGCTCTGGCGTGGCCATCGCGCTGGTGGCCGGTTTCGTCATCGCGGTGGCAGTGCAGTCGTCTTCGATCGTCACGGTGCTGGCGTTGCCGCTCGTGCACGAGGGGCTGCTCAGCCTCGATCAGACAGTGCTGATGATCTACGGCGCCAGCGTGGGCTCTGGCTTTGCCGTGCTGCTGCTGGCCTCCGGCATGGAGGGCACGTCGCGGCAGTTGTCCTTGTGCCAGGCTGTCTTGCGGGCGATGACGGCGCTGGTGCTGCTGCCGCTGTTCTTCATCGAGAAGGGCGCCGGCGTGCCGCTCGTGCTGGCGCTGTTGCGTGCGGTGTCCGACGCCCCTGCGACCCAATGCGCGGTGGCCTATGTGCTGTTTCAGCTGATCCTGGTGCTGACCAGCCAGATCAGCGCGCGGTGGCTGCTGGGACTGGCGCGCAAGCTGGCGCCGCCCTCGCTCGAGGAGGTGCTCATGAAGCCGCACTACTTGTTCGAGGAAGCCGCGGGCGATCCCGCCACCGCGCTGTCGCTGGTGGAGCTCGAGCACCGCCGGCTGGTGAGCCTGCTGCCGGACTTTCTCGAAGATCTGCGCCCCGAGGAGGAGCGTTCGGCGCAAGCCGCGCCGTTGACGCTGCGTGCGGCCGCCAGTGAGGCCATTGCCGAAGAGATGGACCGCTTCCTGAGCGCGACGATCCGGGCCAACCCCGATATGGCCGACATCGACCTGGTGTTCGCCGCGCGCAGCAGGCTGCAAACGCTGCGCCCGCTGCAAGCGGCCTTGCACCAGTTCGCATCCGAGCTCATTGAAGTTCCGCGGGCCGAAAGACCGGTTTTTGCCGGGCACATGGTCGAGGGTTTGCATGCCATCCTGATGGTGGCCGCCGACACCGCCACCGACGATGGCGCCGATGCGGTCGAGATGCTATTCATCCTGACCGAGGAACGCAGCGCGCTGATGGAGCGCGTGCGTGAAGAGCTTCTTGGCGGCGGCACCAGCATCGGCGGGCGCGAATCCCTGCTGTCGGCGACGCTGACCTTCGAGCGGATCATCTGGTTGCTGCGCCGTTTGGCGCCAGCGCCTGCTGCCGCTGTGGTCCTCGCCTAGACTCTCGCAGTCGCGACGACGCAGCATTGGGCGAGACATTGAAGCCATGAATCCGCTTACAGGCGCACCGTGGACCCCGGAGAATCTGGAGGTCGCGGCCACATTGATAAGTCAGCTGGCCGAAGAGTTGGCGTTTGTGGTGCCGGATCAGGATTCCGGGCTGCTCGCCATCAATGCGCTGTGCATGGATCTGGAGCAACTGATCGAGGCCGAGGCCGGCGCGCCGGTGGCGCTCGCCAGCGGCGTGGCGGTGCTGCGCCGGTGGATCGACGAGATTCTGGGCGGGCCGGTGCGCTTCAACCGTGTTTCGATCGATCTGCTGGGCGAGTGGCACCACTGGGCCAGCTCGGTGCTGGTCGCGATCGATCAGGGTGAGCCTGCGGGCGAGATGCCGCCGGGCTGGTCATCGACCGACCTGTCGGACACCGCCGCCGCCGCGCCCGAGGCCAGCCCGATGGCCGACTCGGCGGCCGAGCCCATCGTGCCGATCCTGCTCGACTTGAGTCAGGATCAGGAGTTGCTGCGCGAGTTCTATGGCGAATCGATGGAACTGCTCCAGGACATCGAGCGCGGCGTGCTCGTGCTGGAAGAAAACCCCGGCGACAAGGGCACGATCAATTCGATCTTCCGCGCCTTTCATACCTTCAAGGGCAGCGCGGGGTTCTTGCACCTGGCTCCGCTGGGCGAACTCGCCCACGAACTCGAGACCCTGCTCGACGCCGTTCGCCGGGCCGATCTGAGCATCAACCGCGAGATCATCGATTCGATCCTGGCCGGAGCCGATGCGCTCAACCAGTTCACGACCGAGATCGGCAGCCAACTGGATGGACGCAAGGTGGCTGATCCCATCTCGGTGCCCATCCGGCACATCCTGATGCGCGTTCGCGCGGCCCTGCGCGCAGAGTCGCCGGCGCCTGCGGTGGTGGTTGCCGCCCCGGTTGCGCCCGTCGCGCCCGTTGTGCCGCAGCCGCCAGCGATGGCGCCCGAGGTGCCGGCCTCGCAGCCCCGCGCCCCACAGGCAGCGCCCGCTGTGTCTGCCGTGCCGCCGGCCCCGCCGGTGGCCGAGCGTGCGGGCGGTGCCGAGCCACCGAAGGGTGCGCGCGACGCTGGAGCCGCCGGTGCCAGCGGTGGTTTCGTCAAGCTCGACACCGAAAAGCTCGACGCGCTGGTGAACCTCGTCGGTGAACTGGTGATCGCGCAGTCGATGGTGGTGCAAAACCCCGATGTGCAAGGCATCACCAGCTTGCAGTTGTCGCGCAGCCTGCGCCAGCTCAGCCGCGTGACCTCGGAGCTGCAGCGCAATGCGATGTCGATGCGCATGGTGCCCATCCGTGGTTTGTTCCAGAAGATGAGCCGGCTGGTGCGCGATCTGGGCGTGTTGCAGGGCAAGCAGGTGCAACTGGTGCTCGAGGGCGAAGAAACCGAGCTCGACCGCAACATCGTCGAGAAGATGAGCGATCCGCTGATCCACATGATCCGCAACGCGGTGGACCACGGGCTCGAACATGCCGCCGATCGCGTCGCCAGCGGCAAGCCGACCACCGGCACCATCCGGCTGTCGGCGGCCCATCAGCGCGGCGGGATCGTGATCCGCATTCAGGACGATGGCCGCGGGCTTGATGCCCAGCGCATCCTGGCCAAGGCCGTCGACCGCGGGCTGGTCCCCAACGGCGCCGTGCTGACCCAGTCCGAGATCTATGCGCTGATCTTCCTGCCGGGCTTTTCGACGGTGGAAACCGTGACCGAACTGTCGGGCCGTGGCGTGGGCATGGACCTGGTGCTCGACCACATCCAGACGCTGCGCGGCAAGGTCGAGATCGAGTCCGAGCCGGGAGCGGGCACCACGTTCACCATCTTGCTGCCGCTGACGCTGGCGATCATTGACGGGCTGCTGGTGGGCATCGGCGACGACCGCTACATCATCCCCACGCTGTCGGTGTGCGAGTCGTTCCGGCCCCGCGCGGCCATGATCAGCACCGTGCACGAGCGCGGTGAAATGGTCAGCGTCAGGGGGCGCCAGATGCCGTTGCTGCGCCTGGGCAATCACCTCGGCGTCAAGTCGCGTGCGGTGACGATCGAGGAAGGCATCATCGTGGTGGTCGAGTCGGGCGGCGCGTCGCGTGCGCTGCTCGTCGACCAGTTGATCGGCAAGCAAGAGGTGGTGATCAAGAGCCTGGGCCGTGCCTTCGAAAACCAGAATCTGGTGGCGGGCGGTGCGGTGCTCGGAGACGGCTGGGTCGGGCTGATCCTCGATGTGGACACGTTGGTCAAACTGCCGCTGGACAATCGAGCGGGCCTCGCGCCGGCATCCACAGGGACTCACCCATGAGCAACAACCTCGCCACTTCGACTCCAGCGGGCACTGCTGCGCTCGCCGGGCGTTACCTGACGTTCATGCTCGGGACCGACTCCTACGGGCTGCCGGTGCTCAACGTGCGCGAAATCATCCGCCTGTGCCCGATCACCCCCGTCCCGCGCATGCCCGAATACGTCAAGGGCGTCATCAACCTGCGCGGCACGGTCATCGCCGTGATTGACCTGCGTGCCAAGTTCGAGATGCCGGCGTCGACGCTGGGAGACCGCTGCTGCATCATCATCGTGCAGATCCGCTCGCTGAGCGGCGGTGCCAGCACGCTCATGGGCGCTGTCGTCGATGCGGTCGAAGAGGTGGCCAACCTGGCTGGCGCAGACATTGAGCCCACCCCCGATTTCGGCGGCACGCTCGACACGCGCTACATGCTGGGCGTGGCCACCATCCGCGGCGGCGTCAAGACGCTGCTCGACATCGAGAAGATCTTTCAGGAAGACGGCAGCCTGGCGATGTCGGCCGCGTCCAACTCCACCCCCGCTGTACCAGCCAAGGCATCATGAACATGAACAACTGGACCATCTCGCGACGCATCACGGCGGGCTTGAGTGCCCTGGTGCTCCTGACCCTGCTGATTGGCACGTTCGCTTTCCTGCGCATGCAGGAGATGTCGCAGTCCATCACCTTTCTGTCGGACTCGACCGTGCCCAGCCTCGTGACGCTGCATGAGATCAGCCGATCCGTGCGCCGGCAAGCGGTCGCGCACGATGACATCGCCAGCGCCGATGCCAACCGGCGTGCGCCGCTGCAAGAGGCACTCGCCAAAGAGCAGGCCGCGCTCAAGGGCTTGCTGGACAGGTACGAGACCTCGCTGATCGCTGACGACGAAGACCGGCGGCTTTTTGGCGATATCAAGCTGAGTCTGGCTGACGTGCAGGCCACCGCACGTCAATACGCGGAAAAGCCCGACGTCCAGGGCGCGCCGGCTTCGGCGTCCGCCGCCAGCGCTGTCGAGCCGCGCACAGAGTTGCGCGTGCTGCTCTCGCCGGCGCAAAACAAGTTGATCGTCGCCATCGACGAGAGCGTGCGCTACAACGAAAAGGTCGGTCGCGCCGCCGGCGATCTGGGCAAGTCCGTCTCGGCCTCGGCCATGCAGGTGCTGAAGATCTCGGTGGCCGTGGTGGTGTTGCTGGCCATCGGCATCAGCTTTTTCATCGTGCGCTCGACGACTCGCGTGCTGGGCGAAATCATTGGCAGTCTGGACGCCAGCGCCTTGCAGACGGCGTCTGCCGCCCGCCAGGTGTCGATGGCCAGCCAGATGCTGTCATCGGGCGCCAGTGATCAGGCCTCGGCGATCGAGGAAACCAGCGCCTCGCTGGAAGAGATTTCCAGCATGGTGCGCGCCACCGCCGACAACGCCGAGCGGGCCAAGGATCTGGCCGCGCAGGCGCGCGGCGTCGCCGAGGGTGGCAGCAAGATCATGGTCGACATGAAACTGGCGATGACGGCCATCGACGAGTCGAGCGCTGAGGTGGCCAAGATCGTCAAGAACATCGACGAGATCGCGTTCCAGACCAACATCCTTGCGCTCAATGCGGCCGTCGAGGCCGCGCGAGCCGGCGAGGCTGGTGCCGGCTTCGCCGTGGTGGCCGACGAGGTTCGCTCGCTCGCGCAGCGCAGCGCCGCGGCCGCCCGGGAAACCGCCGACAAGATCGATGCGGCCATCGCCAACAGCCGCCGTGGCGCCGACTGCACGGCGCAGGTCGGTCGTGCGCTCGAGCAGATCACCGACAAGGTCACCGCCACCGACTCGCTGGTGGGTGAAATCGCCGGCGCTGCCAGCGAGCAGGCCCAAGGCATCGGACAGGTCGGCGTGGCCGTCAATCAGATGGAGCAGATCGCCCAGAGCAACTCCATCAGCTCCGAAGAAAGTGCGGCGGCTGCGGAACAGCTCGACGCTCAGGCCGAGATGATGAAAACGCTGGTCGACCGCCTGCGTGCGCTCATCAGCGGCGGCGCCGCGTCGGAGTCGGTGTCGAACGCCCGAGACGCTGCCGGCGCAGGCACTTCCGCGCGCTACAGCCGGCCGATCAAGCCGACCGCGGCGCCGGCGGCTGCGCCACGCAGCCGGCCGGCACCGGCGCCTGCCGCCATCAGCGGCTCGCGCATGCAAGCCCTGGGCAACATCCCGATGCCCGAGCCGCGAGATGGCGACGGCGAGCCAGGCGGCGGCAGCTTCCGCAATTTCTGAGTCGAGCCGCGTCGCTGCCGTCCCGGCCCGTGAACACGGTCGCCCATGAGTTGTCGGATCAGGCCTTCCGGATCCTGGTGGACCTCGTCTATGAGCACAGCCACATCCGTGTGGGGCCCGACAAGCAATTGATGCTGGCCAACCGGTTGCGCAAACGCGCCCGTGGGCTCGGTTTTGACACCTGCAGCGATTACGCGGTCGCACTGGCGCAACGCGGAGATTCCGACGAAGTCGAAGAACTGGTGGATCTGGTGTCCACCAACCACACCCAGTTCTTTCGCGAGTCCGAGCACTTCGAGTTCCTGGCCAAGACGGCGATCCCGCAGTTTCTGCCGGCTGCCTTGGCCTCGGGTTCGCCGCTGCGGGTGTGGTCGGCCGCAGCGTCGTCCGGCGAGGAGCCCTATTCGATCGCGGTGACGCTGGCCGAGCAGTTGCGCGGCCATCCCCAGGTGCAGTGGGAGGTGCTGGCCTCCGACATCTCGAAGCGCATGCTGGCTCATGCGCAACTCGGCGTGTACCGGATGGACCGTGTGCATGCCGTTCGGCCGGAATGGTTGCAGCGACATTTCGAACAGGGCTTTGCCGAGTCGCACGGCCAGTGCCGCGTGCGCGCCGAGTTGAAGCGGCACGTGCAGTTCGAGCGCATCAACCTGTTCCAGGACCGCTACCCCATCGCAGCGCGTCAGCACGTCATCTTTTGCCGCAACGTCATGATCTATTTCGACTTGAACTCGCGCGCTGCAGCGGTCGAAAAACTCGCGGCGCAGCTGGTGCCCGGCGGCTATCTGGTGATCGGCTATTCGGAGAGCTTGCTGGGGATCAAGCACGCCTTGCAGCCGGTCGGGCAGGGGATCTACAAGCTGCCATGAACAGCCCGGCCAGGATCCGCGTACTGGTGGTCGATGACTCGGCCATCGCCCGGCGTTCGATCACGCAGGCGCTGGCACGCGACCCGGCGATCGAGGTCGTTGGCGTGGCCAGCGATCCCTACGTGGCGCGCGACCGCATCCTGGCCTTGCGTCCCGATGTGCTCACGCTCGACCTCGAGATGCCGCGCATGGACGGCCTGACCTTCCTGAAGATCTTGCAGGAGCATCACCCGATTCCCGTGGTGGTAATCAGCTCGGCCACCCCGGCCGGTTCGGCCATGGCCATGGAGGCGCTGGCCGCCGGTGCCGTCGATGTGGTGGGCAAGCCCGATGGCAGCCAGGCGCTCGGCGAGGTGGCCAGGCACCTCGCGCAACTCGTCAAGGCGGCTGCCCGGTCGCACCGCTGGCAGGGCGCGCCGGCGACGGCAGAAGCGCAGCCCGCGCTGCAAGGCGGTGGCGTGGCCAGCGTGCCCGGTCGCGTCATCCTGATCGGGGCTTCCACGGGCGGTGTCGAGGCGCTGCGCTTTGTGTTGCCCCGCCTTCCGGCGGACCTGCCGCCGATCCTGGTGGTGCAGCACATCCCACCACGCTTTTCCCGCACGATGGCCCAGCACCTTGATGAGCTGTGCCCGTTCCCCGTGCGTGAAGCCGAAGACGGCGAGGAGGCGTCCTGGGGTACCTGTCTGGTGGCGCCGGGAGACTTCCACATGGCGCTCGTCAAGACGGCGGGCGGCTACCGCGTGCGGCTCGCGCAGTCGCCGCCCGTGCACCACTGCCGCCCGGCCGTCGATGTGCTGTTCCGCTCGGCGGCGGAGCACGCGGGCCAGGACGCGGTGGCCGTGCTGCTGACCGGCATGGGCGTTGACGGCGCGCGCGGCATGCTCGCGCTGCGCACGCTGGGCGCTCGCACGCTGGCCCAGGACGAGAGCAGTTGCGTTGTGTTCGGCATGCCGCAAGCCGCGATCAAGCTCGGTGCCGCCGAGAAGGTGGTGCCGCTGCACCGCATGCCTCAGGCCATCATGCACGCCCTGACGGGAAGGCATCCGGAGTGAAGACCTCTGCAGGCCAGCCGCAACTGGCGCCCATCGTCGCCAATGCGCTCAGCCATGTGCTGAACACGCAGTTCAATCTGAGCGCCCAGGCCCTGAGCGAGCCACCTGCCGTCCCGGACGGGTACGCATCGAAGCTGCAAAGCCGCATTGACCTGTCGGGCGCGCGGGTCCAAGGCGAGATCGTGCTTTCGCTGCCCGATGCGCTGGCCAACCTGCTGGTGGCGCACATGCTCGGCTTGCCCGACACGGCCACCGCCTCGGATGCCGACAAGCTGGACCTGGCCGGCGAGTTCTGCAACATGCTGGCTGGACAGATCGGCGGCGCGTTGACGTCCAGCGGCTACATCAATGACCTCAGCACACCGAGGGTGCAGCGCCTGGAGGCGGGCGCATCCCCGGGTGCAGACTCCGACTTCAACGGCGCCTGGTGCTGCGCCGGCCAGCCATTCACCTTGTCACTGTCTTTAAGGTTCGAGCCCACATGAATCCCAAGATCCTCAGCGTCGATGACAGCGGCCTCGTGCGCAAGGCCGTCTCCAGGGTGTTCAACCGCTTCGAGTGCACCATGATCGAAGCCGAGAACGGCGAGGTCGGCCTGCAGCAAACGATGGAGCATCGGCCCGATCTCATCATCCTGGACTACAACATGCCGGTGATGGACGGCGTCGAGATGCTCAAGCGGCTGCGCGCCGACGAGTCCCTGAAAAAGACCAAGGTCATCATGCTCACGGCGAACTCCAACCCCGAAACCATCGCCACGGTGGCCCGACTGGGTGTTCGCGACTACATCACCAAGCCGTTTGTCGACGAGCAACTGCTGGCCAAGGCGGCCCGGTTGGTCCCGCTCGTTCCCAAGCCGACCTGATCACCCTCACGCAGCACCCGCACGCCGGAGCACCCCATGAATCAATCCACCCCCGCCAGCGACGCGCCAGCAGCCAGCCCCGAACGCTTGTCGCACGCCGATTTGCTGCAAAACGCCTGTGTCCTCGTGGTCGACGACAGCCGCATGATGCGGCTGGCGCTGGTGCGTGCGCTCAATGACCTGGGCGTCACCAACATCCTGGAGGCGCGCCACGGTCTGGACGCGCTGAACCAGATCCGCGCCAAGTCGTTCGACTTGATGCTGCTCGACATGGAAATGCCCGAGATGAGCGGCATCGAACTGCTGCTGGCCCTCAAGGCCGAGCCCGCGCTCGGTGCGCCGCCGGTGATCGTGATCTCGGGCGTCGACCAGATCGAAAACGCCGTTCAGTGCATCGAAGCGGGCGCCGAGGATTACCTGACCAAGAACTTCAACCCAACGTTGCTGCGCGCGCGCGTGACGTCGTCGCTCGAGAAAAAACGCCTGCGTGACGTCGAGCAACTGCAGCGTGCCCAGTTGGTGCAGGAAAAAGAGCGGCTCGAGCGCACCCAGCGCCGGCTCGATGAAGAACTCAACGAGGCGCTGAGGTACGTGCGCTCGATCTTTCCGCCGCCTGCCGAGGTGCCGCTCAAGATCGACTGGTTCTATGAGCCGTCGGCCGAACTCGGCGGCGACTCGTTCGGCTACCACTGGATCGATGACGAGCACTTCGCCATCTACCTGCTCGACGTGTGCGGCCACGGAGTCGGCCCGGCGCTGCTGTCGGTGACTGCCATCAACCAGATCCGTTCGGGCTCGATTCCCAACGTCGACATGCGCGACCCGGGCGCCGTGCTCGCCGCGCTGAGCAACATCTACCTGATGTCGAAGCAAAACGACATGTACTTCACGCTGTGGTACGGCGTGTATCACGCACCCACGCGCACCATCCGGCATTCGAGCGGCGGCCACCCGGCCGCGCTGCTGCTGATTCCGCAAGCCGACGGCAGCGTCGTGACCGAGCGGCTGCTGTCGTGCAACCTGATCATCGGCGCGTTCGAGGACGTGCCCTACGACTCGCAGACCCACGTGGTGCCGCCGGGTGCCAAGCTGGTGGTGTTGTGCGACGGCTGCTTCGAGATCTGCGACACCGAAGGCACCGAGCTGACCTATGAAGACTTCGAGGATTTCATGCGCCTCAACGGGCAAGCCCCCGACGCGCTGGAAGCCCTGTTCCGCTGGGCCCAGATGAAGCACGGGCCGGGCCCGCTCGACGACGATTTCTCGATCGTTCGCGTTCAGCTTTAGCGCGTCGCCGCGCCGGTTTTTTCCCTGCCACGCCCATAATTCAAGCGGGCCCGGGTGGTGAAACTGGTAGACACAGCGGACTTAAAATCCGCCACTTCCTGAGAAGGGGTGTACGGGTTCGACCCCCGTCCCGGGCACCATCGGTTCGCGCTGCGGCGAACTGTCTCAATTTTCCCGTTCGGGCCTGCCGCCAGGCCCGACCCAAGGAGCGATTTGCATGAAGGTTCTGGTCGCGGTCAAGCGCGTCGTTGACTACAACGTCAAGGTGCGCGTCAAGTCTGACGGGTCGGGTGTTGATCTGGCCAACGTCAAGATGAGCATGAACCCGTTCGATGAAATCGCCATCGAAGAAGCCGTGCGGTTGCGCGAGCAAGGCGTGGCCACCGAGGTCATCGCCGTGTCGTGCGGCGTGGCGCAGTGCCAGGAAACCCTGCGCACGGCCATGGCCATCGGTGCCGATCGCGCCATCCTCATCGAGACCGATGTCGAGTTGCAGCCGCTGGCCGTGGCCAAGCTGCTCAAGTCGCTGGTCGATCGCGAGCAGCCGGGTCTGGTGATCCTGGGCAAGCAGGCGATCGACGACGACTGCAACCAGACCGGGCAGATGCTCGCAGCCCTCGGGGACTGGCCGCAGGCCACCTTCGCCTCGAAGGTCGAGGTGGCCGACGGCCACGCGCTCGTCACGCGCGAAGTCGATGGAGGTCTCGAAACCTTGCGCTTGTCGCTGCCCGCGATCATCACCACCGACTTGCGGCTCAACGAGCCGCGCTACGTCACCTTGCCCAACATCATGAAGGCCAAGAAAAAGCCGCTCGAGATGCTCACGCCGGCCGCGCTGGGTGTGGACGTGGCGCCGCGCATCAAGACGCTGAAAGTGACCGAGCCGCCCAAGCGCGCCGCCGGCATCAAGGTGCCCGATGTGGCCACGCTGGTGTTCAAACTCAAGAACGAAGCAAAGGTGATCTGACATGACCACGCTGGTGATTGCCGAGCATGACCACGCATCCTTGAAGGGTGCAACGCTCAATACCGTGGCCGCGGCGCTGAAGATCGGCGGCGACGTGCACGTGCTGGTGGCCGGCCATGAGGCGGGCGCTGCCGCGCAGGCGGCCGCGCGGATTGCGGGTGTCACGCAAGTGCTGCACGCCGATGCACCGGCCTTCGCTCACGCGTTGTCCGAAGCGGTGGCCGCGCAGGTGCTGGCGCAGGTGGCTGCAGGCGGCTACTCGCACGTGCTGTTCGCCGCCACGGCGTCGGGCAAGAACATCGCCCCTCGGGTGGCCGCGCGGCTCGATGTGGCGCAGCTGTCCGACATCACCGCCGTCATCAGCGCCGACACTTTCGAGCGTCCGATCTACGCCGGCAACGCGGTCGCCACCGTGCAAAGCGCAGACGCCGTCAAGGTCGTCACCGTGCGCGCGACCGGCTTCGATCCGGTGGCCGCTGATGGCGGCTCGGCGAGCGTCGTGGTGGTCGCCGCGGTGGCCGATGCGGGAAGCTCCGCCTTCGTGCGCAGCGAGATCGCGCGCAACGACCGCCCCGAACTGACCGCCGCCAAGATCATCGTCAGCGGCGGGCGGGCCATGGGCAGCCCCGAAAAATTCAACGAGGTGCTGATGCCCTTGGCCGACAAGCTCGGCGCCGCACTCGGTGCCAGCCGCGCGGCGGTCGATGCCGGCTACGCGCCCAACGACTGGCAGGTCGGGCAAACCGGCAAGATCGTCGCACCCCAGCTGTATGTGGCGTGCGGCATCAGCGGTGCGATCCAGCATCTGGCCGGCATGAAGGACAGCAAGGTGATCGTCGCCATCAACAAGGATGGCGAAGCGCCGATCTTCAGCGTGGCCGACTACGGGCTCGAAGCCGATCTGTTCGTCGCGGTGCCTGCGCTGGTCGCAGCGCTCTAGTTCCACGCACCGACGCTGCGCGCAGCGTGCGGTCTGCAGGTGTGATTCAAAGGAGTTCTCATGGGCTACGCCGCACCGGTCGCAGACATGCTGTTTTGCATGAAGGAGCTGGCCGGGCTGGAAGCGCTGAGCCAGTTGCCGGGCTTCGAGGACGCCGGCCTGGAGACCGCCGAGGCGGTGCTCACCGAGGCCTCGCGCTTTTGCGCCGAGGTGGTCGAGCCGCTCAACGCGCCGAGCGACCGCCAGCCCCCCGTGTGGAACCAGGGCACGGTGACCACATCGGCCGGCTTCAAGCAGGCCTTCCGGCAGTTTGCCGAGGGTGGCTGGCAGGGCTTGCAGCACCCGCTTGAATTCGGCGGCCAGGGTCTGCCCAAGACGATCGGTGCGGCCTGCGCCGAAATGCTCAACAGCGCCAGCCTGAGCTTCGCGCTGTGCCCGCTGCTCACCGACGGTGCGATCGAAGCGTTGCTCACGGCGGGCAGCGCCGAGCAGCGCCGCACCTACCTGCCGAAGATGATCGACGGCACCTGGACCGGCACCATGAACCTGACCGAGCCGCAAGCCGGCTCCGATCTGGCGGCGGTGCGCACGAAGGCGGTGCCGCAAGGCGATGGGTCTTACCGCATCAGCGGCCAGAAGATCTACATCACCTACGGCGAGCACGACATGGCCGACAACATCGTGCACCTCGTGCTGGCGCGCACGCCCGATGCACCGGCGGGCGTCAAGGGCATCAGCTTGTTCCTGTGCCCGAAGTTCGTGGTGGGCGCCGATGGCGCGCTCGGTGCGCGCAACGACGTGTACTGCGCGTCCATCGAGCACAAGCTGGGCATCAAGGCCAGCCCGACGGCGGTGCTGGTGTTCGGCGATGACCTGGGCGGCGTCGGTGCCGGCGCCATCGGCCACCTGATCGGCGAGGAAAACCGCGGCCTCGAATACATGTTCGTGATGATGAACGCCGCGCGCTTTTCGGTGGGCGTGCAAGGCATCGGCGTGGCCGAGCGGGCCTATCAGCGCGCCGTGGACTACGCGCGCCAGCGGGTGCAAAGCCGCCCGGTCGATGCCTCGCTGCCGGCCGGTGCGACCATCATTCACCACCCCGACGTCAAGCGCATGCTGATGGCCATGCGCGCGCACATCGAGGGTTGCCGCGCGCTGGCGTGCGTGTCGGCCGCCGCGTTCGACACCGCGCACCACCACACCGATGCCGCGGTGCGCCAGCAGCAGCAGGCGTTCCACGAATTCACCGTGCCGCTGGTCAAGGGGTTCAGCACCGAGATGAGCATCGACGTCACCAGCCTGGGCATCCAGGTGCATGGCGGCATGGGTTTCATCGAGGAAACCGGCGCCGCACAGCATTTCCGCGATGCGCGCATCCTGGCCATCTACGAAGGCACCACCGCCATCCAGGCCAACGACCTGGTCGGGCGCAAGACGCTGCGCGATGGCGGCGCCACCGCGCGTGGCATCGCGCAGCAGATCGCCCAGACCGAAGCGGCGCTGTCGTCGAGTTCCAGCGCCGCCGCGCAGGCGATGCACAAGCGCTTGCAAGCGGCCCGTGTGGCGTTCACCGAGGTGGTCGACTTCGTGGTGGCCCACACCCGTTCGCAACCCGGCGCGGTGTTTGCCGGTTCGGTGCCTTACCTGATGCTCGCGGGGCGCTTGCTGGCGGGCTGGCAAATGGCCCGCGCGCTGCTGATCGCTGAAGGCGAACTGGCCGCCGGGCAGGGCGACGCCGCCTTCTGGCGCGCCAAGATCGCCACCGCGCGCTTTTTTGCCGAGCACATCCTGAGCACCGTGCCGGGCACGCGCGACGCCATCATCGACGGCGCCGAAAGCGTCAACGCGCTGTCCGTGGATTCGTTTTGAGCGAACGCCGCGCGGCGTTCGACGAGGTGCTCAAGCGCCTGGCGGTGCCGGTCATCGGCTCGCCGATGTTCCTCATCAGCCACCCGCAGCTGGTGATCGAACAATGCAAGGCCGGCGTGGTGGGCTCGATGCCAGCGCTCAATGCGCGGCCCGCATCGCAGCTCGACGACTGGCTGGTCGAGATCACCGAAACGCTGGCCGCGCACAACGCGCTCAACCCGCAGCGCCCAGCGGCGCCGTTTGCGATCAACCAGATCGTGCACAAGAGCAACGACCGGCTCGAGCACGACATGGCGCTGTGCGTGAAGCACCGCGTGCCCATCATCATCACCTCGCTGGGCGCGCGTCCCGAGATCAACGATGCAGCGCACAGCTACGGCGCGGTGGTGCTGCACGACGTCATCAACAACGCCTTTGCCCACAAGGCGATCGACAAGGGCGCCGATGGCCTGATCGCGGTGGCTGCGGGTGCGGGTGGCCACGCGGGCGTGAAGAGCCCGTTCGCGCTGATCCAGGAAATCCGCGAGTGGTTCGACGGCCCGCTGGTCTTGAGCGGCGCCATCGCCACCGGCGCGGCGGTGCTCGCGGCGCAGGCGATGGGCGCGGACGCGGCCTACATCGGCTCGGCCTTCATCGCCACCACCGAGGCGCAGGCGCCGGCCGCCTACAAGCAGTTGATCGTCGACAGCTCGAGCGACGACATCGTCTACAGCAACTTGTTCACCGGCGTGCACGGCAACTATCTCAAGGGCTCGATCCGCAACGCCGGTCTTGACCCCGACGCGCTGCCCGAGGGCGACCTGCGCACGATGAACTTCGGCGGTGATGCGCCCAAGGCCTGGCGCGACATCTGGGGCAGCGGCCAGGGCATCGGCTCGGTGCACCAGGTGCTGCCGGCGCGCGAACTCGTGGCAAGGCTGGTGGCCGAATACGCTCAGGCCCGTGCCCGGCTGGCTCTGGCCTGAGCCCGCTGACGCGGTCTCAGTCGCCGGGCTGCGCGTCGGAGTCGCAGCCGGTGCCGGCCGAAATCATCCGCCGTGCCAGCGCCGACAGCGCCTGACCGATCCGGCCAGATCCGACCCCCAGGTAGCGCTCGGGCGCGCTGACCACACCGCACACGTAGCGCCGCTCGGCGTCGCGCCACTCCAGAGCCTTGCACGAACCCGTGCGCCGGCCCGACACCAGCACGCCGACCGGGCAGGGCTCGGCGGCGCAGCACACGCCGCAGCCGTTGCATGCTGCGCCCCAGTCGGGTTTGGGCGGTGCCGCGGCATGGATGCGGATGGTCTGGTGCTGCGTCATGGTGGGTTTGTTTGTCATGGATCTTGCACCCCGCTGACGCGGTGATAACAGGCTGCAACGCCGGCTAAATGCCAATGTTCGTTCGAGGGTCGGGTGGTAGAGTGCTCGAGTTGACTCAACAGGTCCTTCCCGTCCCCTGGGCTGTTTTACAACTCAGGCGGGTCGCTAGTCCGCACACCGGTGAAGCCGGGACGCGGAAGGTTTTTTAACCCACTATCGCGCTGGAAACCGGCGCACGAGGTGAGCGAAATGATGCAGGAATACAGAGCGAATTCGCATCTGTTCGGTGGCAATGCGCCATACGTTGAAGAGATGTACGAGGCCTACCTCGACAACCCGGGTTCCGTCGCCGAAAACTGGCGCACCTACTTCGACGCGCTGCAGCATCTGCCGGCGGTCGATGGATCCAACGAACGCGATGTGGCGCATGCGCCGGTCGTCGAATCGTTCGCCCAGCGCGCCAAGGCCAACGCCTTCGGCTCCAAGGCCAGCAGCGCCGATCTGGCGGTGGCCCGCAAGCAAGTGCACGTGCAGTCGCTGATCGCGGCGTACCGCTTCCTCGGTTCACGCTGGGCGGATCTCGATCCACTCAAGCGCCAGGAGCGCCCCAAGATTCCCGAACTCGAGCCGGCGTTCTACGACCTGACCGAGTCCGACATGGACATCTCGTTCAGCGCGACCAACACCTATTTTTCGACCGCCGAGCACCTGACGCTGCGGCAGATCCTGCAGGCGCTGCGTGAAACCTACTGCGGCTCGATCGGCGCCGAGTACATGCACATCACCGACCCGGCTGAAAAGCGCTGGTGGCAGACGCGGCTCGAGTCGATCCGCTCCAAGCCGAACTTCACGGCAGACCAGAAGAAGCACATCCTCGAGCAGCTCACGGCGGCCGAGGGCCTCGAGCGCTACCTGCACACCAAGTACGTGGGCCAGAAGCGCTTCTCGCTCGAAGGCGGCGAGAGCTTCATCGCCTCGATGGACGAGCTGGTGCAGCGCGCCGGTCAGGCCGGCGTGCAGGAAATCGTGATCGGCATGGCCCACCGCGGCCGTCTCAACGTGCTGGTCAACACCCTGTGCAAGACCCCGGCCGAGTTGTTCTCCGAGTTCGATCACACCGCGCCCGAGAACCTCCCCTCCGGCGACGTGAAGTACCACCAGGGCTTCTCCAGCGATGTCACCACCCCGGGCGGTCCGGTGCACCTGAGTCTGGCGTTCAACCCGTCGCACCTCGAGATCGTCAACCCGGTGGTCGAAGGCTCGGTCAAGGCGCGATTGGACCGCCGCGGCGACGCTACGGGTCATTCGGTGCTGCCGATCCTGGTGCACGGCGACGCGGCCTTTGCCGGCCAGGGCGTCGTGATGGAAACGCTGGCGCTGGCGCAAACGCGCGGCTACTTCACCGGCGGCACGGTGCACGTGGTCATCAACAACCAGATCGGCTTCACCACCAGCGATCCGCGTGACACGCGCTCGACGCTGTACTGCTCCGACGTCGTGAAGATGATCGAAGCCCCCGTGCTGCACGTGAATGGCGACGACCCCGAAGCGGTCGTGCTGGCCACGCAATTCGCACTCGACTACCGCCAGGAGTTCTCCAAGGACGTGGTGGTCGACATCGTGTGTTTCCGCAAGCTCGGCCACAACGAGCAGGACACCCCGGCGCTCACGCAGCCGCTCATGTACAAGACGATCGCCCAGCACCCGGGCACGCGCAAGCTGTACGGCGACAAGCTGGTGACGCAAGCCGTGCTGCCTGCCGATGGACCGGATGGTCTGGTCAAGGCGTTCCGTGCCGCGATGGATGAAGGCAAGCACGCCTACAGCCCGGTGCTGACCAACTACAAGAGCAAGTTCGCCGTCGATTGGGCGCCCTTCCTCGGCAAGAAGTGGACCGATGCGGCCGACACCGCGCTGCCGCTGTCCGAGGTCAAGCGCCTGGCCGAGCGCATCACCACCGTGCCCAAGGGCTTCAAGCCTCACTCGCTGGTCGAGAAGGTGCTGGCCGATCGCGCAGCGATGGGGCGTGGCGAGCTCAACGTCGACTGGGGCATGGGCGAGCACCTCGCCTTCGCGTCGCTGGTCGCCAGCGGCTATGCGGTTCGCCTGTCGGGCGAGGACTGCGGTCGCGGCACCTTCACGCACCGCCATTCGGTGCTGCACGACCAGAACCGCGAGAAGTGGGACGAAGGCACCTACACCCCGCTTCAGCATGTGGCCGACGGGCAAGCGCCCTACGTCGTGATCGATTCGCTGCTGTCCGAAGAAGCGGTGCTCGGGTTTGAGTACGGCTATGCCTCGGCCGAGCCGAACACCCTGGTGATCTGGGAAGCGCAGTTCGGCGACTTCGCCAACGGCGCGCAAGTGGTGATCGACCAGTTCATCGCTTCGGGTGAAGTCAAGTGGGGCCGCTCCAACGGCCTCACGCTGATGCTGCCGCACGGCTATGAAGGCCAGGGCCCCGAGCACTCGTCGGCACGCCTCGAGCGCTTCATGCAATTGGCGGCCGACAACAACATGCAGATCGCGCAGCCGACCTCGGCCAGCCAGATCTTCCACCTGTTGCGCCGGCAGATGGTTCGCCCGTTCCGCAAGCCGCTGGTGATCCTCACGCCGAAATCGCTGCTGCGCGCCAAGGATGCAGCCTCGCCGCTGAGCGAATTCACCCGTGGCGAATTCCGCACGGTGATCGGATCCAACAACAGCGAACTCGATCCGGCCAGCGTCAAGCGGCTGGTGGCCTGCTCGGGCAAGGTGGCCTACGACCTGATGAAGCGTCGCGAAGCCAAGAAGCACAACGACACGGCCATCGTGCTGGTCGAGCAGCTGTATCCGTTCCCGCACCGGGCCTTTGCCGCCGAGCTGAAGAAGTTCCCGAACGTCACCGAGATCGTGTGGTGCCAGGACGAGCCGCAAAACCAGGGCGCCTGGTTCTTCGTGCAGCACTACATCCACGAAAACATGCTCGAAGGCCAAAAGCTCGGCTACGCCGGTCGTCCGGCGTCAGCGTCGCCGGCCGTGGGCTACTCGCACCTGCACCAGGAACAGCTGAAGTCGTTGCTGGACCAGGCATTCGGCAAGCTCAAGGGATTCGTCCTCTCCAAGTGATCCGTACCGCCGGCCGTGTATCGGTCTGGCGGTCGCTCGAAAGACAAGAAAGAACACCATGTCCATCGTTGAAGTCAAAGTCCCGCAGTTGTCCGAATCGGTCGCTGAAGCCACCTTGCTGGTGTGGAAGAAAAAGCCCGGCGAGGCCGTGCAGATCGACGAGATCCTCGTTGAAATCGAAACCGACAAGGTCGTGCTGGAAGTGCCCGCCCCGGCAGCCGGCGTGCTGTCCAAGTACGTGAAGAACAACGGCGACAGTTGCATCGCCGAAGAGGTGATTGCGCTCATCGACACCACGGCCACCGCCGTCGAGCACGAGCAGTTCAAGAAAGGGCTCGACCTGGGCTCCGACGATCCGGCGCCTGCGGCCGCCGCCAAGGCAGCGTCTTCGGCGGCCGGCGTGGCGATGCCCGCCGCCGCCAAGTTGATGGCTGACAACAACCTGGCGGCCGGCTCGGTCGCCGGCACCGGCAAGGACGGTCGCGTCCTCAAGGGCGATGTCACCGGCGCACTGGCAGCCCCCGCTGCGCCAGCACGCGCCGTGGCTTCCGTGGTGGCCCCGGTGGCCGCCTCGGTGGCCAAGCCGCTGCCCTCGGTGGCCGCACCGATCACCGTCAATCTGGGCGACCGCCCGGAGCAGCGTGTGCCGATGTCGCGTCTGCGTGCCCGAGTGGCCGAGCGGCTGCTGCAATCGCAGGCCACCAACGCCATCCTGACCACCTTCAACGAAGTCAACATGGCCCCGTTGATGGAAATGCGCAAGCGCTTCCAGGAGAAGTTCGAGAAGGAGCACGGCGTGAAGCTGGGCTTCATGAGCTTCTTCGTGAAGGCCGCAGTCGCCGCGCTCAAGAAGTACCCGGTGATCAACGCCAGCGTTGACGGCAACGACATCGTGTACCACGGCTACTTCGACATCGGCATCGCCGTGGGTTCGCCACGCGGTCTGGTGGTGCCCATCTTGCGCAATGCCGACCAGATGAGCTTTGCCGACATCGAAAAGAAGATCGCCGAGTTCGGCAAGAAGGCCGGCGAAGGCAAGCTGTCGCTCGACGACCTCACCGGCGGCACGTTCTCGATCAGCAACGGCGGCACCTTCGGCTCGATGCTGTCCACGCCGATCATCAACCCGCCGCAGTCGGCCATCCTGGGCGTGCACGCCACCAAGGAACGCGCGGTGGTCGAGAACGGTCAGATCGTGATCCGTCCGATGAACTATCTCGCGATGTCGTACGACCACCGCATCATCGACGGCCGTGAAGCCGTGCTGGGCCTGGTCACCATGAAAGAAGCGCTGGAAGACCCATCGCGCCTGTTGTTCGACATCTGAGGAAACTGTTCATGAGCCAGCAATTTGATGTGGTGGTGATCGGTGGCGGGCC
>CANFXR010000008.1 GCA_947451035.1 Burkholderiales bacterium
ACCATCTGGATGGGCCATTTGCTGCTGGGCATGGCCTACGCCACGGTGGTGATCCAGGCTCGGCTGCTCGAACTGAACCCGCAGCTCGAAGAAGCCGCCATGGACCTCGGTGCGCGCCCATGGCAGGTCTTCACGCTGGTCACGCTGCCGATGATTTCGCAGTCGCTCATGTCGGCGTGGCTGCTCACCTTCACGCTGTCGCTCGACGACGTGGTGCTGTCGGCTTTCCTGTCGGGACCGGGCTCCACGACCATGCCGCTGGTGATCTTTTCGCGCGCCCGCCTCGGCCTCAACCCGACCGTCAACGCCGTGGCCACGGTGATCGTCGTGGTGGTGGCCATCGGCGTGGTGCTGGCCAGCTACTTCATCGCACGCGCCGAGCGCAACCGCTCGCTCGAAATGGCACAGGCCAACCGCGCCTAGGCGCACTCTCACGCTCAACCGAATCACTTCAAAGGAAACCCACCATGACGATCTGGCGATCTTCCTGTCTTGCCCTGGCGATTGCCGCGGCCTTCCCGCTGCCGGCTGCAGCGCAATCGAACGCCGAGTTGCTCAAGGAACTGCGCGCCCTGCGCGACCGCGTCACGCAACTCGAGGACAAGCTCAAGACCGCCGAAGCGACCAAGCCGACCATCGCACCCGTGGCCGCTGCTGCGCCGGGATGGGCAGCCGCGCCGGCGCCCGCCGGCATGACGCCCGATCAGGCCCGCGAACTGGGCCGCCTGGCGGTCAAGGTCGACGCGCTCGAGGACCAGCGCGAGAGCTCGTCGTTCAAGGGACTGAAGATCAGCGGCAGCATCGATCCGGTGTTCATCTACAACAAGGCGCAAGACACGGCCGGCTTCCAGTTGCTCAACAACGTGCATGACGGCGACCATCCGTACACCTACGACAACTCGTTCATCGGCACCGCCACGATCGACTTCCTCAAGGAATTCGAAGGCGGCACCAAGCTGCACCTGACGCTGATGCCTGACCGTGGCGTGGGCGCCAACATCGGCGGGTCCATCGTTCACGAGGCCAGCGCCTCGATCCCGCTGACCGACGAGAAGACGCGCTTGATCGTCGGCCAGATCCCCGACTGGTCGGGCTATGAAATGCTGCCCGCGGCGCTGAACAAACTGGTCACGCACAACTTGCTGTTCGATCTGGTCGCGCCGCTGTCGTACACCGGCGCGGGTCTGGAAGTCACGCGTGGCGCGTGGATCGTCAAGGGCGTAGTCGGCAACATGAACGCCACCAAGAAGGCTTCGGGCAACAAGACGCCGGTGCTCGCCTACCGCGGCGACTACACGATCGACGAGTACTCGGGCATCGGCTTTGCCGGCGTGCATGGCAAGGCCTACAACCCCAACGGTGGCGCCGACTCCGGCGTCAATCTGTTCGAGGTCGATGGCTTCTACACCCGCGGCGACTGGACCATGCAGGGCGAGGTCAGCTTCGGCAGGCAGACCGACGCGGCCGTGGCGACTGACGCCAACGGCAAGCTTCAAGACGCTCAGTGGTGGGGCCTGTCGGGTCTGCTGGCCTACAAGTTCGACCCCCGGCTCGAAGGCGTGATCCGCGCCGACTACATCTACAACCGCCTGCACGGCGGCGGCCTGCTCGGTTACGGCAACGACCCGATCAACGGCATCGGTCTGGGCTACAGCCGCGACGGCGTGCTCAACGAAGGCCAGCACGGCTCCGACCGCTACGCGCTGAGCGTGGGCGGCAACTACCGCATCAACGAGTACACGCTGTTGAAGCTTGAGTACCGCTTCGACTTCGCCGATCGCCGTGTCTTCGAGTACCTCGACAAGAACGAGTGGAAAAAGAACAACCAGTTGTTCGGCGCTTCGGTCGTCGTGACGTTCTGACGATGAGTTTTGCTGCGCGCGACTGGCACGCGCTGGCCGCCGGGTGCCGCCCCGATGGGCGGTTGCTCATCGACGGGCGGCGCTGCGACAGCGCCTCGGGCGAGACCTTCGACTGCGTCTCGCCCATCCACGGGCGCACCATCGCGCAGGTCGCTCGGGGGCGCTCGGCCGACATCGATGCGGCCGTGGCCTCGGCGCGCCGTGCCTTCGATGACGGGCGCTGGGCGCACAAGCCGCCAGCGGTGCGCAAGAAGATCCTGGTGCGCTTTGCCGAGAAGATGCTCGCGGCCAAAGACGAACTCGCGCTGCTCGAAACGCTGGACATGGGCAAGCCCATCGGCGACAGCCTGAGCGTCGACGTGCCGTCGAGCGCGCGCTGCATCGCCTGGTATGGCGAGGCCATCGACAAGGTCTACGACGAGATCGCCCCCACGGCACGCAGCGCGCTGGCGCTCATCACCCGCGAGCCCATGGGCGTGGTCGGCGCCATCGTGCCGTGGAACTACCCGCTGCTGATGACCGCCTGGAAGCTCGGCCCCGCGCTGGCGGCGGGCAACAGCGTGGTGCTCAAGCCCAGCGAAAAGGCCCCGCTCACCGCGCTGCGTTTGGCCGAGTTGGCGATCGAAGCCGGCTTGCCCGAAGGCGTGTTCAACGTGGTCCCCGGCTACGGCCATGAGGCCGGCGAGGCGCTGGCGCTGCACATGGACGTGGACGCCATCGGCTTTACTGGCAGCACCCGCGTGGGCCGCAAGATGCTTGAGTACGCGGGCCGCAGCAACCTCAAGCGCGTCTACAACGAACTCGGTGGCAAGTCGGCCTTCGTGGTGTTCGACGACTGCAACGACATCGCCCGCGCCGCGCGCACCGCCGCCGGCAGCCTGTTCTTCAACCAGGGCGAAAGCTGCAATGCGCCCACACGCATGCTGGTGCACGAGCGCGTGGCCGACGAGTTCATGGCGGTCGTGACGGCGCAACTGCCCAAGTACCAGCCCGCCGACCCGCTCGACCCCGACACCGCCATGGGCGCGCTGGTCGACGGCGCGCAGCTGCAAAGCGTGCTGGGCTACATCGACAGCGGCTGCAGCGAAGGCGCGCGGCTGGTGGCCGGCGGGCGCCAGACGCTGGCCGATACCGGCGGGTTCTACGTCGAGCCCGCGGTGTTCGACGGCGTGACCAACCAGATGCGCATCGCCCGCGAGGAAATCTTCGGGCCGGTGATGTCGGTGATCCGCTTCAGCACCGAGGCCGAGGCGGTGGCGATCGCCAACGATTCGCCCTACGGCTTGCAAGCCAGCGTGTGGAGCCACCAGCTCGACCGCGCGCACCGCGTGGCGCGCAACCTGCGCGCAGGCACCGTGCACGTGAACCAGTACGACGAAGACGACATCACCGTGCCCTTCGGCGGCTACAAGCAAAGCGGCAATGGCCGCGACAAGTCGCTGCACGCCTTCGACAAGTACACCGAACTGAAAACCACCTGGCTGCGCATCGACTGACGCGCATCCCGGCACCCAGTCCGCAAACACCATGACCCGCACTGAACCCTTGCCGTCCGCCATCAGCCCGTCGGCGCTGATCGAGCAACTGGCCGCCGCCGGCGTGCACAGCCTGCTCGCGCAGTTCACCGACGTGCACGGCGTGGCGCGCGGCAAGCTGGTGCCCTTGAACCAGCTCGAGCTGCTGATGACCGAAGGTGTGGGCTTTGCCGGCCCGTCAATCTGGGGCACCGGGTTGCCGCGCAGCGGACCGCGCGCCGAGTACTACGGCCGTGGGCAAATCGACAGCACGCGCGCCCTGCCCTGGCTGCCCGGCATCGCCCGCGTGGTGTGCGACGGTTACGTGGCCGGCTTGCCGTTCGACGCCTGCCCGCGCCAGGTGCTGCGCCGGCAGGTGGCCCGACTGGCCGAACGCGGCTGGACGCTGCGCACCGGCATCGAGCCCGAGTTTTTTCTGCTGCGCCGCACCGAGGGTGGCTTCGAGCCTGCTGACGCGTTCGACCGGCTCGACAAGCCGTCGTACGACCTCAAGAGCCTGCCGCGCCAGCGCGAGTTTTTGCAGGCACTGGCCGACGGCCTCACGCGCTGCGGGCTCGATGTGTTCCAGATCGACCACGAAGACGCCCACGGCCAGTACGAGCTCAACTTTCATCACGCCGATGCGCTCACCAGCGCCGACCACCTGATGCTGTTCAAGATGGCCGCGCACACGCTGGCCGAAGCGCGCGGCATGGTGTTTTCAATGATGCCCAAGCCCTTCGCCAACCAGCCCGGCAGCGGCATGCACTTCCATGTGTCGCTGTGGAGTGAACCCACCGCCACGCAAGCCGCCACCTGCGTGTTCGACGACGCCGGGCAGGATCTGTCGCCGCTGGGACTGCACTTCATCGCCGGTGTGCTGCACCACGCCGCTGCGCTCACCGCCATCGGCGCGCCCACGGTCAACAGCTACAAGCGGCTCACGGTGGGCAGCTCGATCACCGGCACGACCTGGGCGCCGGCGTGCGTGACGCACGGCCCGAACAACCGCACCGCGCTAGTGCGCACGCTGCCCGGGCGCTTCGAGTGGCGCGTGCCGGACGCCTCAGCCAATCCGTATCTGGCCACCGCCGCGCTGATCGCCGCCGGGCTCGACGGCATCGACCGCCAGCTCGATGCGGGCAGCGCGTGCACCGACGACCTGTTCGAGTGCTCGCCAGAGCAGTTGCAAGCGCGCGGCATCGCGCAGCTGCCGCCTAGCCTGAGCGCAGCCATCGACGCGCTCGAAGCCAACCCGGTGATCTGCGCCGCGCTGGGCGACACGCTGGCGGGCGAATTCATCCGGCTCAAGCGCGCCGAATGGACCGAATACGCCCGGCACGTCAGCCCGTGGGAGATGGCCCGCTACGCCGCGGCGTTTTGACGTAGCTGCGAAAGCGCTCGATCACCTCGGCCATCTCGGCCGCACCCAGCAACACAGGCTCGCCCACGGCCAGGGCCTTGAGGAACATCTCGCACAGCGACTCGATCTCCTGCGCGACCTTGATGGCCTGCGACAAGGTGTTGCCCGCAGCAACCAGGCCGTGATTGGCCATCAGGCAGGCGAGCCGATCGCGCATCGCGTCGATCACGGCCGCCGACAGCGCTTCGGTGCCAAACAGCCGGTACGGCGCGCAGCGCACCGAATCACCGCCGGCCACCGCCACCATGTAATGAAAGCTCGGCAGGTCGCGCCGCAGACAGGCCAGTGCCGTCGCGTGCACCGAGTGCGTGTGCACGATGGCGTTGAGCTCGGGGCGCTGCGCATAGATCGCCTGGTGGAAATGCCATTCGGACGACGGCTGCCAGCGGCCGCGCAGATCGCCGTCCTCGCCCATCCACACCAGATCGTCAGGCCCGAGTTCGTCAGCGCCCATGCCGGTGGGCGTGATCAGCATGCCGCCACCGAAGCGCTGGCTGAGGTTGCCGCTGCTGCCGCGGTTCAGGCCCAGCGCGTCGAGCCGGCGCTGCGCGGCCACCAGCTCGCTGCGCACCGCGCCTTCGTCGTTCATGGGTTTTCCTTCGCGTTGAGCAGCCACAGGTCGCGCAGCGCGGCCGCGTTGGCGGCCACCACGCCGTGCTCGGTGATCAGGCCACTCACCAGCCGTGCCGGCGTCACATCGAAGGCGGGATTGGCCGCCACGGTGCCATCGGGCACCAGTTGCACCTCGACCAGCGAGCCGTCGACAGCGCGCCCGCTCACGTGGGTGACCTCTCGCGCGCTGCGTTCTTCGATCGGGATGGCCGCGCCATCGGCCAGCGTCGGGTCGAGCGTGGACGTGGGCATCGCCACGTAGAACGGCACACCGTTGTCGTGCGCGGCCAGCGCCTTGAGGTAGGTGCCGATCTTGTTGCACACATCGCCACCGGCGCTCACGCGGTCGCAGCCGACGATCACCACATCGACCTGGCCGCGCTGCATCAAATGGCCGCCGGCGTTGTCGGCGATCACGGTGTGCGGCACGCCTTCGTGGCCGAGCTCCCAGGCGGTCAGGCTGGCGCCCTGGTTGCGCGGGCGGGTCTCGTCGACCCACACATGCAGCGCCAGCCCGGCGGCGTGCGCCTGATAGATCGGCGAGGTGGCGGTGCCCCAGTCGACCGTGGCCAGCCAGCCGGCGTTGCAGTGCGTGAGCACCTGCAGCGGCCCCGACTTGCGCGCTGCCAGCTCGCGCAGCAGCGCCAGCCCGTGGCGGCCGATGGCCTCGTTGGTGTGAACGTCGGCCTCGGCGATGGCGTCGGCCTCGTCCCAGGCGGCTTGCCGGCGTTGCGCCAGCGGACACGCGAGCAAGCGGCGCCGCATGCGTTGCACCGCCCAGGCCAGGTTCACCGCGGTGGGGCGGGCGCTGGCCAGCCGCTGCGCGCAGCGCTCGAGCGCTGCGTCGCTGACGTCTTGATTCGTCTGCAGCGCCACGCCGTAGGCCGCGGTGGCGCCGATCAGCGGCGCGCCGCGCACCCACATGTCGCGGATCGCGATGTAGACCGCTTCCACGGCACCCAGCCGCTCGAACACCAGCCGGTGTGGCAGCGCACGCTGGTCGATGATGTGCACCGCATCACGTGCCGGCTCGGGCCAGATCGTGCGTGCGCTCTGGCCGTTGATCCTCATGGGGACTCCAGTGCGGTTTCAGTCTGATCGAACGGTTGGGGTTCGGCATGCAGCCGCTGCCGGGTGGCCAGCGCGAACACCTCGCGCGCACTGTGTTCCTTGAGGTGGTGGTCCGACCACACCTGACGCCAGCGGCGCGCACCGGGCGTGCCGTGCCACAGCCCGAGCATGTGGCGCGCCACGTGGCTCCAGGCCACGCCTTGCGCGGCCTGTGCTTCCATGTAGTCCACCAGCGCGGACTCCACCGCAAGCCGGTCATCGGCCGGGTTGGCCGCCGCACCCAGAAAGCGGCGGTCCCAGTCGGCCAGGTGCCAGGGCTGGTGATACGCATCGCGGCCGATCATCACGCCGTCGACATGCTCGAGCTGCGCGGCGATCGCCTCATCGCCCACGATGCCGCCGTTGATCACAAGGGTGAGATGGGGAAAGTCGCGCTTGAGTCGGTGGACCAGCTCGTAGCGCAGCGGCGGCACCTCGCGGTTGGCCTTGGGGCTCAGGCCTTGCAGCCACGCGTTGCGCGCATGCACGATGAACACCTTGCAGCCCGCGTCGGCCAGCGTGCCCACGAAGTCGCTCACGAACTCGTAGCTCTCGACGCGGTCGATGCCGATGCGGTGCTTGACCGTCACCGGGATGCTCACCGCGTCGAGCATGGCCTTCACGCCATCGGCCACCAGCGCCGGCTCGGCCATCAGGCACGCGCCAAACGCGCCGCGCTGCACCCGCTCGCTCGGGCAGCCGCAGTTCAGGTTGACCTCGTCATAGCCCCAGTCCTGCGCGAGCTTGGCGCAATGCGCCAGATCGGCCGGCTCGCTGCCACCGAGCTGCAGCGCCACGGGATGCTCTTGGGCGTTGAACTCGAGGTGCCGCTTCACATCGCCATGGATCAACGCACCGGTGGTGACCATCTCGGTGTAAAGCAAGGCACGCCCGGTGATCAGCCGATGGAAGTAGCGGCAATGGCGGTCGGTCCAATCCATCATGGGGGCTATGGCAATCCGCCGATCCAACATGGAAACCCCCAGGTGGTTGGTGTATTTCGTTTTATTCAACTTGTAGCGTCACCCGTGGGGCCGATCTGACCTTGGTCTGAGCCGCAAGCCCGTGTGGCTCGGAGCGCGCGGGGCTGACGCAGCCCCGCGTCGCTTCAGTTAGAAAGGTCTCTCGATGCCCAGGCCGACGCGCACGTTGTTGCGCTTGTTGGCGCCTTGGTCCTGGCCTTGGGCCAGGTGCGTGTAGCCCAGCTCGGGGGTGAGCGTCAGGCCTTGCCACTGCAAAGTCTGGCTGGCACTGAGCCCCCACATGCGCCCGTGGGGGGCGTCCAGCGAGGGGCTGTAGGCGCCAAGGCTGGTCTTGATGGTTCCCGCATGCAGTTTCAACTGAAGCTGCTGCTCGGCATCCATCCAGCCCACGGTCAACACCCGCGAGCCCGAACCCTGCGCAGGCCCGACCCACCTTGCGCCATGCGTGTAACCCTGGCTGTAAACCCCGTTCACATAGCCCGGAAAAGTCGGCTTGTGGTCCCACGGCAAGCTGTAGCCGTTCGAATCCGCCCACTCGACAAAGGTCCTGTAGCGGCCGTTGCCGTAGGTCTTTTCGACACCCCACAGCGTCATGAACTTGAACGGCAAGGGAGGGAAGTCGCCCTGGGCGTCCTCGCCCATCCATTGCGAGTAAGCCGCGCAACCGCCCCAGGAGGCCGGGCAGCTGGCGCGCACGTCGTAGCCCGCAATCTGATTGCTGCTGTCCACGGGATCGCCCGGGTCTTGATTGACGTTTTGCCCAAAAAACGCATCCACGAAATTACCGAAGCCACCCGGGCGGCCCTTGCCGCCTGTTTGCAGACCACGGCTCAAGCCCAGTTCCAGCCACGACATGGGCTTCAAGGTCAAACGCATGCCCGAAAACAAAAATCCCCTGGGCTGCTTTTCAACCACCACCGGGTCTTGTGACTGGGCCACAAACACATCCAGGTTCCAAGGCCCCATCCACGACAACCAAACGCTGTCCGAAGCCTGCACCGAGCCGCGCTGCACACCCACCCCCACCCAAGCCGGGTTGTTGTGCCCGTTGATCATGCTGCTTTGCCAACCCGGGCCCCACCAGTTCTGGCGCGCAAAGGCCTGCAGGTTCCAACCGCCCCAAGCCAACACCAGCTCGCTGCCCTCGGGGTTCAGGGTGTGCCCGCTTTCATGCGGCGCACCGCTCAAGTTGGCGTGCAATGAATTGGCATTGACGCCCAGGCTGGCGCCCAAGCGCCCCGCGGCCGACACCTCGTCACCCGCCCAACGGCCCTCGGCGCTGGCCACGCTCGCGTTGCTGCCCGGGGAATAGCGTTCGTTGTAGCCGCCCAGCCCCTCGGACCGGGTGCGCGCCTGCAGCCGGGCATGCCCACGCGAGCGCAAGGCCGCCAACTCTGAGAGCACAAAGTCCCGTGACGCCTTGAGCCCGTAGGCTTGGTCTGGCAAGGCCAAATGCTCCAGGGCCTGCTGCACCGCCGCTGCGGGCAACGGCCAATGCGTCACCGTCAAAGGCAATCCAGCGTTGTCTGCCAACCATTGCAAATGGTGACGCGCTTGCCAGGTTGGCGTGTACGACACGCTGGCCGGCGTTTGCGCTGGCGCTGCGCAAGCCAGAACAGACAAACAAAAAGCAAAGATCAATTTGTGCATGACATAGCGCTCTGCGCCTCCAAGACAACACTGGACCACCCCGGTTTTTGAGGGGGCTGCGACCATCACCGGGATGCTCATCGGCAAGGCGGGTGGAAACACGCTGGGATGGATGGATTGTGGTGCGGCGGCTCTTGCCGCGGCGGCGGTCTTCGTCGGCCCTATAGAGTCCGAGGGAACCATCGGCGCCGGCACGGTGTCCAGCGCGCCGGCGCCGGTGTGCGAGTTCGTTTGACGGCCAGCCGCAACGAGACCCCCCAATTTGCGAGCGCGCCAGCCAAAGCACTTCGCAACGAGGCCCCCGTGATCCCACTTCCATGATCTTCACGAAAACCCATTCACCCCAGTGCAGCACCCGCCCTGCGCAGTTGCATCTGCGCAGGCTGCTCGGCAAGCCGCCACGCCTGAGCGAGGTGGCCGAGCGCAGCTATCAGTTGCATCCGGCCGAATCCTTCAATGCGCCGCCGGCGTGCTTCGAGCCGTCGGACATGGAGCGCGTGGTGGGCTACGGCACCAACCGTGACCGGGAGTTGCGCCGCATCCAGGGCGGCCCGAAAACGACCCATCCGACGGTGATGTACCGGCTGCGTGATGTGCAGATGTTCAGCGGCCACCTCTTGTTTGCCAACATGATCCGGCGCTGGGAGCATCAGGCGCGCATGCCCTGGATGACCAGCGGCGACCAGTTGGAATGCGACAGCGCGGCCCTGGCCAACTCGAAACTGGGGCTTCGATACTTCGGCCATTGGCTGCACGACGATCTGCCCATGTGCCTGGCCACACAGGACATGGGCCCGCTGGTCACGCCACAGATCGGGCCATCCTCCCATCATCAGTCGGCCTACCTGGACGTCACCGGCCTGCAGATCACACGCTGTGACTCGGTGAGGTTCAAGGAGCTTTACTACGTCGACGACTGGCACGCCGAGAACAGCCACAAGAAAGCCCGCCTCCTTGAGATTCGCCAGCGCTTGTGGGCGGCCTATCCATCGGCGCCCCACGCAGGCGTTTTCCTGGTGCGCGGCTCAGGAGGCCAGCGGCGTGTCTTGCGCAACGAGATGGAGCTCGCGGCGTCCATGAGCGAGCGGGGAATCCGCGTGATCGATGTGGCCCAAGCCAGCCCCGAGGAGGTCATGAGGCAGTGCGCCAACGCGCGCGTGGTGATCGGCGTGGAAGGCAGTCAACTCAACAATGGCCTGATATCAATGGCGGACGAAGGATCGATGCTGGTGATTCAGCCGCCCCGCCGCTTCAACTGTCACCACAAGGAGCTGTGCGACATCCTGGGCGTGCGCTACGGCTTTGTGGTCGGCGCATCCTTCGACAAGAGCCCGGATTTTTCGGTGGACTTGGGCCTGGTGCATCGGCTGCTCGACCGGTTGATGTCCCCTTCAATCACCTGACCCCCTGAACCATGACCACTGAGACCATTCGAGTGTTTGTCGGTGCCGTCCATTCGCACCGGCTGTTTGTTGAAGTGCTGCGCTGGTCCATTCAGCGCCATACCCGCCGCAGCGTGGAGGTGCTCTCGATTGGCGATCTGGTGGGCGACTCGCTGCCCATGCCCAAACGCCCCGAAAACCTGCCCAACACGCCGTTTTCATTCCAGCGCTTTGCGGTGCCCATGCTCGCCGGTTGGCAAGGGCGCGCCATTTACCTGGACTCCGACAAGGTCGTGCTCAAGGACATCGCCGAGCTGTATGACCGGCCGATGAGGTTCGGGCAGAGGTTGCTGCGGCGAACCTCGATGGGTCCGGACGGGCGCGTGAAGATGCGCGGCTCCAGCGCGATGCTCCTGGACTGCGCGCGGCTGCGTGACTGGGAACCGCAGCGCATCGCCGATGAACTGGATGCCGGGCGTTACAGCTACACGGCCCTCATGAAGCTCAGGCAAATCTGGCTCAAGGGATCGCTGCCGAGGTTCTGGAATTCTTTTGACTATTGCGAGCCCGGTCGAACGGCGCTCGTGCACTACACAAAGAAATCGACCCAGCCCTGGATCTGCCGCGGGCATCCGTTCGAGTCGGTGTGGTTCGAGGCGCTGTACAGCGGCCTGGATTCAGGAGCCGTCAGCCGCGACGCGATCGATTTCTCGCTCGAGCACGGCTACGTGCGCCCGTCGATGGCGTGGCAGGTCGCACAGCGCGAGACCGACTCGCGGCGGGCCCCGGAACACCTGCACGCCGCGGATCAGGCGTTCTTAGATCACTGCAGCCAGTTCGGCTTCAACAACCTGCACGGGGACTACCGGCGCAAGTCATAGCCGCCGCAGCGGGACATTCCGCGCGTTCGCCGCGCCGCGAAAAGACACCGACCGCCGCGCCGGGGCCGTGCGATCCGTGCCCCGCTTGCGGCCACGTGGCGCGCGCGTCAGCGGGTATCCTTGACGACGTTTTATCCACCTCACTCGCACCATCGTGAATGCCACCGCACTGTCACACGAGACCGCCGCCGCTGCCGACTCACCTGCCGTGGCCGACGAGCCGACATCGCAAGACGGCGCTCGCAAGCTGGTCGCCGACCTGTTCAGCCGTTCTGCGGCCATCTACTGGACCGACATGCTGCTGAGTTCCGGTGTGGCCTGGGCGCTGACCGCCGTGTACTTCGCGGCGCCCGCATGGAGCGCGGTGCAGATGGCCGCGTTCGTGGTCGCTGCGGTGCTGTTCTTTCGCGCGGGCACCTTCATCCATGAAATCGCCCACATGCCCGGCAGCCAGATGGTGTGGTTCAAGCGTGTCTGGAACCTGCTCGTGGGTATTCCGCTGCTGATGCCATGGATCGTCTACCGCAACCACATCGAGCACCACAACCACACGCAGTTCGGCACGCCCGCTGACGGCGAGTACCTGCCGCTGGCCTCGTCGCCGCTGATCGAAACCTTGAAGTACATGGTGCAAGCGCCGTTGCTGCCGCTGTTCATGCTGGTGCGTTTCGGCGTGCTGGGCCCGCTGTCCTGGCTGCACGGCGGGCTGCGCGTATGGGTGCTGACCCGCGCGTCGGCTGCGGTGTCCAACCCTTACTACAGCAAGCGTTTCCCCAAGCGCGACGAGGCGAACCTGCGCATCGTCGAGGCGCTGTGCTTCGTCTATCTCGCCGTGATTGCCACCTTGCTGTGGCAAGACACGGTCAGTGCGTGGCAATTGCTGATGGGCTACTCGCTGCTGGCCTTCACGCTGGGTCTGAACTGGTTTCGCAATCTGGCGGCGCACATCTATGCCAATGACGGCTCGCGCATGACGATGGCCGAACAAGTCGCCGACTCGATCAACATCACCGGCCAGACCTGGCTCACGGTGGCGCTGTTCCCGGTGGGGCTGCGTTATCACGCGCTGCATCACCTGTTTCCCGCCCTGCCGTATCACCGCATGGGCGAGGCGCATCGGCGCCTCATGGCAGGGCTGCCCGCCGATGCGCCCTACCGGGTCAGCAACCACGCCAGTTTCTTCGCCGCCGTGCGCGAGTTGTGGCAGTCCGCCAGCCGGACCTCGCCGCAGCAGTCCTCGATGCGGGCCTGGTCGCGGGGCGCCGGGCGCTCTTGAACGCGCTCGCGTCAGGGTTTGAGGTGCCCGAGCTGGCGGTCGTCGCGAAGACGGCCACGCCGCCGTGCCTGATCGTCAATCCGCGCAGTTTCAGCGCATCACGCGGTCTCGCAGCGCAGGCGACAGCCCTGGCGCTGGCGCACAGCGCCGAGGTGGTGGTGGTCGACGGGCCCGCCTCCACGATCGCAGCGGTTGAAACCATCCTCTCGCGCCGCCAGCGCCAGGTCATGGTGCTGGCCGGTGACGGCACGGTGTGCGCCATCGTTGACCAGTTGTCGAACCTGCCAGCGGGCGCGTGGGTTCCGGATCTGCTGGTGTTGGCCGGGGGCCGCACCAACCTGACCGCCGCCGATCTGGTGCCGGGAGGCGCGGCGCTCGCGACGTTGAAGCGCGCGCTGCTGCTGTCGCGTGAGGGCCGCTGGGATGCCGTCGTGCAAGAGCGTCGTGCGCTGCGCATCGAGCAGTCGCCGGCTCCGGCGCGCCACGGGTTCTTCCTCGCCGGGGCGGTGATCGACAGCGCGATCCGTCAGTGCCACCAGCACCGCTCGGACCACAGCACGCTGGCCACCGGGCTGAGCACCATGGCCTATCTGGCGGGGCTCGGTGTGCGTTCGCTGTTCGGTCGCTCGGGCCTGAGCTGCCCGACCTTGCATGTCGATGCGGGTGCATGTGGCTCCCAACGCGGACTCGTTCGCCTGCTGCTCGTGAGCACGCTGCTGCACCGCACGGGCCTCTTTGATCCCTACGCTGCGCGCGGTCAGGGTGACGTGCGCGTGAGCTCGGTCAGCCGCGCCGCCCCGCATTTCTGGCGTTGGTTGCCGCGCTTGCTGACCGGTCGCTACCTGCCTTCGATGAGCGCTGACAACGGCTACCTGAGTGGTCGCTGCCACCGGCTGCAAGTCACCGGTCTGGCCGGCTATTCACTGGATGGCGAAGCGTTCGACACCGACCCCGCGCGGCCTGTCACGATCACAGCGGGACCGCGCCTGCGCTTTGTCTGCCCATGACGGCTGCCACCCCCCCCCAGCCCTCGGCCGTGCGCAACCGCACGCTGCCCATGATCGCCGCTCTGGTACGCACCTACCCGGGGCGCAGTGCACTGGCGCTCGTCGCGGTCTTTGCAGCCGGTTTGATGGACGGTCTGGGCATGTCGATGCTGCTGTCGATGCTGTCGTTCGCCAATCGCACCAGCGCCCACGAGCCGTCCATGCCCGAGAAGTTCGCCTTGCGCGTGGCCGAGTTTGTCGGGCTCGAGCCCAGCGCGCCGGTGCTGCTGATGCTGGCGGTCGTGCTGATCGGCAGCAAGGCTGCGCTGTCGTTGGCGGCCAATCGCCAGGTGGGCTACACCGTGGCCAACATCGCGACCGATCTGCGGCTGTCGCTGATCCGCTCGGTCATCTCGGCACGTTGGTCGCACTACCTGCAGCAGTCGGTCGGGCGCTTGTCCAACGCCGTGGCGACCGAGGCGCAGCGTGCGTCCGAGGCATTTCAATACAGCGCCGAGATGGCGGCCATGCTGCTCAACTCGCTGATCTTCCTGTGCATCGCCCTGGCGATTTCGTGGCAGGCGGGGGCGGCGACGGCCGTCGCCGGCGGTGCCATCCTGGTGTTGCTTCAATCGCTGGTTCGAAGCTCCCTGCGGGCCGGCCGGCAACAAACCGATCTGCTGAAATCACTGATGTCGGTGATGGGCGGGCAACTGGCCGCGGCCAAGGCGCTCAAGGCGATGGCCCGTGAAGACCACATGGATGCGCTGCTGGCCGACCAGACGCGCGCACTGCGCCGCGCCTTGCGCCGCCAGGTGATCAGCAAGGAGGCGATGACCGCCCTTCAAGAACCGCTGCTGGCGATCCTGGTCGCCGCGGGCTTCTTTTTCGGTCTGGTCGTGCTGAAGATGCCCATGCCCGCCGTCTTGGTGATGCTGTTTCTGCTCGCCCGCACGGTCAGCTACCTGTCGAAAGCCCAGCGCGCCTACCAGCAGATCGTGCTGCGCGAGAGCGCCTACTGGTCGCTGATCGACGGCATCGCTGCCGCGCGTGAACAAGTTGAACCCCGCGGTGGCGACCACACTGTGCGGCTCGTCGAGGGCATCCGGTTCGAGAACGTGACCTTCCGCCGCGACCAGCACCGCGCGATCGTCGAGCACGGATCGTTCACCGTACCGGCCCAGCAACTGACCGTGATCGTCGGCCCGTCGGGTGCGGGCAAGACCACGCTGCTCGATTTGCTGGTCGGCCTGTTGCAGCCCGATGCCGGACGCATCCTCGTCGACGGCGTGCCGCTCAGCGATCTGGAGCTGCGCGAATGGCGCCGGCAGATCGGCTATGTGCCACAGGAATCGGTGATGGTCGATGAATCGGTGGCCTACAACGTCACGCTCGGCGAGGTCGGCCTCAGCGAAGACAAGATCCGCGCAGCCCTGCGCGCTGCCGATGCACTGGATTTTGTCGACGCCATGCCCGAAGGCATCCACACGCATGTGGGCGAAGGTGGATCGAGGCTGTCGGGTGGCCAGCGCCAGCGTCTGGCGATCGCACGCGCGCTGGTGCACGAGCCTCGCCTGCTCATCCTCGACGAAGCCACCAGCCACCTCGACCCCGAGGCGCAGGCGGCGGTGATCGAAACCGTCAATCGACTCAAGGGCAGCCTCACGATCCTGGCGGTCGCTCACCAGGGGCTGCTGATCGACGCTGCCGACCAGATCTGCCGGTTGGCCGGTGGACACGTCAGCGTGGTGCCACGGCACGGCGACACCGAAAACCTCTCGGTGCCGGTCTGATGCGGGAACGCTGGAAAGCGCGGCGCGCCTGGCGCCGCACGATGTTTCTGGGCTTGCGCACGCTGCTGCGCGCCGTCGGTTTCGCGAGGGCGCGCACGATCGGAATCTGGTTGGGCGAGTTGCAGTTCCGTCTGGGCGGGCGTTTGCGAAACAGCCTGCAACGCGACATTGCCCAGGCGCTGGGTCGGCGCGACGATGATCCGTCAGTGAGCGCGCTGTTGCGCGAGGCCTACCGGGTGAACAACGGCGCGCTGCTGGAAGTCATGTCGATGCTCGATCGTCGGCAAAGTGTGGAGCAACTCGCCAAGAGCTGCGAACTCGACGGTCTCGACAACGTGCGCATGGCGATGTCCGGGGGGCGCGGTGCCATTTTGCTGGGCGCCCACATGGGCAACATGGCACTGGTGACGATCCGTCTCATGCAGGCCGGTTGGCCCGTCAGCGTCGTTTACCGCGACGCCAAGATGATGTCGGCCGGCTTCCTGCAAAGCGGGCTGGAGCAATACGGCGTCCAGGGCATCCTGGCGAATTCGGGCATCCGCGCCTACGCCCAGATGCTGACGGCCCTCAAGCAAGGCCGCATCGTGTGCGTGATGCTCGACCAGGGCATCGGCACGGCCGAGAACGGCATGGTGCATCGCTTTCTCGGCAAGAACATGTCGATGTCCGCCGGTCCGGCACAACTGGCCCGCTCGTCGCGCGCCCCGATGTTGCCGGTGGCCATGAAAGTAGCAGCCCCCGTCTGGAAATTCGAGATCCAGCCCCCGCTTCCTCTGGGCAGCGGCTCACTGGAATCCGATGTCGAGCTCATGACCCGTTGGACCGAGAGCCAGATATTGCGCACGCCGCAGTTCTGGAGCTGGCACCACCGGCGCTGGAGCCACTTGCCCATCGCACCAGCACAGCCAGCGACGTTGCCCGGCACGCCGGGCGAGGGTCGCGACAGCCAGGCTCTTCCCGTCGAAAGTACACAACCATTGCCATCCGAAACGAACGACGCCGCAGTGTGGGTTCTGCTGGGCAAGTGGCATGGCGACAACCAGCAGCTGCTGGCCCTCGCCGAGGCACTGAAACTGCCTATTCGAGTGGTCCCGCTGCGATTCAACGCAGCATCCCTGCTGCCGCCAGCGCTGCTGGGCGCAAGCCGGTTGAGCTGGCGCAGCGATGCGCCGCTTTCGCCGCCCTGGCCCCGGGTCGTGCTGGCCGCCGGCCGCCGGGGCGTACCGGCCGCGAGGTGGATCCAACGTCAGTCCGCCGGCCACACGCGGCTGATCAGCGTGAATCGCCCGTGGTCGCCGATGTCGTGGTTCGATCTGATCATCACCACGCCGCAGTACGCACTGCCGGCGCGACCCAACGTGCAGTCCAACCTGATGCCTTTCCTGCCGCCAGCGGAAGACGTGTCCCCGCCATCGGCGCTGCCGGATGTCGCGCACACGCTGCCACGCCCGTGGACGGTGGTGCTGGTCGGCGGCAACAGCCGGCCCATGCGGCTGTGTGATGCGACTGCCGCGTCGCTTGCCGAGATGGTGAACGAACAGGTGCGCCGCACGGGTGGCAGCGCCTGGATCGTGGACAGCCCGCGCACGCCGTCGAGCGCCATGGCGGTGATCCAAGGGGGGCTCGAGGTGCCAGCGACCACCGTCAGCTGGCGCGACGGCAAGCCGCTGTATCGCGCGCTGCTGGACTCGGGCGACAGCTTCATCGTCACCGAGGACAGTGCGTCGATGGTCACCGAAGCACTCCTCACCGGCCGGCCGGTGAAGCTTTGCAGGTTGAGTCGACACCCCGACTGGTTCCGGCGCGCAGTTTCGGCATGGCGAGTCGCGGCCGAGCGGGCCCCGGCGTCGATCGTCGGGCGCGGCTTCGAGGCGGCGGTCGAGTCTGGATTGCTGGCGGCAGCGCGCGATCTCGGCTTGCTGCATCGTGCGCTCGAAAACGCCGGCATGTTCGACGGCACCGGCAGCCCCCAGGCGCTGGCCGAGCAGGAACGCCAAGTCACCCTGGCCCGCATCCACGCCTTGATCGACGGTTCATGATCGTTGGCGCTTGCGCGGCACGATCCCGGGCCGTTGCCAGGCAAAGATCCTCTGGCGCATCCGATCTACTCGGGCTGCTGCCAGTAGGCCTCGCCCCGCTTGACCACCAGATCGTCACCGCGGCTGCGCCCTTCGGCCTTGCGGTTGCCTTTCATGTGGTCCATGAAGCGCCCGAGTCGCGAGTTGATGAGCACATGCTTGGCGTAGCGGCCAGCGCCCTCGGCGATGTCGTGGATGTAGGCACCACGTGCCTGCGCACGCTTGCACACCACGTCGAACAGGTAGGAGTCGTGATATTCGCGCTCGGCGAACAGCAGGTCGGCGGTGTACATGGTCTCGAACTCGGCGAGCAACTGGCGCGTTTGCGCATGCCGAAGGTTGTAGACCACGAAGCCGCACTCGCTGAAGACGGGCCGTTTCAGGCAGGACGCGGCGCTGTTCGGCGGCGTGAGCGCCTCGAGTTCATCCAGGCTCACGTCGGCAAAGAAGCGCGTGTCGGCATCGATCCAGATCAGGGCATCCGCCCCGGTGCGTCTTGCCGCATCGAAAATCGCGAAGGTCTTGTGCGCGAAGCGAACCGCGTCCCAGCGATATTGGCCCTTGCGGGTGCGCACCGGCAGCGGCAGCGAAAACGGCCCCACGCGCAGCCGGCTCCACGGCAGCACCTTGCCGTGAGCGCGCGGGTTGAGCGCGTGGCGCGCCTTGAACGAGGCCAGGTCCGCACAGGTCTCGATCAGGTCATGCGGCTCGATGCGACCGGCATGCAGCGGGGGCTCGAAACCCTCGTGATAGAGCAGCAGCGGCACTTCGGCGGGCCAGTGCTTCAAGAAGGTGTCCACCATGACACGTCCGTACGCTTCGAAGCCGGCGGCGTGACAGGTGGTGACGACAGCGAAACGAGTCATATCAAGAACCTGCAGTGGGTCGCTCCCTTGGCGCCGAGGTCAGGCCAGGAAACAAGGTAGTCGGAAATGTCACCAGCGACTGCAGGCGAAAGCAAGAATAGCCGGATGAATGTATCGCACCGCGAACTCGTTTCCGCCACGTCTGCGGGTCGGCTGGCCGCCGTGACCGGGGCCAGCGGATTCATCGGTCGACATCTCGTCAAGGCGCTGTCCGATGCCGGCTGGCGCACGCGCTTGCTGCTGCGCAGCGAGCCCGATGAGGCGCAGTGGCGCGATGTGCGCCCGCAAGTCGTGGCGGGCTCACTCGGCGATGCAGCGGCGCTGTCGCGGCTCGTCGATGGGGCCGATGTGGTGTTCCACCTCGCCGGGCTCATCAAGGCGGCCCGGCAGGCGGACTTCTTCAGGGTCAACCGCGACGCCTCAGAGACGCTCGCGCAAACGACCCGTCAGATCGCTCCCGCAGCGCATTTCATCGCGGTGTCGAGCCTGGCCGCGCGCGAGCCCTTGCTGTCCGACTACGCGGCCAGCAAGCGGGCCGGCGAGGTCGCGGTGCTCGACAGTCTGGGGGATCGCGCGACAGTCCTTCGACCACCAGCGGTCTACGGGCCGGGCGACCGCGAGACCCTGCTTTTCTTCCAGCTGGCACGCCTGCGCCGCGTACCGCTGCTCGGCGGGCCGGATGCCCGGATCGCGATGATGCACGTGAGGGATCTGGTGCGTCTGCTCGCCAACCTGGCGACGGCCAAACCGAGCGGCAAGGTGCTGTGTGCAGCTGACGCTCGTCCCGAGGGCTACCGGTGGGATGAACTGCTCGGCGCGGCGGCGCGCGCCGTCGGCAACCCTTCACCTCGGTTCATTCAGGCACCCCAAAGCCTGTTGACTGGCGCGGCACTGCTGGGCGACATCGCACGCCTGATGGGCTCAGCGAGCATGCTCAGTTCACAAAAGCTGCGCGAGCTGCGCCATCCCGACTGGTCGGTGCCGACAGATCAACTGGCACAGCCGGCAGGCTGGGCGCCCGAGTTCGATCTGGACGCCGGCTTCTCCGATGCTGTGGGTTGGTACCGAGAGACAAAGTGGCTGGCGGCCTGACAATGCGCCTGCTCGCACGATCGCTTTCACGCGGCAGCGAGCCTCTCCCGTCTGCAACCTGACCCTGCAGCCACTTGCGATCCGGCTTGGGGATCAGGGCGTTCCAGAAGCGCCGGCCAGTCACCTCCTTGAATGAGCCACGCTATGGAACGAGACCATCCATGAGTTACGGAGACCGCCTGATGGCGCTCGGCGATGCATGGGCATTGCATCTGTCCGATCCCCTGAAGCGCCGAGTGGCGATTGGCGATGGCCGCTGGGTAGACGAAAGCCAGGCCGATCTGTCCTGGGGGCTTGAATTTCTCGCCAGTTCTGCTGACGTCGCGGGTGGCGAGGATGTGTCGTGGGTGTACAGCCATCTGCATCACCGGCCCTACATCGACTACGTGGGGATTCGAGCCGAATTGGGCTGGCGCTGGCATTTGAAACACCTGGGACTGAAGCCCACGCGTTTGCTGGGTCGCTACATGTACGACCTCAGTTATCGCGCAAAACCCGCGCCGATCAAACTGACGCCGCAGGAAGATGAACTGGTGGCACAGTGGGCCGCGACACCCTACGTCGCAATCGAGCCGTTCATCAAGCCCAGCGCGCCACCGTCCAAGCAGTGGCCGGTGGAGCGCTTCGCCGAGTTGGCCCGTCGGCTGTCGCAGGAGATCGAGGTCTATCAAATCAGCGCTCCCAACAGCCCTGTGCTCGAGGGAGTGCCACAGATTCGCCCTCGATCGTTCCGCGAATCCATGGCTTATTTGAAAGGGGCGAGGCTGTATATCGGTCCGGAAGGCGGGCTGCACCATGCTGCCGCGGCCGTCGGAACGCGAGCGGTGGTGGTTTATGGCGGGTTCACTTCGCCGTTGATCACCGGCTATGACTTTCACACCCAACTGACGGGTGGAGCAACTTATGCCTGCGGCACCCGCGTCGGGATGTGTCCGCACTGCCGGGAACACTTGCATGGCATCACGGTCGACGAGGTCTTGTCTGCTGCCCGGTTGCAGTTGGCACAGGTTCAAACCTAACGGCAACTGTGGTGCCGCTCTCGCGTCGTTTCCGTAACATCGGCCCGTGCGCCATCACCCCCACCGACGTTGAAATGATGTTTGATTTGCCACCACGCCACGGAGTTTTTCAGCATGTCTGAGCGGCCCACCACCACCTCTTGCGCCTCGGCGATCGCTCTTGACGATCAAGGCTTCATCGCCCAGATCGACCGCACACCGCTCCAGACCCAGCCTTTTGACCACGTGTGCCTGAGCGATCTGTTTCCGCCAGAGTTCTACCGGCAGTTGCTGGCCAGCATCCCGGCGGATGAGCACTTCCACGAGTTGCGCCATCGGGACGCCTTGCGCGCGGATGGCAGCAGCACGCGGCTGCGCCGCTATCTTTACCCTGAGCACATCCGGCGGCTGCCGGCCGCCGTGCGCGAGCGCTGGCTGCCACTGGCACGGCTGCTGGTGTCGCGGGATCTGCAAGACGTGTTCAAGCGCAAGTTCCAACGGGCGCTGGAAGCAAGGTTCGGCTGCCCGATAGACCGGCTGAATTTTTATCCGGTGCCGATCATCGTGCGCGACCTGCCGGGATACCGCATCGGCATCCACAGCGACGTGATGAAAAAGGCCATCACGGTGCAGTTCTATCTGCCTGCGGATGATGCACAACGCCACCTTGGCACGGTCTTTCACGACGGCAATGCTGCTGAGGCCGCGCTGCGCACCCGGCAAATGCCGTTCATGCCAGCCAGCGGCTACGCCTTCCCCGTGCAGGAAGAAGAAAGCTGGCACAGCGCCAAGACGACCACCGATGCCGATGGCGAGCGGCGATCGATCATGCTGACCTATTTCGTCCAGAACACACCGCAAACCTGGCTCATGCGGCGTCTTGAGCGCTTGGGCAGTTTCTTCGGCGTGTACCCCAATCAGCGAACCTGAAGCGCGGCGTTGGCTGCGCTTGCTCGCTCACGACCTCAGCGCAACACCCCGAGCCGGCGCAAACGCCAATACAGAACCGGCGCCGCCAGCAGCGGGTGGCGCCGCTGCCACTCGGTGACCTCGGGTTTGATGCCCGAGTGGCGCTCGACTTTCCACACCACGTAGTCCACGGCGCCGTCGAAGGTGAACGCGGCCTTCAAGAGCCGGGCAATGTTCAAGAACTTGCCCAGGCGTCGGCGCAGCGCCCATTGCCGCGCCGCAAGTTTTCGCGCTGATGGCGAGAGCTCCGGCGCGAGCGCGCCAGGGCCGCTCGGCGCGAAGCGGATGCCGGCTGCGTGCCAGGCCGCAGGCAACAACCGCTCGTAGCGCTCGGCGTCACGTGCGACGAGGTCATGGCCGCGGCCGCCCCGTTCCACCCGCAACTCGGCGTCATAGGTGCTGGCGAACAGCGCGCGCCAGTAGGCCAACGCCTCACCGCGTTCGGGACCCAGTTCGGCGGCCCAGCGTGCGGCGGTCTTCACCGCCTGGCGAACCACTTCCACGGAGGCCTCGAAGTCGATCTCACTGCGCACCCAGGCCACACAGCAGGGTTGCGAGAAACGCGCCCACAGCGTCGTGTCCAGGGCGTCGTGCGACACGCCGCGGCGGAACTGGGACACACTGATCAGCGCGTACTTGGCGCGCAAGGCCTTGCCGTCGAGGTTCTCCTCGCAGTAGCCGACATTGGGCGGCAACGCGCCATTGGCCAGCGCTGCCAGACGCGACCCGGGCCAGGCACCGACGCGATCGAGCACGATGTAGAAGTCGAGCACGCCATCGAGCCTTGCGTCGCGCAAATTGGAGCCATAAAACAGCACCGCCACCGCCGCGCCTGAGGCGCGTTGGGCGAGTTGCGCCGCGAACGCCCGCACCGGCGGCGGCACCTCACGGCGCAACTCGGCGCCGATCAGTTCGTTCAGCTCATCGCTCACGTCGGCGCGGCGAGCCACGAGCGCAGCGGACCATGCCGACGTGCAAATGCAGCCTGCGCGATGCGCAGCGCGTGGATCACCAGACACGCCGCCGTCCACAGCGCGACCACGCCGATGCCCAGATCGGGCCGGCCCAAGAGCAGCGACGCGTTGAGGATCAGCAGGTTAGGGTTGCGCCGCGCGGTGATGAGGCGAAATCGGCTGTCGAAGCGCTGCCACACGTGCATGTCCATCTTGAAGCAGGCCATGAAGATGCCTTCTTCAATGCGCTGCAGCACGTAGCCCGCCACGATCACCGTGAGCGCCAGTGCCGAAGACTCGAAGGCGAAGCCGGCCGCCGTCAGGCCGACGATCCAGGCCCACCACCAGAACGGCGGGTGGATCAGGTCGATCGAGTGATCAAAGAAGTTGCCGAACGGCGACGAGCGCAGCGTCACGCGGGCGAGCTTGCCGTCGACCGTGTCCAGAAACGTCATGACCCAGGCCGCGGCCATGCCCCAGCCGTAGTGGCCGGTCCAGAACAGCGCCATCGCGGCCAGCACAAGCACCAGGCTTGCCGAGGTGACCTGGTTCGGCGTGATGCCGGTGTTGGCGCACACGCGGGTGACCCAGCGCGCCGGATTCGGCCACACGTACAGCGTGACCAGATCGGTCACGCCCTTGTACGAGCCGGCAAAGATGCGCTTTTCAATGGCGGGCAGATCGGCGGCGACCAGCGGCATCAGGTACGGCGGCTCGCGCTTGCGCAGCGCATCGTTGTAGCCATCGGCCAGCTGCGCCGGCGTGACGAGGCGGGCACCGGCGGGCGCGCGGTGCCCGGCGAGCGCCGTGGCCGCATCGGAAACCGTTGCCGCCACGGCCAGCGCGACCACGGTGCCGTCAGGCGCTGTCAGCGCCACGTCGTCGACCGCATCGACCAGACCGCGCACGAGCGCGTCGTCGTAGACCCAGTCGGCGCGCAGCAGCACCAGCCGCTGCGCCTCAGATGCATCGTCTGCCACGCGAAAGCGCGCCAGTTGCCGCTGCAGCCGCGCCTCGGACGTCAGACCCCACACCCGCAGCTCCGAATGACCGACGATGGCGCCCGCGGTGCGGCGCACGGAAGAATCAGCGGCGCTCACCGCGCCCGCCCAGGGCCCGACGGCGAAAGTTTTTTTGGCATCATCAAAGGGTGAATACCCAAGTCGTGAAAGACGAAACAGCAGGCGGAGATTATTGATGAGCGACTTGTTGCTCGCTCACATCTCCGACTTGCACCTGCCCTTCGAGCCGCAGCTGACGCTGCGTCAGCACCTGTCCAAGCGCCAGCTCAGCGTGTGGTCGTGGCGCCGGCGCCGCTCGCTGCACCGAAGCGACATCCTCGATTCGCTCCAGCGCGATCTTCAAGCTCACGCCGTCGACCATGTCGTGCTGACAGGCGACATCACCAACTTCTCGCTGCCGGGCGAGTTTCGTCAGGCCGCCGACTGGCTCGCATCGATCGGCCCGGCCGAACGCATGAGCCTGGTGCCCGGCAACCACGATGCTTTGATGCACGTGCCGCCGGCCGAGGGTCTGGATCTGTGGGCCCCATGGACGCGCTTGAGCGCAGGCTGGCCCTATGTGCACCGCGTGGGCGACGTGTCCGTCATCGGCCTGAATTCCGCGCTGCCCACCGCACCGCTGCTCGCTCGCGGCCGGCTGGGGCCGCAACAGCTCGCGCGGCTCGAGCAGGTTCTGAGGGCCGAAGGACAGGCGGGACGCGTGCGCATCGTCTTGCTCCACCACCCGGCCGCGGCTGGCGCCATCGGCTGGCGCAAGGCACTGGCCGATGGCCCGGCGCTGCGCGCGGTGCTCAAGCGCGCGGGTGCCGAACTGGTGCTGCACGGGCATGCCCGCGACGCTCGGCTGGACGCGATTGCCGGTCCGCGCGAGCCGATTCCCTGCCTGTGCGTGCCGTCGTCTTCGGCGCTGCCCAACCCCAAGGATCAGGGCGCGCGCTGGCATCGGCTGCGACTGCTCGGCAGCGGCGGCGATCGGCGCGTCGAGGTCACGGTGCGGCGCTGGTCGACGGACTTGAACGCCTTCATGACCGATGCCGTGTACGAGCTGTGTCTGCCTCGGGGTGCAGCCAGCCCTGCGTCCGATAATCGGGCCGCCTGAAGGCACACGAGACCGACCATGGCCAACGCGACTGAGACCAAGTTCGGCGACCCCACCACGCGCCTGGCGCAGACCGACTGCTGGAGCGTGCTGTTGCGCCCCCGCCAGCCCACGCTGGGCTCGCTGGTGCTGATTTGCCGTGAGCCGGTGACCTCGTTTGCCGAGGTCAGCGCGCAGGGTTACGCCGAACTGCGCGACCTCGTGGGCCGCATCGAGGCCACGCTGCGAGAGGTGGTCGCCTACGAGCGGATCAACCACCTCATGCTGATGATGGTCGATGCGGACGTGCACTTTCATGTCATCCCACGCTACGAAGGGTCTCGCCAGTTTGGCAACGTCGAGTTTCGTGACGCCGGCTGGCCCGGCCCGCCGGCACTCGATGCGGCCGTGGCGCTGGACCCTGCGATGAACGATGCGCTGCTCGCGCAACTGCGCGGGGCGTGGCTGCGCTGCGCCGGCTAGGAACTCGCACCTTGTTCCCCTGGTTCCCCCTGGACCGGCTCGACCGCTACGCCTTGCGCCTGATCGCCGGGCCGATGGCGCTGTCGCTGGTCGCACTGCTGGTCGCGCAACTGCTCGAGCGGCTGTTGCGCTTGTTCGATCTGGCAGCGTCCGCGGGTGCGGGGCCCTCGAGTGTGCTGCTGATGGCCTCCACGCTCGTGCCCCACTACCTGGGGCTGGCGCTGCCCATGGCCTTCACCGCGGCGATCTTCATGGCCGTGGCGCACATGGGCGACGACAACGAGCTCGACGTGATGCTGATGGCCGGGCGCTCGATCGGCCGCATTGCCGCGCCCTACTTCATGCTGGCACTGATGCTCAGCGTGTTCAGCCTTTACCTGTACGGCCAACTGCAACCTTTGGCACGCTACGGCTACCACGTCGCGGTCAATCAGGTGCTGCAAACGGGCTGGGATGCCCGGGTCGAAGAAAACCACTTCACCGACATCGGCCATGGACTGACGTTCACCGCCGACGTGATCGAAGCCGACGGGCGCAGCTTGCACGGGGTGTTCATGCAACGCCGCAGCGCGGGCAGCGAGGCGATCCTGACGGCGGCTCACGGGCGCATCGTCACCACGAAAGACGGCCTGCAGTTGCGTCTTGAAGACGGGCGCGCCGTGCATGTGCGAGCCGACCCGGCCTCTGGCGGTGAGGCCGTGACGATCTCGCGATTTACCCACGGTGTGTCCGACCATGATTTCTCGCCCAAGCCGCCGCCGCTGGCCGCTCGCGGGGCCGTCGTGCGGGAGCGCACACAGGCCGAACTGTGGCGCGACATGCATCTCGATGGCGGTCAGGGCAAGCCGGCAGCCGAGTTCCACTCCCGGCTGGCGCGCTCGCTGATCTTTCCCTTCTTGCTGCTGATGGCGTTGCCGCTGGGCATGGCGTCCAAGCGTGGGCGGCGTGCGCCGGGCGTCGTCTTCGGCGTGCTCGCGCTGCTGGCGATCGACCATGCGATCCAGTTCGGCGAAAGCCTCGGCGGCACCGAGCGCTTGCCCGCCGCGCTCGCCGTGTGGGCACCATTCGCCATCTTTGCCTTGTTGAGCGTGTGGATCTTCCGCAGCAGCCTGGCCTGGCCGGGCGACAACCCGGTCTTGCGTGCCGTGATGGCGGTCGAGGGTCTGATCGATCGCGCCCGCGTGCGCACCGCCGCACAGCGCAACGCCCGGAGCGCTCCATGAGGGGGCAGTTGCCCGCCTACCTGCGCCGGCGCATCGGTCTGCAGATCCTGGCACTGCTCGCGGTGCTCACGGCCATGATGCAGTTGCTCGAACTGCTCGATGTGACCACCGAAATCTTCGAGCGCGGGCAAGGCCTGGGTGGCCTGATGTACTACGCCTTGCTGCGCATTCCGGCTGAGCTGGGTCTGGCCCTGCCGCTGGCGGTGCTGCTGGGAAGCATGATGGTCATGAACTCGATGGCGCGCCATCTGGAGATCATGGCCATGCGCGCCAGCGGCGTCAGCCTCAAGCGCATGCTGGGTCACTTGTTGCCGCTGCTGGTCTTCATCGCGATCCTTCATGCGACCTTGCTGCAAGCGGTGCTGCCCCGGGTCGAGGTCGAGTTGAAGCGCTGGTGGAACGCCAGTGCGCCCACCGAGGAGGTGACGGCGCCGCTGTGGGTGCACACCCGCGGCGGGCCGGTGTCCATCGAAACCATCAGCCCGGACGGCCAGCGTTTGAAGGGCGTCCATCTTTACGTGCACCAGTCCGGCCTGCTCACGTCCCGTACGGTGGCGTCTGCCGCGCACTGGGACGGCCAGGCCTGGCAGTTCGAGGACGTCACGGAGTTGCGCATCAACGCCGCCGGGGTGCAGCGCATCCAAGACAACACGCGCGAGTGGCAGACCAATTTGCAGCCCGACGAGGTGCTGAGACTGAACGTCGCCCGCCCCTACCTCTCCACTATGATGCTCGCCGAAGTGATCGCCGGCGCGCGCATCGGATCCCAACCCCGCAGCTACTACCAGACCGCCTTGTACCGATCATTCACCGCGCCGTTCGGCGTGTTCATCATGTTGCTTCTGGCCTTGCCCACCGCTGCCACGCTGACACGCGGCTCGGGTGGCGGTGGCGCCATGCTGCTGGCGCTGGTGCTGGGCCTGGGCTTCTTGCTGTTTGACGGCATTCTGGCGTCGCTGGGCTCCAGCGGCCAGTTGCCTCCGCTGGTCACGGCACTCGGCGCGCCGCTGCTGTTTGGCCTGATCGGCCTGGTGCGGCTGCAGCTGTGCGAGCGCCCGTGAATCGCGGGCCGGCCCGATGAGCACCGTCGAAGTCATCCCGGTCGCCTCGCCGGCCGAGCTCGACCGCTTCATCAAGCTGCCCGCGCTGCTCTACGCCAACGATCCGGCCTTTGTGCCGCCGCTGTGGCTCGAGCGTAGCGAGGCGCTGTCGCCCGCCAAGAACCCGTACTTTCAGCACGCCGAGACACAGTTCTGGCTGGCGCGCCGCGACGGCCGCGACGTCGGACGCATCAGCGCGCAGATCGACCGGCTGGTGGCCGAGCCTGACGTCGGGCACTTCGGAATGATCGCCGCCGAGGACGATGCGCAGGTCTTTGCCGCCTTGTTCGCCGCCGCCGAAGCCTGGCTGCGCGAGCGCGGCAAGACGCGTGTGCTCGGGCCGTTCAACCTGTCGATCAATGAAGAAACCGGTCTGCTCGTGGACGGCTTCGACACGCCGCCGGTGATGATGATGGGTCACGACCCGTACTACAGCGCGCCGCACATCGAGGCGCTGGGCTACGCCAAGGCCAAGGACCTGATCGCCTACTGGTACGACATCGAAAATGAGTTGCCAGCCGCGGCGCGCCGCAAGATCGACAAGCGCAAGCCCGAGGCCCTGACCGTGCGCACGCTCGACAAGAAGCGCTACCGCGAAGAGTTCGACATGGTCACGTCGATCTTCAACGACGCGTGGTCGCTCAACTGGGGCTTCATCGCCTTCACGCAGGCCGAGATCGCGCACATGGCCAAGAGCCTCAAGCCGCTGATCGATCCGAACTGCGTGGCCATCGTCGAGATGAACGGCGAGGCGGTGGGCTTCGGCATCGCGCTGCCCAACCTCAACGAACTGGTGGCCGACTTCGGCGGGCGCTTGGCTCCATTCAACTGGATCAAGCTGCTGTACCGGCTATGGCGCGGCGCGCGCTCGGCGCGTGTGCCACTGATGGGCATCCGGCGCAGCTTCAGCGGCAGCCTGGCCGGCGGGCTGGCGCCCTTTCTCATCATCGACGCGCTGCGCAACGGGCTGCGCAACAAGGGCGTGCGCCACGTCGAGCTGTCGTGGATCCTCGAGGACAACCGGGCCATGCGCCACGTCATCGAATCGTTGGGCGCACACGCCTACAAGACCTACCGCGTGTACGAAAAGTCCCTCGGTCAGTGAAGCCTCATCCGGCCACGCTCACCACGCTCACCACGCACCCCAGGCGCCTGACATGAAGCAACTCACCGCGCTGGTGCTGGCCGGCACCCGTGCCAGCGGCGATCCGCTGGCCGGCTACGCAGGAGTGAGCCACAAGGCGTTGATCGAGGTGGGTGGCCGCACGATGATCGAACGGGTGGTGAGCGCGCTGGCCGCCGTGCCCGAAGTCGCTCGCATCGTGGTGGCGATCGAGCGGCCCGAACTGCTGACCGACCTGCCCGAATTGCAGCCGAACGTGTGCGGCAAACCGCTGACGACCATGGCTCCGGCATCCGGCCCCAGCGCCACCGTGGCGGCCGCGCTGGCGAGCGAAGGCTCGCCGCTGCTGGTGACCACCGCCGATCACGCCTTGCTGCAAACGAGCTGGGTGCGAGAGTTTCTGGGCGGGTGCCCGGAACATGCCGATGTGTGCGTGGCGCTGGGGCGCCGCGATGTGGTGCAGGCCGCCGCGCCGAACACCAAGCGCACCTGGCTGCGCTTTGCCGATGGGCATTTCTCGGGATGCAACCTGTTCCTGATGGCGCGGCCGGCGGCCGTGGGCGCGGCCGAGCTGTGGTGCGAGCTGGAGCGTCACCGCAAGGACCCGCTGCGCATGATGAGCCGCCTCGGCTGGAGCGTGGCGCTGCGCTACCGCATGGGACAGTTGACCCTGGATGCGGCCACCGGGCGGCTCGGAGAACTGGCCGGCGGCGCGCGGCTGGCGATCGTGGAGATGAGCGACGGGCGCGCGGCGATCGACGTCGACAAGCCTGAAGACCTCGATCTGGTGCGCCAGTTGGTAGGAAGCTAGCGTCCGGCCAGGCGCTTGGTCGCCACCCGTGGCGCCTTGCGCGCCTCAGTGCAAACGATCAGGCCGTGGCGCCAGCGCCCGCCGCGGCACGCTCCCGCTCGATCCAGCTTGCCGCCAGCGCGCGCACTTGCACCAGATCGGCCGGATAGTCGAGTTCCCCCCACTCCAGGCCTTCGATCGAAGCCACCCGGATGTCGGCTCCGGACGTGGCCAGGCGGTTGATCGCCGACAGGTACCAAAGCGCCGGACCTTGAGGGGTTCGCATCGTGCGCTCGAGTTCCTCGACGAACAGCGCGGCGCCGTCGGCTTCGAAGCGCAGGAAACCGATCGACTCGCCATTGACACGTTCGGCTTCGAGCGTCTTGCCGATGGCGCGCAGGCGATCGCCCTCGGTCTCGACTTTCATGTCGTCTGCGTCGTAGTCCGCCTTGCGGTCGATGGTGACGGTGATGGGCGCAGCGGGGGCTGCAAACAGCCGCTTGGCGATCTCAGGCTCGAACAGCGTGTCTCCATTGAGGATCAGACACGAGCCCTGCAATTCGGCGCGGGCCATCCAGCAACTCGCCAGGTTGTCGGCCAGCTTGTAAAACGGGTTGTAGAGCGTGCGCACGCGCAGGTTGCGCGGTGCGATGCGGTCGATTTCGGCCTCGACCAGTTCGGGGTGGAAACCCGTGACCACCACCACTTCGGGAACGCCGTTCTCGGCCAGCCCCCGAAGCTGCCATTCGAGCATGCTGCGCCCGCACAGATCGAGCAGGCACTTGGGCATCTTCTCGGTCAGCGGCAGCAAGCGGCTGCCTTGGCCGGCGCCGAGGATGAGCGCGCGTTGGGGTGTGGACATGTTGCGGACTTTCAATTCAAGGTGTTCGGCGCGCGAGGTTACAAGACAGTGCGGATTTTCATGGCAGATGAGGTGCGGCCTGCTGGCGGACCGTCGCGCTCAAGCGCTTGCCGACTCAGGCGCCTGAACGTCACTTCGCCTGCCGCTTCGGACAGCGCCAGATGAGCCACGTGCGAGCGGCCGACCGGAACGGCACGGAGGCACCACAGCCGCCCATCCAGTTCGCCACGGTCTGCTGCCAGCGTCGTGTCGACCCGGGCCACGTCGCGCAAGCCGCCGCTGCCGGCTGCCTTGACCACCGCCTCCTTGCGCGTCCACACCGCGTAAAAGCGCCGCGCGCTGCGCCCCGCCCAGGCGCGTTCGGTGGCGTTGAGGTACAGAGGGAAGTCCTTCGCCACGACACGACCCAAACGCTCGACATCGATGCCGACCGCACCGCGCGTTGACAGCGCGCACACGATGCGCCCATCGCCATGCGAAACACTGAAATCGACCGGCAGATCGAGGGTGGGTCGCGACTGAGGGGAGTAGCGCAGCGTAGCCAGCGCCCCGGCGCGGTAGCCCAAATCGCCCAGCCCGGTCAACAGGAGCCGACTCCCGAGCAACGAGCGGTGCCGATCCCGCTCATCGGGCCAACGACCGATTTCAGCGCGCCTCGCCGGCGGCAGATCGGCCATCCATCGGGCCTCGAGCGAGGGCTCGATGACGAACTCCGATGCGATCAAAACCGAGACGGACATGGACGCTGCGCCCTGCTGGCGCGTGAGACACTCTTCGGCTGTCAAGAGAAGATTCATTATGGTTCAGCCCATGCCGGCCCCCGGCCCGCAACAGCGCCACGATCTGGACGCCAACGACGAAAGTCTGCCCCTGCTGCGAGACCTGATGCAGCGCTATGGCGATACCTGCCGCGTGACATCGCTCAGCGGCAGCCATGACAGCGTGGTGATCCACAACACCGACGACATCCGCCACGTGCTGCTGGGCAACCGCGGCAACTACGTCAAGGGCCTGGCGCTCGATCGTGTGCGCGTGCTGCTGGGCAACGGATTGATGGCCAGCGAGGGCGAGCTGTGGATGCGGCAGCGCCGCATGGTGCAGCCGGCCTTCCAGACCCAGGTGATCCGCGGCTTTTCGCCGTTGATGCATCAAGCCAACGTCGACCTCATCGAACGCTGGGCGGGTCATGCCGAGCGCGGCGAGCCGGTCAACCTGACCCGAGATCTGAGTGAACTGGCGCTCAAAATTGTGCTGCGTGCCTTGTTCAGTACCGACTTCGAGCGATTGATCGACGCCGAGGGAGCCAGCCCGTTCGACCTGCTGACCCGAGAAACCCGTCGGGATCTGGCGTTCGCCGCGAAATTCCGGGCGCTGGCGCATCTGGTGCGCGCGATGATCGACTCGCGCCGCCAGGAGCAGCGCATCGAAATGGACCTGCTGTCCATCCTGATGGAAGCGCGCGACAAGGACAGCGGCGAGGCCATGCCCGACCGCGCCTTGCTCGACGAGATCATGACCTTGATCGTTGCCGGTCACGAAACCACGGCCAGCACGCTCAACTGGACCTGGTATTTGCTGTCGCAAAACCCCGATGTCGAATCGCGTCTGCATGCGGCGATCGCCGGGGCGATGCCCGCTGTGGAGGGCGAGCCGCCCGCGGAATGCGCCTACGTGGAGCACGTGCTGCAGGAGTCCATGCGTCTGTACCCCGCGGGCTGGCTGCTCAGCCGGCGGGCCGTGGGCGACGACACGCTGGGCGGCCATCACGTGGCGGCTGGGACCGAGGTCTTCATCTGCACTTACCTGTTGCACCGGCACGAAGCGCACTGGGAGCGGCCCGAGGCTTTCGATCCCGAGCGCTTCGCACCCGAGGCCGTGGAGGCACGCGACCGCTTTGCCTACCTGCCGTTTTCCGCGGGTCCCCGGTTTTGCATCGGCACCACTTTCTCGATGGCCGAGATGACGATGCACCTGAGCATGGTGGCGCAACGCTTCCAGCTGCAATACGTCGGCGACGAACCCCCGCAAGCCGAGTTCCAGATCAACCTGCGCACACGTCAAGACGTGCACATGCGTCTCGTGGCGCGCTGAGAAAATACACCCATGCCCCCATTCGAGACGCTCAATGCGATGCTGCCTGCCGACGCACGCGAGGATCGCCACATCACCTTCATCGATGGTGAACGCGACCAGCGCACGCTGAGCTTCAGGCGGCTGCGACAACGCGCCCTCGGCGCGCTCGGCGCCTTGCAGCGGCGCGGGATCTCCCGTGGCGATGCGTTGATCCTGTACCTCGGCGACAACGAGCGCTTCCTCGAGATGTTCTGGGCCTGCCTGCTTGGCGGCATCGTGCCGGTGCCACTGGCGCCTGGCAGCAACGACGAGCATTGGCGCAAGCTGCTGCGCGTGTTTGCGCAACTCGACCGCGCCTCGGTGTGCATTGATGCGCCCACGCTCGAACGCTTCGATGCCTTTGTGGCCGCCCAAGATCTGCGCGCTCCCGGTGAGGCGCTGCACGCGCGCACCGTGATCGTCGGCGGACTGGACCTCGCCGGCGAGTCGGGCGAGCCGGTGCAGCCGGACCCCAGCGACATCGCCTTCATCCAGTACTCGTCGGGCTCGACCGGCGAGCCCAAGGGCGTGATGCTCACGCACCGCAACCTCACCATCAACACCGCGCAACTCGCCGCGGGTGCGGGCTACACGGACCGTGATTCGGTCCTGAGCTGGATGCCTTTGTCACACGACATGGGCCTGATCGGTTTCCACCTGACCTTGCTGTCAGCCGGCGCGAGTCACGCGATCATGCGCACCGAGCTGTTCGCCCGGCGGCCCTTGCTGTGGCTGGAACTGGCCAGCCAGCGGCGATCGACGGTGCTGTGCTCGCCGAACTTCGGCTTTCAGCACTACCTCAGGCAGTACGCCATCAAGTCACCGCAGGGGCTCGATCTGTCGTCCATCCGGATGATCATGAACGGCGCTGAACCCATCTCGGCCGAGGTGTGCCGTCGTTTCGTCAGCACCATGGCGCCGCACGGCCTGAAGCCGCACACCATGTTCACCGTCTACGGTCTGGCCGAAGCGACCCTCGCGGTGAGCGTTCCTCGCCTCGAAGTGCCGATTGAAACGGTCCGGCTCGACCGCGCGAGACTGCACTCAGGTGACCCGGTGAGCGAAGTCGTGGCGCAAAGCGGCCGCTCCGTCGAATTCGTCAAGCTCGGTCCGCCGCTGCCCGGCGTCGAGCTCCGCATCGCGGACGGGTCCGGCGCGGTGCTGGGTGAACGCATGCTGGGCCATGTGCACATCCGCGGCGACAACGTGACGCAAGGCTATTACAAGGATGCCAAACGCACGGCCGAGTTGCGCTCGGCCGACGGCTGGTTCGACACCGGCGACCTCGGCTTGCTGTGGGACGGGCAACTCATCATCACCGGGCGGGCCAAGGACCTCATCATCGTCAACGGACAGAACCACTACCCGCACGACATCGAGCGCATCGCCCAACAGACCGTGGGCATCGAAGCCAATCGCGTGGCGGCCGCGGGCGTGCGCAGTCCGGTGGACGACACCGAATCGCTGGCGGTGTTCGTGCTGCACCGGGGAACGATCGCTGAATTCGTGCCGCTCATGATGGAACTGCGCCGCACCATCGCCCAGCAAACCGGGTTGGAGGCGTCGCATGTCGTGCCGGTGCGCAACATCCCCAAGACCAGCAGCGGCAAGCTGCAGCGCTACGCGCTGGCCGAGGCGTTCGAGCAGGGTGAGTTCGACGGCCCCCTGGCCGAACTCGCCGGGCTGCTTTGCGCGGACGTCGCCGCGCAGCCCGACGGCCCGCACGGAACTGCGACGACCCGCCGGCTGCAAGACATCTGCGCGGCATTCGTCTCGGACCACAAACTGTCGCCGCAGACCAACCTGCTGGAGATCAACCTCAACTCGCTCAATCTGGCTCGCATTCACGAGGCGATCGATCGCGAGTTCCCCCAGCGCATCGAGGTGACCGACCTGTTCGAGTACCCGACGCTTGAGCGGCTCGCCGACTTTCTTGACGCCACCGTGGCCTGAGCACATGCCGCTCGGAAAATTCGGGGTTTGTGCTTGGCTCGTTTCTTGGTCTGTACCGGGATATTTTCCGTAAAATGACGGTTTGATGGCATCGCCAAGTTGCCCGATCTACAGTCCAGGCCGGGCGACATCTTGCATAGAAAAGGGTGAGGGTTGAAAGCTTACTTGCGAGGCCGAAACGGCCGACAGGGGCGCGTCGAGTGAACATGACCGAACCTTCCCTGATGACCAGTCCAACCCCCACCGCGAGCGGCGTTGCGCTGCTCAGCGCGGTTTTCCCGACGCTGGCCGACGCGCTCGACTACGCCGCCACCGGCGATTCGGGCTTCAATTACTACGACGGGCGAGGCTCCCTGATCGCCGTGCTGCCTTACCGCGAGTTGCGCGCACGCGCGCTCGAGATGGCGCGCCACCTCGCACCTCTGGGACGTGGCCAGCGGCTGGCCCTGGTGGCGCACACCCACCCCGATTTCGCGGTGATGTTCTACGCCTGCCAGTACGCCGGGCTGGTGCCGGTGCCGCTGCCCGCCGCCGTCCATCTGGGCGGACGCGAGGCCTACAGCCGTCACTTGCGTCAACTGATGAGCGACTGTCAGGCCGTGGCAGCTTTTGCTCCCCCGGAGTTCGTCGGCTTCCTGCGCGAGGCCAGCGCGGGTCTTCCGCTGACACTCGCGGGCACCGCGGAAGAGTTTTTGGCGCTGCCTGCCGCCGCGGTCCTGCCGGTTCGGCCCTTGCCCAGCGAGTTGGCTTATCTGCAGTACACCTCGGGCAGCACGCGCTTTCCGCGCGGCACGATGATCACGCAGTCGGCGGTCATGGCCAACCTCAAGGCCATCTTCAACCACGGCTTTTGCCTGACGCCGGCCGACCGTTTCTGCTCGTGGCTGCCGTACTACCACGACATGGGTCTGGTCGGGATCGTGCTGGGCTGTGTGGCCACCCAACGATCGGTCGACTACCTGCCCACACGCGACTTCGCGATGCGCCCGCGCCTGTGGCTCAAGCTGATGTCGATGAACCGCAGCACGATTTCGTTCAGCCCGCCGTTTGGCTACACCTTGTGCGCGCGCCGCCTGCGCCCGGCCGACACCGAAGAACTGGACCTGTCGGCCTGGCGGGTGGCTGGCATTGGCGCCGAAATGATCCACCCCGAATCGTTGCAGGAATTCGCCGCCGCCGTGGCATCGGCAGGCTTCGATGACCGCGCTTTCCTGCCGTGCTACGGGATGGCCGAATGTTCGCTGGCGGTCAGCTTTGCGCCGCTCGAGCGTGGTGCGCACACGGATGTGGTCGACATGGAACGGCTGGCATTCGATGGCGAAGCCCAGGCTGTACCGGCTGGCAACACGGCGATCAAGGGCAAGGCGTTCATTGACTGTGGTCACCCGCTGCCCGGCTTTGAACTCGAGATCCGCGACGACCTCGGCCAGCCCCTGCCGGAGCGCCGCTGCGGGCGCATTCATCTGCGTGGCACCAGCATCATGTCGGGCTACTTCGGCAATGCCGAGGCGTCGCGAGAGGTGCTGTCGGCAGACGGGTGGCTCGACACCGGGGACATCGGTTATCAGGCGGACGGCTCGCTGTACATCACCGGTCGTGCCAAGGACCTGATGATCATCATGGGCCGCAACATGTGGCCGCAAGATCTCGAATACCTGGCCGAGCAGCAGCCCGAAGTGCGCCCCACGGACGCCTCGGCGTTCTCCATCCCCGATGAGGACGACGAAGAGATCGCTGTGCTCGTCGTGCAGTGCCGCGAGTCCGAGCCCCACAAGCTCATGAAACTCACCGAGCGGCTTCAGCAGGCCATTCATGCCGAGTTCGGCATCCACTGCCTGATCGAGCTGGTGCCGCCACACACCCTGCCGCGCACCTCGTCGGGCAAGTTGTCTCGCAGCACCGCACGCAAGGACTTCCTCGAGCGTCGCAGCCTCGAAGTGCAGGCGGACCCGCGCGGTGGGCGGACTGCAGACGCCCCGCGCCATCATCCTGTAGCCGAGAGGGCCGCATCGTGAACTCACCGACCCAAGGCGCCAGCGAGCGCAACCCATGGACCGATCTGGCCGCGGCCATCGAATCCACGGTCCGGCAGGCGCTGGCCGTGATTCGGCCCGCCGCTGCCAGTCTGGGCGGTGATGAGGATCTCGCACAGGCCGCCGACCTCGATTCGGCCGAGGTCATGGATCTGATCATGGAAATCGAAGACCGGCTGGACCTGTCCATTCCGGTCGAGACCACGGCGCAAGCCCGCACCATCAATGAACTGTGCGCCGGCATCGTTCAGTTGAAGCGCAGTATTTCGTGAGCCTGCTCGACAAGTTCGCCACGCAGCGAACGCTCCATTCACGCCTGGCCGAAAGCAGCCGTGTGGCGCCGATCGCCACGCCGATGGACGCCATCCATTCGGCCACCTCGGCCACCATCGACGGGCGCGTGGTCATCCTGGCGGGCACCAACAACTACCTCGGCCTGACCTACGACGCCGAGTGCCGCGCCGCGGCCATCGCGGCCATCGAGACGCTGGGCACCGGCACCACCGGCTCGCGCATGGCCAGCGGCAACTACGCCGGCCATCGCGCGCTCGAGCAAGAACTTGCCACCGCTTTCGGCTGGCCGAGTTGCATCGTGTTCTCGACCGGTTATCAGGCCAATCTGGGTGCCGTCTCGGCGCTGGCCGGCGAGGGTGACTACCTGCTCATCGACGCCGACAGCCACGCGTGCATCCATGACGGCTGCCGGCTGAGCCACGCCACGACGATCCGCTTTCGCCACAACGACCCCGAAAACCTCGAGCGCCGTCTGGCGCGCCTCGGCGAAGACGCGAACCGCGCGCTCATCGTGGTTGAAAGCCTCTACAGCACGCTCGGTGACCGCGCGCCGTTGCGCGAGATCGTCGAGATCAAGCGGCGCTACGGTGCGTGGCTGCTGGTCGACGAAGCGCATTCGTTTGGCGTGTTCGGTCAAAGCGGTCTGGGGCTTTGCGAATCCATGGGCCTGCTCGACGACGTGGACTTCATCGTCGGCACTTTCTCGAAGAGCCTCGGCGGCGTCGGCGGTTTTTGCCTCGGGCGCCACGCCGAGACCGAAATGATGCGCATGGTCAGCCGGCCTTACATCTTCACGGCGTCTCCGCCACCTTCGGTCATTGCGGCCACCCATCAGGCGCTGCGCCGGGTGCTGCAAGGTCATGACTTGCGCAACCGCCTGTGGCGCCACGCAGACCATCTCTACGGCGAGGTGACGCGCCTCGGCTACCGACTCGGCACCACGACCCCCGGCCCGGTGGCCGCGCTGGTGTTCGACTCGCGCGAAGAGGCGCAGGCCCTTTGGCAAAGCCTGCTCGACGCTGGCATCTACACCAACCTCATGATTCCACCGGCGACGCCTGCCGGCGTGAGTCTGGTGCGCATCAGCCTGAGTGCCGCGCACAGCGACGAAGACATCTCGCACATCGTCGCGGCGCTCGCGCAACACGTGCGGCGCGAGCGACCGCTGGCAGCGGCCTGATACCCGGTCGGTCGGGTCCGACCGGCGTGCGCCGGTCCGGGCATGGGCCGATTCACATCGGCACGAGTGGCCTCAGAACTGCAATTGCAGCGCCACCACGAACTTGTCCAGATCCGAGCGGCCAGCCAGCCCACCATTGATCTTGGTGTTGCTGAAGGTCGCGCTCAACTGCGTGTTGTAGCCGTCAATGACGTAGTTGACGCCCAGGTCGTACTGGCGCGTGTCGACGTGGCTGTCAGCCTCGAATTTCTGCCAGTGCATGAAAGGCTGCAGCTGGCCCCAGCCCAGCTTTTGCTCGAAGATGAAAGACAGGCCGGTCGAGTACGCCCGGCCCTGTTCTGAACGCACCACGTTGTCGGTGTCGTAGTCGTACCAGGAGGCTTCCCAGGCCACCGTGCCCGAACCCTTGATGCGCTTTTCCATCAGGAAGTCGAAGTTGTAGCCGGTGTAGTCGCCGGTGCCGGTGGTCGTCAAAACGCCCTTGTCCTGGTACCGGAAGGCCGCGCCGAACGACAAGATGTCCTTGGCGCCCAGCCAGTTGGCGATGTTGTAGTAGCCCGGCGCCCGGTCCCAGAAGTCGTATTGCAACCGGCCGGCGTACATCAGCGAATCCGACGTCTTGACGCCGGCCGCCTTGGCCTCTTCCTTGGTCAGCGAGCCGATGCCGAAGGTGCGGCCCACGAAGGCACCCAACGAGTAACCCAGGCGGCCGTCGGCCACCGTGCCCCACACCGACGCACCATCGTCACGCGCCACGAAGCGGCCGCCGGACCAACCGTAGCGCGAGGCCACGCCCGGCCAGTAGCCGCCACCCATCGAGTAGTAAGGCCCAGCCATGTTGGCGCGGTCGCTTGGCGACACCAGTCGTCCGGCCCAGATGTTGAATTCGGGCATGAACTCGAGCTGGACGAACGCATCCAAAAAGTGGTTGCGTCCGCCGGCGCGCTCGGTGCTCAGCGTGGCCTTGAGCGTCTTGCTGAACGACGCGCCCAGCATGAAGCGGCCGCTGTCGAGATGGAAGTCGGTGGGATGGCCGCCGTTGGCGCTGGAGTCTTCCCGGTTCGTGTAGCTGTAGCGCATCGCATAGCCCGGGGTGAGCGACACGTCTTCGCCCAACTGAAACGTGGTCGAGGCCTGCGCCCCCATCGAAGCTGCCGCCACGGCCACTGCTGTCAGCAGTTTCTTGCTTGCCTTCAAGACGCGCATCTCGAGCCCCTGTGAGTTTCGTGAAGTTTGGAACCGGTCTGGCCCGCCGCACCAAACGAGGGCAGGTGCGCGACTGTACCGACGATGGGTACGGACCCTGCTTACTTCGCACCGCCGGCAGGCCAGTCGCGGCGTGAACGCAACACTCACCATGCCACCTGCGATTTTTCGGCGGAGGGAACTTCCCGATGCACGTGGATCCAACACGCATCCACTCGCAAAGTAAGAGTCGGGAATGGGCCAGGCCAAATTGAAAAAACTGTCAGGTCAGTATCCGGACCTGACACGCACCGAGACGCTCGCGCGGGCCGCCCGCGCTGTGGCGTTTGTTTCCGCGCTCACGCATGACAATTTCGGCGCTGACTGCGTGATGCAGGCCAAGTTGCTGGCGGCACTGCTCGATGGCATGAACCTGCCGGCCCGGGTCGCGATCGGCCACGCCGTGTGGCGGGTCGGTGCCGACCCCGTCGATGTCGTGGCGCATCACCCCAACACCTATTGCGGACCGCAGTCGGTATCCGCCCACGAGGGATTCGAAGGGCACGCTTGGGTGGAAGTGGGCGATCTCATCGTCGACTCCACCACCAACCAGTGGCAGGCCAAACTCGACCGGCTCGGGCGGGTCGAGGGCCGCCAACCGCAGCTTGATTGGCCGCATGACGTGCTGGTGCTGCGCCGCGGTCGGGTCCGATCGCTGCGATCGGTCCTTCGCGCTTCGACGTTTGCCGCCCACTATGAAGAGCTGGCCGAGTTCAGACCGGCGCTGGATTTCCACGACGTGGACGCCGGCGAATTGATGCAGGTTCGCGCGGCCTTCGAAGCGCCGTAGTTCGGGCGCCGACGGCCCGCTTGCCGCGAACGGTCAGAATCCTCGGCGGGCCGGCGCCGAATGCCAGGCCCACCAAAGGGATTCGAACCATGTCTTTCGTGCAAAGCGCCTTGGGCGTGCTCGCCATGCTGGCCGTGGCTTGGGCTGCGTCCGAGCGGCGGGGCTCGGTGAACTGGCGGCCGGTGTGGTCCGGGATCGTGCTGGCGCTGGTGCTGACCGCGGCGATCCGCTGGGTGCCCGGGGTCGGTGCGGCCATCGCCGCGACCAACGATGTGCTCGACGCCCTGATGAGCGCCACGCGCGCGGGCACGGCGATGGTTTTTGGTCACCTGGGGGGCGGGCCTCTGCCCTATGAGCCCACCCATCCCGCAGCCACCTTTGTGTTGGCAGCGCAGGCCCTGCCGCTGGTGCTGGTGGTCTCGGCGCTGTCGGCCGTGCTCTTTCACTGGGGCATCCTGAGCCGCATCGTGGAGGCATTCGCGTGGCTGCTGCAGCGCACGATGGGCATCGGCGGGGCCGTGGGCGTGTCGGCCGCTGCCAATGCCTTCGTGGGCATGGTGGAAGGCCCGCTGGTGGTGCGGCCCTGGCTGGCCCAGCTGAGCCGCGGCGAGCTCTTCATGACGATGAACTGCGGCATGGCCACCATCGCCGGCACGGTGCTGGTGCTCTATGCCGCGATCCTCAAGCCGGTGATGCCCGATGCGATGGCCCACCTGCTCGCCGCTTCGGTGATCGCCATCCCGGTCGCGCTCGCCGTGGCCGCGATCATGGTGCCCACCGACGCAGGCGACAGCGTGTCCATCCGCTTCGAGCGTGAAGACGACAGCGCCATGGCCGCATTGGCCCGCGGCACCACCGACGGATTGCAACTGCTGCTGGGCATCATCGCGATGCTGATCGTGGTGGTGGCGCTGGTCACGCTGCTCGACAACGCGCTGAGCTGGTTGCCCGAGATCGGCGGCGCACCGCTGTCGGCCGAGCGCATGCTGGGGGTGGTGTTCGCGCCGCTGGCCTGGGCGGTGGGCGTGCCGTGGTCCGAGGCCGGGGCCGCCGGCCAGTTGCTCGGCGAGAAGACGGTGCTCAACGAGTTCGTCGCCTACTTGCACATGGCCACCCTGCCCGATCAGGCGCTCTCGCCGCACAGTCGGCTGCTGATGACCTACGCGCTGGCCGGCTTCGCCAACTTCGGCAGCGTGGGGATCATGCTGGGCGGGCTGTCGCCACTGCTGCCGGCGGATCGTCGCGCCGACCTGGGATACCTGGCGCTGAAATCGGTGCCTGCGGGGCTGCTGTCAACGTGCATCACGGCCGCGCTGGTGGGCATGATCTATTGACCGGGAACCGCTCGCACAACCGCCCCGCTCACCCGTTCCTGGCCACCCAGGCGATGAAGGCATCGAGCACGCTGCGAGCACGCGCAGCCTGCGGGTGGTTGACGATCGCCGTCACCGCATAGACGGTGCCGCTGCGGCTGCGCACATAGCCGGCCAGCGCCCGGGTGTCGCTCAGCGTGCCGGTCTTGAGAAAGGCCTGGCCGGTGGCCGAGCCGCCGAGCATGCGATGCGCCAGCGTGCCGTCCACCCCGGCAATCGGCAGCGAATTGACGAACGCCTGCGCGCCCTCGGCCTGCCAGGCGTTGCGCAGCAGTTGCACCATGGCGCGCGGCTTGCCGCGCTCCTCGCGCGACTGGCCCGAGCCCAGATCGACGTGGATGTCGCCATCGATCAGCCCTTGCGTGATCAGCCACGCCTGAACGCGGGTCTTGGCGTCTTGCCGCTCATGGCCGGGCGCGGCCGAGGCGGGGGCCAGCGACAGCAGCAAGTGGCACGCGGCGAGGTTGTCGCTGGTCTTGTTGATCTCGCGCACCACCTGCGACAAGGGAATGGAAAACACGCTGTCCCAGCGCGATGTCACGCCTGATGCGCGTTGCACGTCGGGCAGACCCGACACCTCGCTGACGCGCCCGCGCAGCGTGCCCCCGGTCTCGAGCCACAGTCGCTCGGCCAGGCTGGCCTTCGAAGGCTCGACGGGCCCGGCGGCCACGCGCAGGGATTCGGGCAGCACCACGTTGGGCATGAACTTCATGCCGGACAGCGGGTGCACGTAGGCCACGTATTCCTTCGGGCAATCGACATTCCAGCGGCCGCGCACCAGCAGCTGCGGCGGACCGTCGCCGCGTTCGCCAGCCGTGCTCCAGCGCGCCCAGGCGTCGCAGGGCCCGCCCATCAGCACGTCGTTGACCACCGTCACGCCCAGCGGATGCGGGTTCAAGGTGATGCGTGCGTGCTCGCCCGGCGCCGGCTCGATCGCCAGCAGCATGGTGCCCTTGTTGAACGCCCTGGCCTCGTCCGACCAGCCCGCCGCCGTGGGCGGCGGCGGCTCGAAGGTGCCGGCGGCCAGGGCGGCGCTCGCGATGGCCGCGTCGCGCGGTGGCAGCAGCAGCACGTCATCGAGCACGATGCGTCCCGTCACGCCTTGCAGTCCCTCGCCGCGCATCTGCACGAACCAGCGACGGAGCTCATCGGCCGAGATCGGATGGCGAGCGCCCACGATGACCAGGTCACCGCGCAGCTGACCGTCGCGCACCGGTGCCGTGGCGTAGGCGCGCAGCGGCCAGGGGTACGCCGGACCCAGCAGATCGAGTGCCGCCAGCGAGGTCACCACCTTGGTGGTCGATGCGAGCACGAACGCCTGCTCGGCGTTCATCGAGGCGAATGCCGCGGTGTTGGCGTCGGTCTTTTCGACCGGCTGGGCGTAAAAGCCGAAATGGCGCGTTGGCACGCCCGAGTCGCGCATCGCGGCCATCACCTCGGCGGGCATCGGCGGTGCGGCCATGGCGGATGCAACGAACCCGCTCAAGGCCAGCCGGCACAGCGCGCCACGCAACCGTTTGTTCATGGCGCGAGGGTAAGGCCTTGGCACGGCGCTGCGCCGGGTCCAGACCCTCGGGTCACACGACGGTGAGAAACGACACCCCGTGCGCTCCAACGAAGCTGTCGGCCCGACCGGCGCCCGCGGCCGGCGCGCCGTAGTGGTCGGCGTCGACTCGCCGCACACGATGGCGGTGCCAGGCGCGCAGCAACTCGGGCAGCGGCATCAGGTGGGTCAGCGTGTCGGCGTACAGCTCGCGGTGCAGCGCGGGCAGCCGGTACCACGCCACGGCCGCGCGTTCATGGTGGGCGTTGTGATAGCCGAAGTTCAGCGTCAGCAAGTTGAGCCGCGGCCAGCGCGCCGAGATGACGTTCGAGTAGGTATTGGCCTGTTCGTAGGGGCGGTCGCGCCCTTGCATCGGCACCGGCTGGCTGGCCTCGACGAAGTACTGCTCGAAGGTGTGGTGGAACGCGTCGAAGAAGTTGAGCACGTGCAGCAGCACGCCATAGGCCAGCGCGTACAGCAGCAGCGCCTTCATCGACCACGCCCCCAGCGTGCCGAGCAGCGCCACCCGCAAGGCCAGCATGCCCAGCGCACGCGGCAGGTGCCGGCGCTGCGCCGCCACGAAGAACGGCCGGGCAATGACCTGGGCGTGCATCAGGATCTCGGTGGCCGGGATGTAGGCCCATTCGAGCGCGCGCAACACCTGCTTGAGCCACGGCTGCCTGCGCAGCAGGCCCTTGAAGTCGAAGCACGTCACATCGGCGCGGTCGCGGTGGTGCCGGAGGTGCATGTGACGGATGCGCTCGAACGACGCGTAGCCGGCCCCGGCGATGAAGCTCGCCCATTCGCCGACCCGGCGGTTGGCTGCGGGCGTGGCGAACAGCGTGTAGTGCGCCGCCTCATGGATCAGATAAGCCGCCAGCACCATGGTCTGCACGCACAGCAAGACGCCCGCGATGTTCAGCCACACGGCATCGACGCCCATCAGCGCGAACGACGCCAGCCAGCCTGCGCTCACCCACAACAGCACCAGCGTGTTGGGCCAGGCGCCTTCGGGCTCTCGAAACAGCGACTCGTTGGTCGGGGATGGGGCGGTCATGACGGGCTCCTCGGTGTGGCGTATGCGCCGTCCGAGGAAGAGCAAGATGCGAACCACCGCGTTGCGGCCTCACGGCCGACCCGGGCTCACTCGGATTTTCTGGGGCCCAGCGGCTTGCCGCGGATCCAGGTCATCGAAGCGCCGCAGGCCCCGCAGCGCGCCTGCCACAGCGTGAGCGTCGCACCGCAATAGGGGCACGGCGTGTGCCCCCGCGGGCCCAGCAGCAGGATCACCCAGCCGATCGGCCCGAGCAGCACGCCCAACACCGCACCGGCGAGCGGCCTTTCCTTGTAGCGTCCGAGCAGCCAGCCGCACACGCCAAAGATCACAAGCGAGAAGAAGATGGAGATCCAGTTCATGTGAGCGCGGCCGCAGCCAGAAAAAAAGGCCGTGAATGGCCGGGGTCGAGGCGTCGAAGTATCAAGGAAATCGCTAGTCTTGCCTGTTCCGGAGTTACCACCGAATCAACCCGCCATGAACCCGTCGCACCACTACACCCTGAGCTTTTCCTGCCCCGACCGCGTGGGCATCGTGGCGCGCGTCACCGGCTTCTTTGCCGAACACGGCGGCTGGATCCTGAGTTCGAGCCAGCATGCCGACGCCGACTCGAACCGCTACTTCATGCGACTCGAAGTGCGCGCCGATTCCCTGCCCTTCGACCGCGCCGAACTGCAGCGCCGCTTCGCCGTGGTGGCCACCGAGTTCGGCATGGAATGGCGGCTGCGGGACAGCGCGGTGCGCCGCCGCGTGCTGCTGCTGGTGTCGACGCAGGAGCACTGCCTGTACGACCTGCTCGCGCGCTGGAAGAGCAAGGAGCTCGATGTCGACATCGTCGGCGTGGCCTCCAACCACGAGGTGTTTCGCGGTCTGGTCGAGTGGCACGGGCTGGCGTTTCACCACATCCCGGTGCCCAAGGAGGACAAGGCCGAAGCCTTTGCCGCGCTCGAGCGGCTGTTCGAGTCGTGCGGCGCCGACACGATGGTGCTTGCGCGCTACATGCAGATCCTGCCGCCGTCGCTGTGCCGCAAGTACCCGGGGCAGATCATCAACATCCACCACAGCTTCCTGCCGAGCTTTGCCGGTGCCAAGCCCTACCACCAGGCGTGGGAGCGCGGCGTCAAGCTGATCGGTGCGACCTGCCACTACGTGACCGAGGACCTCGACGAGGGCCCGATCATCGAACAAGACGTGATGCGCATCGACCACAGCGACTCGGTGGCCGATCTGGTGCGCTGCGGCAAGGATGTCGAAAAAGGCGTGCTGGCGCGCGGGCTGCGCAACCACCTCGAAGACCGCATCCTGATCAACGGCCACCGCACGGTCGTGTTCGGCTGACGCCTCGCAGGTTCAACGCCCGGTCAGCCGCATCCACAGCGTGCGGCGCACCAGGTTGTCCTTGGACCACAGCAGGGCCAGCGCCAGCAGCAACGCGACGCCGTGGATGGCCAGCAGCGCGGAACCCATGTGCAAGGTGCCGCCGGCCACCCAGGCCTGCGACAGGTTGATCAGGTTGTAGTAGACGACGAAGGTCAGCAGCGCGAGCAGCGTGTTCCAGTTGCCGGCGCGGCGCAGGCTGCTGGCCGCCAGACCGATGCCCAGCAGCACCAGGTTGGCCGCGGCCAGCGGCAGCCCGATGCGCCAGGTCAGCTCACCGAGCGACACCCGATCGGCATCGGCGATGAGGTCGACCGAGCTGCGTGCCTTGACGGCCGGCCGGTCGGTGTTCGAGGCGAGGTGCTCGCCCACCACCGTCTCGTAGCGTTCGAAGCGCGCCAGCGTGGACTCGCTCTTGCGCGTGTCGATCTCGTTGCGCTGTCCATCCTCGAGCCGCAGGTAGCGTTTGTCGTCGTGCACCTCGATGCGCCCGGCTTGGGCGGTGGTGACCGACTCGCTGTCCTTGAGCTCGCCATAGATGAAGACCTGGCTCGCGTTGGTCTTGTCCTTCGAGTCGCGCTCGATGAAGAACACCCGCCGGCCGTCGCTCGACGTCTGGAACTGCCCGGGCGACACGCGCGACAGGTCCGAGCGGCGCTCGAACTGCTCGCGCAGTTTCCCGCTGCGTTCGTTGACCCATGGATAGACGAACAGCGCCATCGCCGCCACCACGAGCAGCACCGGCCACGACAGCCGCAGCACCGGCCGGGCGAACTGCGACAGGCTCAAGCCGCTGCTGAGCCACACGGTCATTTCGCTATCGCGGTACATGCGCCCGAGCGTGCCGACCACGGCGATGAACATCGCCACGGCCAGCACCGTGGGCATGTGCGCCAGCGCGGTGTAGCCCATCATCAGCGCCACGTCCTGCGGCGCGAGCTTGGCGTTGGCCGCCATGCCCAGCGTGCGGATGAGCATCATCGTCAGCACGATGGTCAGCAGCACCACCAGCGTGGCCACGAAGCTGCGCCCCAGGTCGCGACGCAAGGTCGTGTCGAACAGCATCGTCAGGTCAGCCGCTCAGGGTGCCGCGCCAGCGCAGATGAGCTCGCCGCTGCGCCCGCTCACGCTGCCCCAGGTGAGCGGCACGACGGGCAACCCGCCGGTCGCGGTGTGCTCATGCAACTCGGCCAGCGAAACCAGCTGGTGGCCCTGCGACACCCAGCCGGCCAGCAGCCGCTCGAAGGCCGGCGCAAGCAGGCCGCCTTCCAGTTCGGCGTGCAGCGTGAACACCTGGTCGTCGTCGGATTCGGTGAGATCGAGCAAGGTCTCGCTCACGTTGTCTTCATCGATGCCGGGGTTGCCGATCAGCTCGTCGAGCGTGGGCAAGGTGGTCGGGTACTGCACGTGGCGCAGCGTGCGGCCCTCAACGCTGAGGCGGTGCGGCCCGCTGCCGCGACCGTCAGACGCATACGCCATGCCCCAGTCGTCGATCTGACGGAAGGCCTCGGCGTTCATCTGCCAGCCGGCCGCGCCGTGCGTGGCGGGAGCCTCGCCGAAGATGTCGGTGTAGCGCTCGAATGCCAAACCCATCTGCTCGCGCGTCCAGGCGGCATCGCGCTGGCGCACGTTGTCGTGCCAGCGCACATGGTCCCAGGTGTGGATGCCGCACTCATGGTCGGCCTGGCGCGCTGCGACCATCGGCGCGGCGGCTTGGCGGCCGATGTCAGGCGCCGGGAGCAGCACGCCGTACATCAGCGTGCGCAGCCCGTAATGCTTGACCACCGACGTGCGCGACACCTTGCTCAGAAAGCCCGGCCGGAACACCCGGCGCAGCGCCCAGCCCGTGTGGTCGGGGCCGAGGCTGAACAAGAAGGTGGCGCGGGCACGGTGCCGGCTCAGCAGTTGCAGCAAGCGCGGCACGCCCTCGCGGGTGCCGCGCAGGGTGTCCACGTCGACCTTCAGCGCGATCAGCGCCACGGCGCGCCCCTTCAGCGCTCCGATTCGACCAGCGAGCGCGCTTCGACCACCTTCGATCGGTACGAGTCAAAGATGCGGCGCAGCGCGGTGTGCATGTCGACCGTGGGCTTCCAGCCCAGTTCCTCGACGGTGCTGGTGATCTTGGGCAGGCGGTTTTGCACGTCCTGGTAGCCCTTGCCGTAGAACTCGCCGGACGTCACATCGATGATGCGTGTCTTCGCAGCGCCGCTGGCGTACTCCGGGTATTCGGCGGCCATGGCCAGCATCATTTCGGCCAGCTCGCGCACCGAGTGGTGGTTGGCCGGATTGCCCACGTTGTAGATGCGACCGGAGGCCACGCCGTTGACGTTGGCGATGATGCGCATGAGCGCATCGATGCCGTCGGTGATGTCGGCAAACGCGCGCCGCTGCTCACCGCCGTCGACCAGCTGGATGGGCTCGCCACGCACGATCTGCCCGAGGAACTGGGTGACCACGCGCGAGGAGCCTTCCTTCGATTCGAAGATCGAATCAAGCCCCGAGCCTATCCAGTTGAACGGACGGAACAGCGTGTAGTTGAGGCCTTGCTCCATGCCGTAGGCCGCGATCACGCGGTCCATCAGCTGCTTGGAGCACGCGTAGATCCAGCGCGGCTTGTTGATCGGGCCGCACACCAGCGTGGAGGTCTCGGGATCGAACTCGTCATCGGGGCACATGCCGTAGACCTCGGAGGTCGACGGAAACACCAGATGCTTCTTGTACTTGACGGCCGCCCGCACGATAGGCAGGTTGGCCTCGAAGTCGAGTTCGAACACGCGCAGCGGCTCGCGCACGTAGGTCGCCGGCGTGGCGATCGCCACCAGCGGCAAGATCACGTCGCACTTCTTGACGTGGTACTCGACCCACTCCTTGTTGATGGTGATGTCACCCTCGAAGAAGTGCATGCGCGGATGCTTGACGGTGTCGCCCAGGCGGTTGGACGCCATGTCCATGCCGTAGACCTCCCAGTCGGTGGTCTCGAGAATGCGCTGCGTGAGGTGGTGGCCGATGAAGCCATTGACGCCCAGGATCAGGATTTTTTTCATGTTGAGGCAGTGGACTCGGTGGTGGCGTGTTGGAGGGAATTCAGGAACGCGGCGTCGACCTCGCCGGCACCGGCCAGCAGCCGACGCACTACGATGACGCCGCCGTCGCCGCACAGCGCGATGATGCGCCCGTCGACGGCATGCAGGCCCGGCGCGAGGCCGGCCATGGATGGCGCTGCAGCGGCGGCAAGGCGCCTGGCCGCAGCCACGATCAGGCGCTGGCCACCGATCTCGGTGAAAGCGCCCGGATACGGCGGCGCCACGGCGCGGATCAGGTTGTAGACATCGGGCGCCGGCTGCGACCAGTCGATGCGCCCGTCTTCGGGGCGGCGCGACGAGTAGTAGCTGCCTGCGGCCAGGTCGTTGGGCAAGCGCGGCGGTCGGCCGGCTTCGATAGCCCCCAGGCTGCGCCACAGCACCTGCTCGGCGGCCACGCTGACCTTGTCGAACACCTGCTCGGCGGTGTCGTCGGGCAAGATGGGCACGGCGCTTTGATCGACGATGAACCCGGCATCGGGCTTGGCCACCATCTCGTGCAGCGTGGCACCGGTCTCGGTGGCGCCCTTGAGCACCGCCCAGTTGGTCGGAGCGCGACCGCGAAAGTGCGGCAGCAGCGAGCCGTGCATGTTGAACGCGCCAAGCGGCGCCAGCGACAGCAGCGCGCTCGGGATCATCGAGCGGAAGTAGAACGAGAAGATCACGTCGGGGCGCGCGCGTTCGACCGCTTGCGCGAGTTCGGCTGCGCTCAGCTCTTCGACCAGCACGGTGGGCAGCGACAACTCGGCGGCGGTGTCGGCCACGCGCTCGAACCACAGCGTCTCACCCGGCGTGTCGCGGTGGGTGACGACCAGCGCCACCTCGACGCCGCGCGCGTGCAGCAGCCGCAAGCAGCGGTCGCCCACGTTCGAGTACGCAAAGACCACCACCCTCACACGCTCACCCCGGTGGATTGAAGCGAGACTGAAGCGGACTCGGCCTCGAGCACCGCGCTGATGCGGTAGCGCGGCCGGCTGCGCACCTCCTGCTGGATGCGCCCGACATATTCGCCGAGCAGCCCGATGCCGAACAGCATGATGCCGATCAGGAAGAACTGCAGCGCGAACAGCGTGAACACGCCCTCCACTTCGGCGCCCATCAGGAAGCGCCTGATCACCAGCAGCACGAACAGCCCGCCGGCGCCCAGCGACAGCACCGTGCCGATCAGCGAGAACCACTGCAGCGGCACCGTCGAAAATCCGGTGACCAGGTCGAAGTTCAGGCGGATCAGCTTGTACAGCGAGTACTTCGATTCGCCCGCGTGGCGCTCTTCGTGCGCGACCTCGATCTCGGTGGGCGTGGCCGCAAACGTGTAGGCCAGCGCCGGGATGAAGGTATTGACCTCGCGGCAGGCGTTGAGCGTGTCGACCAGCGCGCGGTCGTAGGCGCGCAGCATGCAGCCCTGGTCGGTCATCTGGATGTGCGTGATGTTCTCGCGCAGCCGGTTCATCAGCCGCGAAGCCACGCGCCGGAACGCGGTGTCGTTGCGCTGCAGCCGGATCGAGCCCACGTAATCGTGGCCGGCGCGTATGGCAGCGACCAGCCGCGGGATTTCCTCGGGCGGGTTTTGCAGATCGGCGTCGAGCGTCACGGCGATCTGGCCGCGCACATGCTCGAAGCCGGCCATGATGGCCATGTGCTGGCCGAAGTTGCCGTTGAACAGCACCACGCGCGTCACGTCGGGACGCAGCTTGAACTGCGCGGCCAGCATCTGCGCCGAGCGGTCGCGGCTGCCATCGTTGACGAAGATGACCTCGTAGCGCTCGCCCGTGGCGTCGAGCACCGTGTACAGGCGATCGAACAGCGCTTGCAGCACGTCTTGTTCGTTGTAGACCGGGATGACGACCGAGATCGCGATCACCGGCGTGGAAGATGAGTTCATGTGAGCAAGCTCCTGCAGGCGTTGGCCAGCGAGCGGCACACGCGCTCGACATCGTCACGGCTCATGGCCGGAAACAGCGGCAAGGTCAGGATGCCGCGACCGATGCGCTCGGCGTTCGGCAGCGATCCCTCGCGCCAGCCCATCGATCGATAAAAGGTGAACAGGTGCACCGCCGGGTAATGCACGCCCGCGCCGATGCCCGCATCGCGCAGCAGCTGCATCACCGCAGCGCGCCCGCCGGCCAACCGTTCGGCCGGCAGCAGCACCTGGAACATGTGCCAGTTGGTGATCGCGCCCGTGGTGTTGATCGCGGGCGGCAGCTCGATGCCCAGCGCTTCCAGGCCGTGGGCGGCTGCGGCTTCAAAGTAAGCCTGTGCCAGTTCGGCACGCCGCCGTGTCACCTCACCCAGCCGCGCCAGTTGCCCCAGCCCGATGGTGGCGTGGATGTCGCTCAGGTTGAACTTGCCGCCGGGCTCCACGACGTCCATGCCGTCCAGCCCCGAGCGCACCACGCCTTGCAGGCGCAGCCGCTCGGCACGCTCGGCTTCGGCCGGCGTGTTCATCACCAGGCAGCCGCCTTCGGAGCAGGTGATGTTCTTGTTGGCCTGAAAGCTGAAGCTCACCAGATCGCCCAGCGCGCCGATGCGCTGGTCGTTCCAGCGCGAGTCGATGGCCTGCGCAGCGTCTTCGATCACGCGCAGCTGGTGTGCCCGGGCGATGCGGTAAAGCCGGTCCATGTCCACCGGCAGCCCCGCCAGATACACCGGCATGACGGCGCGCGTGCGCGGCGTGATGGCGGCTTCAAGTGCATCCAGGTCGATGTTGCGGGTGCGCGGATCCACGTCCACGAACACCGGCGTGGCGCCCACGGCCACAATGACGTTGGCCGTTGCCACCCAGGTGATGGGCGTGGTGATGACCTCGTCGCCGGGTCCGATGTCGGCCAGCCGAAGTGCCACTTCCATGGTGGCGGTGCCGTTCGAAAACGAGCGCACCGGTCGCCCGCCGAACAGCGCCGACAACTGCGCCTCGAAGGCTTGCACCTGCGGGCCCGAGGTGATCCAGCCCGAGGCCAGCACGCGGCTCACCTCGGCGATGGTGGCCGCGTCGATCTCGGGGCGCGTGAAGGGCAGAAAGGCGGGTGGGGACGTCGTCATGGGGCCGCGCGGGGGAAGTTGACCACCACGACGCGCCGTGCATTTTGAGCGATCACGAACAGGGGCAGCTGTTCGGAGCGCAAGGCGGCGTGGGTTTCGGGTGACATCACCGCCATGGCGTGCGGCCCCGACGTCCACGCCTGCTTGAACGCGGCCATCGTGGGCAGCCACTTGTCGGGCTCCTGCTGGGTGCCGAACTCGAGCTCGTCGGGCCGCTCGACCATGGTCAGGGTGCGCCGCAAATAGAACGGCAGCGTGTGGTCCAGCAAGCGCACGCCGTAGATCGGCATGTCGGGTGTGAGCACCGATTGCATGGGTGCGACCAGCTCGATGCCCGAGATGTCGCGCCCGAAGGTCTCGTGGCCGACGGTGGCGATCGTCATGCCGGCGAACAGCGCCAGCGCGTAGGCGGTCAGGCTGGCGTCGAGCCGGCCGCGCGCGTTCAGCCGGCACGCCACCCACACGCCGCCCGCCACGCTCAGAAACGCCGCGCCCAGCCACGGCAGGTAGTCGGTCAGCGCGGGGTTGAAGTCGCCCGCGGCCAGCCAGCCGCGCGCCGGCAGCCACGCCAGCAAAGGCAGCGCCACCACACCGAGCGCGACGAGCAGGTGGCGTTTCCAGGCCGCGGCGTCCAGCGCATCGAGCGCCACGGCCAGCAGCACGGCCAGCGCCGGAAAGATCGGGACGATGTAACCCGGCAGCTTGGAGCCCGACGCGCTGAAGAACGCGAAGATCGCGATCGCCCACACCGCCAGCAGCAGCTTCGGTCGAAAGCCCGCGCCCGCGCTCTCCTGTCGCACCACACGCACCGCGCCCGGCACCAGGCCCAGCCACGGCAGAAAACCCACCAACAACTGCGGCACGAAGTACCAGACGGGCCCCGAGCGGTGATGCACGTTGGAGGTGTAGCGCTCCCAGTGCTCGTGGATGAAGAAGAAGTGCGCGAAGTCCGGGTTGCGCAGCGACACCAGCGTGAACCACGGCAGCACGATGGCCAGCATGATCAGCGCGCCACTCACCAGGTGCAAGCGCCGCCACAGCGCCCAGTCTCGCGCCAGCAGCGTGTAGACCACCAGCACCAGCCCCGGCAGCACGAGGCCCATCAAACCCTTGGTGAGCACCGCCAGCCCCATGGCGCCCCAGGCGAACCACATCCAGTGACGGCGCTGGCGGCTGGTGGCCTGCGGATGCTGGGCCAGCAGCACACCGGCCAGCACGCCGGCCAGCAGTGCCGACACGCTCATGTCCAGCGTGTTGAAGTGCGCGGCGAAGTTCCACGACGGCGAGGCCAGCAGCACCAGCGCGGTGAGCCAGCCCACGCGCGGGCCCCACCAGCGGCGCGCGGCCAGCGCGCTCACCAGCATCCCGGCCGCCCCGCTCAGCGCGACCCACAGCCGCGCCGACCATTCGTTGACGCCGAACGCGTGGTACGCCAGCGCTGTCATCCACAGGTGCAGCGGCGGCTTTTCGAAGTACTTGAGGTCGTTGTAGCGGATGGTCACCCAGTCGCCACTGGCGAACATCTCGCGCGCGATCTCGGCGTAGCGCCCTTCGTCGGTGGGCATCAGGTGGCGCAGCCCGAGCACCCCGAACCAGGCGCAGGCCGCGGCGGCGATCACCCACAGCATGGTGCGCGTCGACAAGGCCTCGATGCGCGGCGCGCCAGTCGGATGGCTGGCGTTTGAAGTCATGAGCCGCACCGGCGCCAGCACGACCGAAAGGTTGCCCGGCGACGGAACAAATCAAGCATCTGCAGGGGGGAATGAGAGGGTGCGAAGGCCAGCGCTTGAGCCCTGACCCGACAGCTCGCAAGCGGCGCTGCGAGGCGCGTGCAGTGTAAGCGGCGGCCTCACGCCGCACGGCGGCGCTCGCGCCGCCACGCCCGGGGCGCGCCCCGCGGTCACAACGGCGCCGCACCCGCCCGCGGCCCGCCCTTCGCGGCCTCAGGGAGGTGGTGCCTTGAGGACGGTATCGCCCGACTTCCTGACCGCATCGCCGACCTTGAGGCCGGGATCCCTGTCGAACTCGAAATTGGCCCGCCCACCCTCGTCGTACTGCACGCTCACGATCCAGACCTTGTGGGTCTTGACCTTTTCCTCGATCTTCTTGCCCGCGTAGGCGCCGCCCAAGGCACCGGCCACCGTGGCGAGCGTCCTTCCGGTGCCCGAGCCGACCTGATGGCCCAGCAGCGCGCCGGCAGCACCTCCACCGAGCAGCCCCAGCGCACTGCCCTCGCCTTCCTTTTCGGTCACCGACACGGCGATCACCCGGCCGCACTCGGCGCAAACGGCCACGCTCGCGGGGGCCGGTGCCGGCACCGCGACCGGAGCCGAAGCCGCTGGAACCGGGGCCGGCACCACGGCGGCCGACGCCGCGCCCGCCTTGATCTCGGCCAAGGCCTTGTCGTATTCCGCCTTGGCATCACGCCGGCACTGCAGTCGCGCCGTCGACGAGGCCTCGTCGTTGCACAGCTTCTTGTCGCTGTCGTAGCGTGCCAGCGCGGCCTTGTTCTGTGCGGACGTCTGCGCCGTGGCCGGCGTGGAGGCCTGCGCCCCGACGGGAACCATCAGCGCCAGCAGCACCGTGAGCCCCGAAAACCTGAATGAATAGCCTGCCATGGCGAACCCTCCCGAAGTCGATCCGGTGGATGCTACAAACGTCGAGGCCTGGCTCGTTGATCGGCGTCAAAGGTTGCAGGCAGACCGCGCCTGCGGGTCGTTACCGGGCCGATGCGCTGGTGACCCACATCAGCTCGCACGCGCCGTAGCCGTCGTCATCGCGGGTGAGCGAGCTGCGCCAGTGCCAGCCGTCGGGCACCGTGGCCTGCACCAGGTAGCCGTCGAGCGTGGCGACGTGACCCGGATGGGGAGGTATCGACTTCGGCGGGTCGCACTTGAGCCGCCGGGGCGGCTCAACCGGCGCGAGTACCCACAAAGACGGCGGGCGGCACCCTCAGATCACAGCCGGCGGCCCTGGGCGTCGAACGTCAGCGCCGGCGCCCCATCGGACACGCCCAGGCCGACCGCCTGAGCGGCCATGATGCGGCTGCCGGTGGCCGCCACCTTGGCGTTGAGCAGGCCGCTCACGCCTTCGACGCGCAGGTGCACGATCGACGAGTCACCGAGGTGCTCGGCCAGTGCCACCACCGCCGCAATGCCCTGCCCCGCCGGCAGCAAGTGCAAGTGCTCCGGACGCAGCCCGGCGCGTGCGGCCAGCGGCTTGGCGTGACCGGCCAGCGCTTCCCACAGCGCGCGGTGCGCGGCCGACGCGCCTGTGGTGGGCGGACGATCCACCAGGTTCATCTGCGGGGCACCCAGGAAGGTGGCGACGAACTCGTTGGCCGGATGGTCGTAAAGCTCCATGGGCGTGCCCAGCTGCTCGACCCGCCCGCCATTGAACACGGCGATGCGGTCGCCCATCGTCATGGCCTCGACCTGATCGTGGGTGACGTAGATCATCGTCGTGCCGAGTTCCTTGTGCAGGCGCGACAGCTCGATGCGCATGTTCACGCGCAGCGCCGCGTCCAGGTTCGACAGCGGCTCGTCGAACAAGAACACCTTGGGCTTGCGCACGATGGCGCGGCCGATCGCCACGCGCTGGCGCTGGCCGCCCGACAGCTCCTTGGGAAAGCGCGACAGCAACTCGGTGATGCGCAGCACTTCAGCGGTGCGGCCGACCTGCTCGTCGCGCTGAACGCGCGGCACGCCGGCCATCTTCAGCGCGAAGCCCATGTTCTCGGCCACCGTCATGTGCGGATACAGCGCGTAGCTCTGGAACACCATGGCCGCGCCCCGGTCGGCCGGACGCAGGTCGTTGGCGCGCGTGCCGTCGATGATGAGGTCGCCGCTGGTGATGGTCTCGAGCCCGGCGATCATCCGCAAGGTGGTGGATTTGCCGCAGCCCGACGGGCCGACGAAGACGATGAATTCGCCGTCACGCACCTCGAGGTCGACGCCGCGGATGACGTCGGTCTGGCCGAACCGCTTGCGGATGCCGCGCAACGAAACCTGTCCCATCCTAGGCTCCTGCCACCGCCGCCAGAGGCCCCGGCGGCGTGGGGGCGACGTGCGAGGCCCGCTGCCGCTCGAGGAAGCCACGGTACCAGTGCGCGCTGTCCTTGAGGGTGCGGCGCTGGGTGTCGTAGTCGACGTGGACGATGCCGAAGCGCTTGACGTAGCCCGAGGCCCACTCGAAGTTGTCCAGCAGGCTCCACACCATGTAGCCGGCCATCGGCACGCCTTGCGCCATCGCCGCGCCCACGGCGTCGATGTGCTGCGCCAGGTAGCGCGTGCGGTCCGCGTCGTGCACCACGCCGTCGGTCAGGTGGTCGGGGAAGGCGCCACCGTTTTCGGTGATGTAGACCGGCGGCAGCGGGTAGTCGCGGTGCAGTCGCAGCAGCAGTTCGGTGAGCCCTTCGGGGTAGACCTCCCAGCCCATCTCGGTGATCTCGCGACCGCCTTGCTTGACGTCCCATGGGCCGGCGGCGCTGGCCACCGAGCGCGAGTAGTAGTTGACGCCGAGGTAGTCCAGCGGTGCGGCGATCGCCTCCATGTCGCCGCTGTGCACCCGGGGCGCATCGGCACCCAGATGGTCCAGCACGTCTTGCGGATAGCCCTTGCCGAACAGCGGATCGACGTACCAGCGCAGCAAGCGGCCGTCCTCAAGCCGCACCTGTGCGGCATCTTCGGCGCTGTCGGTGGCCGGCTGCACCGGCGCGAGGTTCAGCACGATGCCCAGGGGGCTGCGGCAGCCTTCGGCGCGCAGCGCCTGCAGCGCCAGCCCGTGGCTGAGCAGCAGGTGGTGCGAGGCCTGCGACGCCTGCGCGCGGTCCTTGATGCCCGGCGCGAAGATGCCCGACTCGTGGCCCAGCATCGCCATCACCCACGGCTCGTTGTGGGTGGTGATGGCGGCGACCCGGTCGCCCATGCGCGCACCGATGCCGCGGGCGTATTCGACGAATCGATGCACCGTGTCACGGTGCGTCCAGCCGCCGTTGGTCTGCAGTTCTTCGGGCAAGTCCCAGTGGTTGAGCGTGAGGTAAGGCTTGAGGCCGCGCTCGAGCATCCCGTCGACCATGCGCTCGTAGAAATCGAGCCCCTTGGGGTTCCAGCTGCCGGTACCGCCCGGACGCACCCTCGGCCACGACACCGAGAACCGGTAGGCATTCACGCCCAATCCGGCGATGAGGTCGAGGTCGGATTCCCAGCGCCGGTAGTGGTCGCAGGCCACATCGCCGTTGCTGCCGTCGGCGATCACCCCGGAGCGCTTGCAAAAGCTGTCCCAGATCGATGGGCCCTTGCCGTCGGATCCGGCGGCGCCCTCGATCTGGAAGGCGCTGGTGGCCACGCCCCAGACGAAGTCCTTGGGGAAAGCCATGGCCGGGTGCGCGGGTGAAGTCGGATTCATGGGATGCGTCTTCGAGGTGGGTGTGGGGTCGGGCGGGTTCACTTCACGGCTCCGGCGGTCAGCCCGGAGATCAACTGGCGCGATGACACGGCAAACAGCAGCAGCAGCGGCACGGTGGCGATGGCCGATCCGGTCATCAGCGCGCCCCACTCGGTGTCGACCGGGCTTTGCAGGCTGCGCAGGGCCAGCGGCAGCGTGTACATCTCGGGGCTGCGCATGACGATCAGCGGG
>CANFXR010000009.1 GCA_947451035.1 Burkholderiales bacterium
AGCCGGTGCCCATCGACGTGCACCTGATGGTCAAGCCGGTCGACGCGCTGATCCCGATGTTTGCGCAGGCGGGTGCCTCGCTGATCTCGTTTCACCCCGAAGCCAGCGAGCACATCGACCGCACGGTGCAGCTGATCCGCTCGCTGGGCATGAAGGCCGGGCTGGTGCTCAACCCGGCCACCCCGCTGCACTGCCTCGACCATGTGCTCGAACAGCTCGATCTGGTGCTGCTGATGTCGGTCAACCCCGGCTACGGGGGTCAGAGCTTCATCGAGCACGTGCTGCCCAAGATCGAAGCGGTGCGCCGGCGCATCGACGCCACCGGGCGCGACATCTGGCTCGAAGTCGATGGCGGCATCAAGGCCGACAACGCGCAGCGCGTGGGCAACGCGGGCGCCGACACGCTGGTCGCCGGCTCGGCGGTCTTCAGCGGCGGGCGCTACCGCGAGTCCATCGCGGCCATCCGCGACAACGCGCTGGCCGGCCAGCGCCTGCGCAAGACCCCCACCCGGCGCGCGCATGACGCCTGAACTGGGCCACATCGACGCCGTCGTCTTCGACCTCGACGGCACGCTGATCGACAGCGCGAGCGACATCGCTCACGCGATCAACGCCACGCTGGCTTCGGTCGGGCTGCAGCCGGTCGACCTGGCCACCGTGCAGGGCTGGATCGGCAACGGCCCGAATGCGCTGATCGCCAGCGCGCTCAAGGCCCGCGGCGCCGACAGCGCCGACAGCGCGCTGTGCGAGCGTTTGCACCTGCGCTTCATCGAGGCGTCGCACGCCGCACCGTTCGATCACGGCACGCTGTATCCCGGCGTCATCGATGCGCTGCGCGGCCTGCACGGCCAGCTGCCCCTGGCGGTGGTGACCAACAAGCCCACGCCACTGGCGATGGCCGTGATCGAAGCGGCTGGCCTGCAGCCGTACTTGCCGCACGTGCAGGGTGCCGACTCACCCGCGCAGCGCAAACCGTTGCCGTTGACGCTGCAAACCACCGCGCAGGCGCTGGGCGTGCCGGTGGGGCGCGTGCTGATGGTGGGCGACGCGCCGCCCGACGTGCTGGCCGCGCAAGCCGCCGGCTGCGCCGCCGCGCTGGTGAGCTGGGGCTATGGCGCGCATGCGGTGCCCGCGCAGTTGCAGCCGTGGCGGCTCGACCATCCGAGCCAACTCACCGACGGGCTGCGTGCGGCCGGGCGCCTGCCTCGAGCGACCGCCTGACGGGCCGGGGCCGAGCGCCGGGGCTTCGAAGACTTCTCGGCATCGCGAACCGGTATTCGGATGCACGGATGGCCCCCCCGAGCGTCAGATCCGGGCCGGATTGCTGGTCTTGAGCAGCCACTGCATCAACGTCGAATACAGCACGTCAGGCTCCACGGGCTTGGCGATGTGCCCGTTCATTCCGGCCGCCAGGCAGCGCACGCGATCGTCGGCGAAGGCATTGGCGGTCATGGCCAGAATCGGCACCGTCATCTGGCTCGGGATGGTGCGAATCGCACGCGTGGCCTGAACGCCGTCCATGACAGGCATCTTCATGTCCATGAGGATCAGCGCGTAACTCGTCGTGCGGACACGCTCGACCGCCTCTTGGCCATTGCTCACCACGTCGACGACGAGCCCGGCGTCCTCCAGCAGGCCACGCGCCACGGCCTGGCTGGTGGCGTCGTCCTCGACCACCAGAATGCGCAGACCCGCAAAGCGCAGCGCCAGCACCTCGCGCAGCGGCTCGGCGTTCGGTCCGGCGTGAGAATCTTCTGCGAGGGCGCGCTTCAGGCGTGCCGTCATCCAGAACGTGCTCCCGACACCGGGTTGACTGGTCACGCCGACATCGCCGCCCATCAGCTTGGCCAGGCGCTTGGAAATGACCAGGCCCAGCCCGCTGCCACCATATTTGCGCGTCGAGGACTCATCGACTTGCGAGAACACCTGAAACAGCCGGTTCTGCTGTTCGGCGCTCAGGCCGATGCCCTGGTCAGACACCTCGACATGCAGCAGCAGGCTGTGGCCGTCGTCTTCGGTGGCTCGCACGCTGATCTCGACATCCCCGTGCGCAGAAAACTTGATGGCGTTGCCCACGAAGTTGAGCAAGATCTGCTTCAGGCGCAAGGCGTCGCCGCACAACTGGTCTGGCGTCGTTGGGTCGATATGGCTGGACAACTGCAACCCCTTGGCCAGCGCCTGAGCTTCGAGCATGCGCACGCTCTCGTCGACCGTGCGCGCCAGCGAGAAGGTTTTCTCCTCCAGCGTCAACTGGCCCGCTTCGATGCGCGAGATGTCCAGAATGTCACTGATGATGGCCAGCAGATGCCGCGACGCCTGCGCTCCCTTCGTCAGCCAATCGATCTGGGTCGGATCGGTGGCGCGACGCAGGGCCAGGTCGGTCATGCCCATGATGCCGTTCATCGGCGTGCGCAGTTCGTGGCTCATGTTGGCCAGGAACATGCTCTTGGCCCGGCTCGCGGCCTCGGCCGCGTCCCGCGACTCCGCCAGCTCTGCGGTACGCGAAAAAACGAGATCTTCGAGGTGGTGGCGGTGCTGCTCCAGCTCGTCGGCCAGCTGCTTGCGTGCCGTGTTGTCGGTGCCGATCAGAAGGTAGCCAATGATGCTGTCGTGCGCGTCGCGCAGCGCCGTCACCGACACCACGGCCGGGAACCGGCTGCCATCCTTGCGGATGTAGGTCAGCTCGTAGATGTCTTCGATGCCGCGTGACGCCTTGAACACCAGCGCTTCGAATCCCGGCGAGATCGGCTTGGCAAAACAATCGCTCAGGACCTGCGCGCGTGCGATCACCTCCTGCGGATCAGAAATTTCCGCCGGCGTGATCTTGTTCAACACATCGACGGCGGCGTAGCCCAGCATGCGCTCCGCACCGACGTTGAAGATCTGGATGATGCCCTTGGCGTCGGTCGCGATGCTCGAGAAGTTGGCGCTGTTGAAGATGGCTCGCTGCAGCGCACCGGCCTTGAGCAGCGCTTCTTCGGCATGCTTGCGCGCCGTGTTGTCGGTGCCGATCAGAAGGTAGCCAATGATGATGTCGTGAGCGTCACGCAGCGCCGTCACCGACACCACGGCCGGGAACCGGCTGCCATCCTTGCGGATGTAGGTCAACTCGTAGATGTCTTCGATGCCGCGTGACGCCTTGAACACCAGCGCCTCGAATCCCGGGGCAATCTGGATGTCCAGTTCATTGCTGAGCGCATGGGCGCGCTCGATCAATTCCTGCGGATCGGAAATTTCCGCCGGCGTGATCTTGTTCAACACATCGGCAGCGGAATACCCGAGCATGCGCGCCGCACCGACGTTGAAGATCTGAATGACGCCCTTGGCATCGGTCGCGATGCTGGAGAAGTAGGCGCTGTTGAAGATCGCGCTTTGCAGCGCGCCGGTGCACAGCAAAGCCTCCTGGCGACGGACTTCGTCGATGTACTCGACGCCGGATACCGGGCCGAGTGTCACGGGGATCTGGGGGGGCATATGGACCTTGGACTGGACTTGCATTTCGCGTGTCGCGCGCCCGAAGGTGCTGGGGCACCTCGTGCCGTTATACGCCCCCACTGCGGGGTACATGTTTCGTGGGCTTATTCCGCGTGCGTGCGCCGCAGTCGCTGCGGCTGCACAGTCCACGCAGGCTCGGCCATCCGCGCCCAGGCATGCGCGAACCGGCCACCTCGAAGGGCGCTTCGTGGACGCGCCGCCGGACGTTCGCGGCGGCGATTGCCGAAAGATTCACGCCGGGATGGGGTCAACAAGCGCTCTTTGAGGACGATTGGGCCCACTTTGTCAGCACGAAAGCCCCAGTGCGCGGACAATACGCGCTTCCTTGACACGCTCAGGCCCCTGACGTGTCGGCTTTATCTGAGAGGTTCACCCCGCGCCATGGCCACCCCACGAACCAAGACCACCACCACGCCCGCGACAGCGACGCCCGAAAACGTCAAGCTGCGGCAAACCCAGGCCGAGTATTCGGCGGCCCGGCCCTCGTCGGAGCCCGGCATCAAGCCCATGATGTCGAGCTCGAAGATGTATGTGTGCCGTCGCTGCCAGGCCAATTTCAAGACTGGCGAAGGCAAGCCCGATCCGCGCCTGCGCGGTCTGGGCAAGTGCAACAAGTGCCTCGACTCGGCTGCCGCAGCGCAAGCCTCCGAGATCGCCGCCTGATCGGCGAGCGAGCCGCCCGGCTCGCTCAGTCGTCCCTGAGGTGCCCCGCGCGCTGCTGCTTGGTTTCGATGTAGCGCGCGTTGTGCGGGTTGACCGGCGCGTGCAGTGACAGCCGCTCGACCACCTCGATCCCCCCGGCCGCCAACGCATCGATCTTCTTCGGGTTGTTGGTGAGCAGCCGGATGCGCGAGATGCCCAGCTCGCGCAGCATCGCCACCGCCGCTCCGTAATCACGTTCGTCGGCCGCAAAGCCGAGGTGGTGGTCGGCGTCCAGCGTGTCGAGCCCGGCATCTTGCAGCCGGTAGGCGCGCAGCTTGTTGGCCAGACCGATCGAGCGGCCTTCCTGCTCTAGGTACAGCAGCACGCCGCCATCCACCGCCAGCCGCTCCACCGCACGGCGCAGCTGATCGCCGCAATCGCAACGCAAGCTGCCCAGCAGGTCACCGGTCAGGCACGACGAGTGCAGCCGCACCGGCACGGGCTGGCTCAGGTCGGGCTGCCCGACGATGATGGCCAGGTGCTCGGCGCCGCCGTTTTCCTCGCGAAACAGCGCCAGTTCGCAATCCTCGCGCGCGGCCAGCGGCACATGCGCGTCGCTGATGCGCAGCAGCTTCGGGATGACCGCACCCTGCGTTTGCTGCAGATCGGCGAGCGACACGCCAAGCAACTGCGCCGCGGCCACCTGAGGCGCGGTGGCGGGCTGCTCGACGACCATCAGCAAGGCCGGCGCGAGGCGCGCGCGCTTGGCCAGCTGCAGCGCGCTGAGCATCGCCGGCGCGTCAGCCGAGGCGGGGCGCGCACCGCTGCGCAAGCGCTGCGGCAACTCGGTGCGCGACGCGCCCGGCGGCGTCACCGCGGCCAGGCGCAGCACGTCGTCCAGCGTGGCGCCGGACGGCAAGTCGATGCGCATCGGACCGGCCGCCAGGGATGCGGCATCCAGCGCATGGCGGCGCTCGCCACCCAGCAACAGCTGCATCGGCACGCCCAGAGCGCAGAACCAGCCCAAGCGCGAGGCGGTGAGTGCTTCGACCGCGGCGACCACCAGCGCGCCGGCCGAAGCGCTGCCATCGTCGTCGCACAGGCGCACGGCACGTCCGTGCTTGAGCTCGGTGGTGGCGCGGTCCACACGCACGGCGGCCAGGTCGGGCTCCCGGGTGTCCTCGGGTGCCAGCGGCAGGGGGGAATGTCGATCGTTCATCAACTCAACCAAAACGGTAATCAGCGAAATCCGGCTGGCGGGTGGCCTGCACGTACTCGCGTGTGAAACCCGGGAACAGGGCAACGATGCGGCCCGTGTCCATGCGATACCAGCTGCGGCAATGGCTCCACACCGAGCCGTCGAGCCGGCCCTGCAAGCGCCGGTTGTGTTCGCGAAACACCTCGGCGCGCACATCGATCCAGCGGTGGCCGCCGGCGCGCACCGCCTGCATGCAGGCGATGGCGTGGTCGGCCTCGGGCTCGATGTAGAGCAGTGTCGAAGTGTGACCTGTGCCGGTGTTCGGGCCCAGCATCAAAAACATATTTGGAAAGCCGGCCACCGTGATGCCGTGGAACGCCTCGGGGCCGTGCTGCCAGGCTTCGCGCAGCGTGCGGCCTTCGAGCCCCGTGATCTGCAACGACGACAGCAGCTGCACCGCGTCGAAGCCGGTGGCGCACACCAGTATGTCGATCGGCCGCTCGCGGCCATCGGCGGTGACGATGCCGTGCGCGGTGATGCGCTCGATCGGCTCGGTCACCAGCTCGACGTGGGCTCGCTCCAGCGCCGGGTAGAACTCGTTCGAATAGATGATGCGCTTGCAGCCCAGCGGATAGGGCGGCACGAGGCGCGCGCGCAGCGCCTCGTCGCGCACCTGCCGGTGGCGGTGCACGGTGGCCACTTTGAGCAGCACCCGACGCGCCAGCGTGCCTTCGTCGAAGCCGCGACGGCCCCATTCGAGCAATTGCATCCAGTTCCAGCGCACCATCGCCGCGTACGGCGGCACATGCGCCAGCAGCCGGTCGAGCGCGTTGTAGGACCGGTCTGCGCGCGGCATCACCCAGTTGGCGGTGCGCTGAAACACGTGCAGTTGCTGCGCCTGGTCGGCCAGCGGTGGCACCAGTTGCGCGGCGGTCGAGCCGGTGCCGATCACGGCCACGCGCTGGCCGTCGAGCGCGACGCTGTGGTCCCAGCGCGCGGAATGCAGCTTGTGGCCCTGGAAGTCGTCCAGGCCGGGGATGTCGGGCCAGCGCACCTGGCTCAGCGGCCCGGTGCTGCACACGAAGAAGGGGGCTTGCAGCGCGTCGCCGCGCTCGGTGGCGAAGTTCCACACGCCGGCGGCCTCGTCGAAGCGCGCTTCGGTCAGCCGGGAGCCCAGCCGCAGGTGCGCCAGCAGCCCGTGGCGCGCGGCCAGACGCTGCATGTAGGCCTGGATCTCGGGTGCGGCGGCAAAGCGGCGAGACCAGCCGGGGTTGGGCGCGAAGGAAAATGAATACAGCGGTGCGGGCACATCGACCTGGGCGCCGGGGTAGGTGTTGTCCCACCAGGTGCCGCCCAGGCCGGGCTGCTTTTCGAGGATCACGAAGTCGTCGATGCCGGCGCGCTTGAGCTTGATGGCCATGCACAGCCCCGACATGCCCGCGCCCAGGATCACCACCTGGTGCTTCGAGGTCTGTGCCGGCGTGGCCGCGGCCAGGTGCGGCATCACGAAGCGCACGATGCGCTCGATGGCGTCGTCGGCGCTGCGCAGCACGCCGCCGTGGGTCTGGAACACATGCCAGCGCCCGGCGGTGATGTCGCAGGTCGACTCGACCCCGGCGGCCTCGAGCGCAGCGTGCAGCTCGAGCGCCTGGTCGTGCAGCATCTCGTCGGTGCCGGCCTGTATGAGCGTGGGCGGCAGCCCGCGCAGGTCGCCCAGCAGGGGCGAGATGCGCGCATCGTCGGCCGCCGCGCCGCCCAGGTAGTGCGCGGCGCACACCGCCGCCCAGGTGGCGCTGAGCATGGCCTCGCCGGGGGGTGGCACCAGCGGCCCGTGGCGCATCGTCAGATCGGCCCACGGCGACAGCAGCACCAGCGCCGCGGGCCGCACGCCGCCTTCGTCGCGCAAGGCCATCACCGCCGACAGCGCCAGCCCGCCGCCGGCGGAATCGCCCGCCACCACCACCGGCCCGTCGGCGCTCAAGGCGCGGTAGACCGCCTGGACATCGTTGAGGCCGGCCGGAAACGGGTGCTCGGGGGCCAGCCGGTAGTGCGGCGCGAACACCGGCAAGCCGGTGAGCAGCGCGAGCCGGGTGGTCAGCGCGCGGTGGGTGGCCGGCGAACCCAGGCAATAAGCGCCGCCGTGCACGTAGAGCATCACCCCGGCCCGCGTGGCGCCGCTGGGTCGCAGCCATTCGCCCGGCACACCAGCGACCTCGCCCGGCGCCACCGTCACGCCGCGCGGCAGCCAGGCGCTGCGCGTCAGACCCTCAAGCCAGCGGCGCTGAAACGGGATCGACAACCGGGGAGAGAAAACAGGCTTGAGCAGCAGCTTCAGCGTGCCGCGCAGCAGCGCGGCGAGCACTGCGTCGACTGCGCCTCGGGGCTGGTGGACCGTCATCGTGTGCTCGGGTTCAAAGCGGACGATGTTAAGGCGCAGGCACCCGGGGGGCCGCCGGGCGGCCGGCGGTGGCCCCGTGTAATCCCGACCTTTTCAGTCGCCCATGGCGGCCGCAGCGCACCCACAATGCCCGGCGCGGGTGTGGGCCATGCGATTCGATGCCGTCCACGCGCCCGACTCAGCCCCCCTCAAACACCCCCCCACAGGAGCACGTCATGACCATCCAGCAAGGCGACCGCGTACCCAGCGGCAGTTTCAAGCAACTCTCGGCTTCAGGCGTTGCCGACATCACCACCGAGTCGCTGCTCAAGGGCAAGAAGGTCGCGCTGTTCGGCGTGGCCGGCGCCTACACGCCGGTGTGCTCGGCCAACCACCTGTCGGGCTACGTGGACCACGCAGCCAAGCTGCGCGCCGCCGGCTTCGACACCGTCGCCTGCATCTCGGTCAACGACCCGTTCGTGATGGACGCCTGGGGCAAGGCGCATGGCACGGGCAGTGCGGTGCTGATGCTGGCGGATGCTGACGGGTCCTTCACCCGGTCCCTGGGCCTGCTCATCGACCTGCCGGCCTTTGGCCTGTTGGGACGATCGGAGCGCTACTCGATGGTCGTCGAAGATGGCGTGGTCACCCGGCTCAACGTCGAGAAGAGCGTGCTGGATCACGACGGCTCGAGTGCCGTTTGCATGCTGCGTCGCTGACCCGGCCGTCTAGCCCCTGCTGCGGCACGGGGCGCGTGGGGTTGACGATCCGGCCGGACAGGCGCGGGTGCCGCCGGGCGGTCGGCGGTCGCCCCGTGTAATCCCGACCTTTTCAGTCGCCCATGGGGGTCGCCGCGCACCCACAATTCGCCGCGCGGGTGCGCAAGGCGATTCGATGCCTTGCGCTCGCTCGACTCAACCCCACTCAAACACCAGACAGGATCACGTCATGACCATCCAGCAAGGCGACCGCGTGCCCAGCGGCAGTTTCAAGCAACTCTCGGCCTCAGGCGTTGCCGATATCACCACCGAGTCGCTGCTCAAGGGCAAGAAGGTCGCGCTGTTCGGCCTGCCAGGCGCGTACACGCCGGTGTGCTCGGCCAGCCACCTGCCGGGCTACGTGGACAACGCGGCCAAGCTGCGCGCTGCGGGGTTCGACACCATCGCGTGCATCTCAGTCAACGATCCGTTCGTGATGGACGCCTGGGGCAAGGTGCAAGGCGCCGACGACAAGGTGCTGATGCTGGCCGACGCCGACGGCTCGTTCACCCGCGCCATCGGCCTGGTGCTCGACCTGCCTTCGTTCGGTCTGGGCGGCCGCTCGGAGCGCTATTCGATGGTCGTCGAAGACGGCGTCGTCACCAAGCTCGAAGTCGAAAAGAGCGTGCTCGACCACGCCGGCACCAGCGCGGTGTGCATGCTGGGCGGCTGAATCCAGCCGTTGGGCCCCGCCTGAGCACGCGGTGCCGGGCGGGAACTCCGGCGGCACGCGCCGCCGGACCGGGCGCCTGAGGCAAGCTCTCAGCGCCCGATTCACGTCCCCTCAGTGACCGAGTTGCAACGCCTCGATCACGCCCGGCGCGTCGAGCTGGTCCGCCACGGACACGGCGTCAGGCAACTCCATGTGAGCGATCACTCCCAGCAAGGGCGCTGCGCACCTTGACTGCAAGGCACGCGTGAGCGTGTCGATGTTGTCGGCCGCGCAGGCCATGTCGGGGTCGATGCGGTTGGCGATCCAGCCGGCCAGCCGCAGGCCGCGCGCGGCGATCGCCTGCGCCGTCAGCAGCGTGTGGTTGATGCAGCCCAGCCGCAAACCCACGACCAGCACCACCGGCAGCGCCAGCGCCGCGGCCAGGTCGTCGGCGCCCCAGTCGCCGCCAGCGCCTTCGGCCAGCGGCACGCAAAACCCGCCGACGCCTTCGACCACCAGCGCATCGCAGCGCGGCATCAGGTGGCGCGCGCCATCGATCAGCCGCTGTGGCTCGATGCGACGACCTTCCAGCCGCGCGGCCAGGTGCGGCGCGCAAGCCGCTTCAAACACGTCCGGGCACAACTCGGCTCGGGTGAGTTCGACATTGCTGGCCGCGAGCAGCGCTTCGACATCGTCGTTGCGCCAGCCACCGCCGTGCTCATCGAACCCCGCAGATTCGGCGTGCCACACCGCCCCCGCGGAGACCGGCTTGTAGCCGGCCACGCGCAGACCGCGGCACCCCAGCAGCTGCAGCAAGCCGGCGCTGATCACCGTCTTGCCCACGCCGGTGTCGGTGCCAGCGACGAAGCAGCCGCGCAGCGGCACCGCCGCCGATTCCTCGCGCAGGCCAAACGCGCTCATGCGAGCGCTCCCGCCGTGCGGGCGGCCACCGCCAGCGCGGCGAGCAAGCGCTCGACATCGCCAGCGCTGTGCGCCGCACTCAGCGTGATGCGCAGCCGGGCGCTGCCGGCCGGCACGGTGGGCGGCCGGATCGCCGGCACCCACAGGCCCTGCGACTCGAGCGCCGCCGCGGCGGCCAGCGCCTCGGCGCTGCCGCCGACGATCAGCGGCTGGATGGCGGTGCGCGTATCGGTGAGGTGCCAACCGCCCGTTGCGGCAGCCGCCCCGGTCCCTCCGGGCGATGCGGCCAACGCTGCGGGCCAACCGCCGCGCAGCGCGCCGATCAATTCGCCCAGATGCTGCCGGCGCTGGTCGCCCTCGGCGCCACGGATCAGCCGCAGGCTCGCGCGCAGCGTGTGCGCCATCGCCGGTGGCGCGGCGGTCGTGTAGATGTAGGCCCGTGCGCTTTGCACCAGCCAGTCGATGATGGTGCGGTGCGCGGCCACGAAGGCACCGCCCACGCCGGCCGCCTTGCCCAGCGTGCCCATGCAGATCAGCCGCTCGCTGCGCAGGCCGAAGTGCGACAGCACGCCGCGCCCCTGCTCGCCGAGCACGCCAAAGCCGTGCGCGTCGTCGACGACGACCCACGCGTCGAAGCGTTCGGCCAGCGCCAGCAGCTCGGGCACTCGCGCCAGGTCGCCGTCCATGCTGAACACGCCGTCGGTGACGATGAGCTTGCGCGGCGTGCGGCACGCCGCCAGCCGCCGCTCGAGCCCGGCCAGATCGTGGTGCGGGTAGGTGTAGGCCGCGGCCTTGGCCAGCCGTGCGCCGTCGAACAGCGAGGCGTGGTTGAGCACATCAGAATAGATCGAGGTCTGCTCGTCGCCCAGCGCCGTGAGCAGCGCCAGGTTGGCGAGGTAGCCGGTGCCGAACGACAGCGCACGCACCTCGGGCAGGTGCGGCGAGAGCATGTCGGCCAGATCGTCTTCGAGCAGCGCGTGGGCGCGCGAGTGGCCGCTGATCAGGTGCGATGCGCCGCTGCCCACGCCGTACAGGCGCGCGCCTTCGGCCCAGGCCTCGATCAGCGCCGGGTGGTTGGCCAGGCCCAGGTAGTCGTTGCTGCAAAACGCCAGCAACTCGCGTGGCGCCGCGGCGGGGTCGGTGGCGTGGCCGCCATCGTCGCTCGGGCTGACGTGCTGCTGCGGCGCGCAGGCGGTCTCGGTGACGCGGCGACGCCGGCGCATCGCCTGCGCGTCGCGCTCGGCGAGTTGCCGGGCCAGGTGATTGAGCATCGCGGGCCGCCCGTCTTCAGAGCACCGCGTGCAACGTGGCGACGGTGCGCTCGGCGAGGTAGGCCACGTGTTCCTCGTTGAGCAGGTACGGCGGCAGCAGGTAGACGGTGCGCCCGATCGGGCGGATCAGCAGCCCCTGTGCGCGGCCGGCCAGGTGAAAGCGCTCGGCGAAGCGCTCGCCGGCAAATTCCTGACGCACATCGAACGCCCAGATCATGCCGCGCTGACGCACGTGCTCGAGCCGCGCATCGCCGTGCAGCCGATCGGCCAGCGCCGCGGTGAGCAGCGCGCCACTGTCGCGGTTGCGCTGCAGCACCGGCTCCTCGTCGAATCGGTCGAGCACGGCCAGCGCCGCACGGCACGCCAGCGGGTTGCCGGTGTACGAATGCGAATGCAGGAAGCCGCGCGCGGTGTCGTCATCCAGAAAGGCCTCGTAGATGGCATCGCTGGCCAGCACCAGCGACAGCGGCAGGTAGCCGCCGCTGATGCCCTTGGACAGGCACAGCAAGTCGGGCCAGATCGCCGGCGCGCCCTCGACCGACGCCTGCTCGAAGGCAAAGAAGCTGCCGGTGCGCCCGCACCCCACGGCGATCTCGTCGGCGATGAGGTGCACCTGGTAGCGATCGCACAGCGCGCGCACCTCGCGCAGGTAGACCGGATCGTGCATCGCCATGCCGGCGGCGCACTGCACCAGCGGCTCGAGGATCACCGCGGCCAGGTGCTCGTGGCGCGATTCCAGCAGGCGCTGCAGATCGGCCGCGGCGCGGCGCGCCACATCAGCGGGCGACTCGCCCGGCTCGGCTTGCCGCGCATCGGGCGCCATCACCACGTGCGAGCGCATCAGCAGCGGGTCGTAGGCGTCGCGGAACACCGCCACGTCGGTGACCGACAGCGCGCCGATGGTTTCGCCGTGATAGCCGTGGCGCAGGCAGGCGAACTCGCGCTTGTCGCCCAGCCCGCGGTTGCGCCAGCTGTGAAAGCTCATCTTCAGCGCGATCTCGACCGCCGAGGCGCCGTCGCTGGCAAAGAACGTGTGGCCCAGCGCGTGGCCGGTGCGCACCGACAACCGCTCGGCCAGCTCGACCGCCGGCGCGTGGGTGCAGCCGGCGAGCATCACGTGCTCGAGCGTGTCGAGCTGCTGCTTGAGCGCTGCGTTGATGCGCGCATCGGCGTGGCCGAACAGGTTGACCCACCACGAGCTGGTGGCGTCGAAGTAGCGCGTGCCCTCGAAGTCCTCGAGCCACGGCCCGTGGGCGCGCGCCACCGCGATCGGCGGCACCTCGGCCAGGCGCTGCATCTGCGTGCACGGGTGCCACACGCTGGCCAGGCTGCGCTGCTGCCAGGTGGCGTTGGGCGACGGCGAGCGCGGGGGGGAGCGGTCTGATGAGGCGGGCATGAGGGCAGGGTGGCAAAGGCGGGGCGGCCGGGCGGCGCCGGCCCGATCAGCCGACGACGCCCCGATTATCGAAGGGCCGGGGGCGGCGTGCCGGGCGCCGTGTCTGCGGCCACCCGGCGCGCCACACGAATCAAGTCAGGTGCGGATCGGCACGCCCCGGATAGGCCACGCGCGCAAACCGCCACGTCTGGGCAAACCACGGCACGAGCCGCTGCGCCAGGTGCTCATCGAGCCCGCCGGCCCGCTCGCTGGTGCGCACCCAGTGGTAGACGTCGGCATCGCGGTCATCGCGCGTGGGCGGCATCACGTACACGCAGCCCAGCACCTGCGCGCCATCGGGCGACAGCACGGTGTAGGTGAACGAGGTGCGCAGCTGGAACTCCTTGTGGTGCCAGGCCAGATCGATCAGGTCCTGCTCCAGGGTCAAGGTCTCGAGCGGCCAGTCGCTGCCCGGGCCGAACAGGCCCCACAGTTGCGCGCGGCTGCTCATCACCGCGTCGTAGTCCTTGATCACGTCGTGGATGGTCAGCGGGCGCAGGCACAGGCGATCGGTCGCAAAGCCCTGGGGAACGGGAAACGGTGCGGGCAACCAGGCGGTTTTCATGGGACGGGCTTTCGGCAGGTGGTGCCGCAGCCTGTGAGCAAGACGCGCGCCGCACGAGGTCACGGCGGCGCCGGCGGCTCAGCCCGGCATGGCCTTCAGCGCCCGTGCGGTGCGCAGCACCGCGTCAACCACCCGGGCCAGGTCGGCGAGTGCGGCCGCGTCGAGCAGCGATCCGGCGGCATCGAACGCCTGATCGGCACGCACCAGGCCGAACTGCTCGGGCACGACCAGCATGCCCAGGTTCATCTGCAAAAACTGCCGGGTGGCCAGCAGGCTGCGCAGGCCGCCGAAGGGGCCGGGCGACGCGCTCAACAGGCCCGCCACCGTGCCGGCCAACGCGGCCGAACCCGAGGGCTGACCGTCGGCCGCCGGCATCGCGGAAACCCAGTCCAGCGCGTTGATCAGCAGCGGCGTCGGAAAGCCGTTGTATTCGGGCGTGGCCAGCAGCAGCGCGTCGTGGTCGGCAAACAGCCGCACCAGGCGGTGCGCGCCCTCGGGCAAGCCTTTCGACTGCAGGTCTTCGTCGTAGATCGGCAGCTCGAGCGCGCGCAGATCGACCGTCGTCACCGTGGCACCGGCTTGTGCGGCCAGGCCCGCGGCGACCGCGGCCAGTTGCAGGTTGTACGAGCCCTCGCGGGAACTTCCGGAAATCACCAACACACGCACAACACTCAACATCATCCCCTCAAGAGCATTCAACGCCCGGATTTCACGCAGTTTTGGCCCAAAGATGCCGCAACCATGAGCGCCGCCGGGTCAACGCGCCGGCAACCCGAGCTTGTCGAGCAAGCCGTTCAGTTCTTCGAGCGAGCCGAAGCTGATGGCGACTTCGCCTTGTTCGCCGCGGGCGGTGCGCTTTTTCACCCGCACCTCGACGCGGGCAGTCAGCGCGTCGGACAACTCCTGCTCGATGCGCAGCAGGTCGCGCGACTTGGCCGCCGCCACACGCGCAGCCGGCTTCTGGCGGGCGCTGTCGCCCGAGCGCGCCACGAGCTTTTCGGCTTCGCGCACGCTGAGCTTTTTGGCAATCACTTCGGTGGCCAGCAAGATCTGCTGCGCGCCGTCGAGCGGCAGCAGCGCGCGCGCGTGGCCCATGTCGATGTCACCGGCCATCAGCATTTGCTGCACCGGTTCGACAAGGTTGAGCAGCCGCAGCAGGTTGCTCGCGGTGCTGCGCGAGCGGCCCACGGCCTGCGCGGCCTGCTCGTGCGTCAGACCGAACTCGTCGGTCAGGCGCTTGAGGCCCTGCGCCTCTTCGAGCGGGTTGAGGTCTTCGCGCTGGATGTTCTCGATCAGCGACATCGCCGCGGCGGCCTCGTCGGGCACGTCCCGCACGAGCACCGGCACCTCGTCGAGCCCAGCCAGTCTGGCGGCGCGGGCGCGGCGCTCACCGGCGATGATTTCGTACTGGGGCACGCTGCCGGCCGCGGCTTCGACATCGTGAACCCGGCGCACCAGGATGGGCTGCATGATGCCTTGCGCCTTGATGCTCTCGGCCAGCTCGTAGAGCGAGCCTTCGTCCATGCGGGTGCGCGGCTGGTACTTGCCCGCACGCAGCTGATCGAGCCGCAGCACGCTGGGCGGTCGATCGGCGCCGGACGGCGAGCCGTCGGAGGAATCCTTGACGCGGGGGCCGAGCAGCGCTTCGAGGCCGAGGCCGAGGCCTTTGGGTTTCTTGGTGACCATCGGCGGATTGTCTGGCATCGGGCCGTCGAGCGGCTAGTTCATCGCGTGCAACAGCGCGAGCCCGTCATCCCAGTCGCCCAGACCGGATTCGCCGTTGACGTGCCCGTGCGCGCCCAGCAACAGCCATTGGCTGCCCCAGTCGGCGGCCATGCCGGCCGCGCGCGCCACATCGCAGTTCGCATCGTCGCTGCTGGCCACCACCAGGCTCGCAAAGGGCAGCCGCTGGCGCACGATCGGCGACCAGCGCTGCAGCTGGGGTGGCGCGCTGTCACGCTCGATGTCGGGCGGTGCGACCAGCAGCGCGGCGCGCACCCGGGGCGTGTGCCTCGAATGGGCCGCCCAGGCCGCCACCATCTGGCAGCCCAGGCTGTGCGCGACCAGCACGGCCGGGGTTTCGTCCTCGAGCAGCACCTCGTCGAGGCGGGCCAGCCAGTCACCGCGACGCGGCCACAGCCAGTCGTCTTGCTGCACGCGGCGGAACCCGTGCAAGGCTTCCCAGCGGCTTTGCCAGTGCGCCGCACCCGAATCCTGCCAACCGGGCAGCAGCAGCACGCGCACGGGTGGCGTGGCGGCACGGCTGGCGTCTTGCGTTTGTGAGGGGGTCGGGCTGTCGTGGGTCATCTCGCTCGCTTATCCTCGCGGACCACCTTGGGGGGAAGCACCATGAAGCACCGCATATTCGTCGACGGCCAGGAAGGCACCACGGGGCTGCGCATCCACGAGTATCTCGCCCAGCGCGATGACATCGAGGTGCTGCGCATCGATCCCGAGCTGCGCAAGGACACCGCCGAGCGGGCCCGCTTGCTCAACGCGGCCGACGTGGCCTTCCTTTGCCTGCCGGATGCCGCCTCGCGCGAGGCGGCCGCGCTGATCACCAACCCCAACACCTGCCTCATCGACGCGAGCACCGCGCACCGCACGGCCCCGGGCTGGGCGTTCGGTCTGCCCGAGCTGGCGCCACAGCAGCGCGCGGCCATCCGCGCCAGCAAGCGCATCGCCAACCCGGGCTGCCACGCCAGCGCGTTCATCTTGCTGCTGCGCCCGCTGGTCGACGCCGGCGTGCTGCCGGCCGACACGCCGGTGACGGCCACGTCCATCACCGGCTACTCGGGTGGCGGCAAAAGCATGATTGCCGAGTACGAGGCCGCAGGCTCGACGATCGCCCCGGGCGGCACCAGCGGCGCGGCGTACTCGCCGCTGGCCGCACCCCGCCCCTACGCGCTGGCGCTGGCGCACAAGCACCTGCCCGAGATGAAGACCCACACGGGCCTGAGCGCGCCGCCGGTGTTCATGCCCATCGTGGGCCCGTTTTACAAGGGGCTGACGGTGAGCGTGCCGCTGCAGCGCTCGCAACTGGGCGCATCGGTGGGCGCTGCCGAGCTGCACGCCGCGCTGACGCAGCGCTACGCGGGCGAACGATTCATCCGGGTGATGCCGCTGTGCGACGCGGCCACGCTGGCCGACGGGTTCTTCGATGTGCAGGCGTGCAACGACAGCAACCGGGTCGACCTGTTCGTGTTCGCCAGCGACAGCCAGGTGCTGCTGATGGCGCGACTCGACAACCTGGGCAAGGGCGCCAGCGGCGCGGCCGTTCAAGCCATGAACGTCCACCTGGGTGTGGACGAGTCGCTGGGCCTGTGATCTTGCAGCGGCAGCCTATGTGCTGCTAGCAAGCACTCACATCAGATCGATCCGACCGACCATTTCCTGAGCAAAGGCCACGAAGGCCTGAGCGCCCTTGGACGACGGGTCGAAGATCACGCCGGGCAGGCCGTAGCTCGGCGCCTCGGCCAGCCGCACGTTGCGCGGGATCACGGTGTCGAACACCTTGTTGCCGAAGTGCGTCTTGAGCTGCTCGCTGACTTGCTGCTGCAAGGTGATGCGCGGATCGAACATCACGCGCAGCAAGCCGATGATCTTCAGGTCGGGGTTGAGGTTGGCGTGCACCTGCTTGATGGTGTTGACCAGGTCTGACAGCCCTTCGAGCGCGAAGTACTCGCACTGCATGGGCACGATCACGCCATGCGCGCTGCACAGGCCATTCAGCGTGAGCATGCTCAGCGACGGCGGGCAATCGATCAGCACGAAGTCGTACTGGTCATTGGCGGCGGCCAGCGCGCCCTTGAGCCGGCGGTCGCGCCGCTCCAGATCGACCAGCTCGACCTCGGCGCCAGCGAGTTCGCGGTTGGCGCCCACCACGTCGTAGCCGACCTTGTCGTTGCGCTGGCGGGCCTCGGCGATGCTGGCGTTTTCGAGCAGCACGTCATACACGGTCAACTCGAGCGTGCGCTTGTCGATGCCCGAGCCCATGGTGGCATTGCCCTGCGGATCGAGGTCGACCACCAGCACACGCTGCCCCACCCGGGCCAGACCGGCAGCCAGATTCACCGTCGTGGTGGTCTTGCCCACCCCGCCCTTTTGATTGGCGATGCAGAAAACTCGGGCCATGGCGTGGGAGTGGGCTAGGGGAAAAGGAAAGCCCTGCGCAGCGCTCGATGAGCGCCGCACCGGCCGGGAAGCAATGGCAGATTATAGAAACCGCACCCGCCGCCCGGTGGCCTCAAGAGGCCCGCATGAGCCCTCGAATGACGGCTGTTTGCGTTGATTGGGCGCTGTCAGGCCGTGGGGACGAGGCTCGCGGCTGCCTCGCGCAGTCGCATCCAGACCAGGCAACGCTCAGCCTGCAACCCGGGAACGGTGAGTGGCTCCACGTGAAACACCTCGATGTCGCTCGGCAGCGCGGCCAGCTCTTCCGTCGGCCCCCTGCCCTTCATGGCCATCCACACACCTTGCGGCGCCAGCAGCGAACGGGTGAGCCGGGTGAAATCGACCAAGGACGCGAAGGCCCGTGAGGTGATCACATCGAACGGCGTGGCGCGCAGCGCCTCGACCCGGGCGTGCTCGCCGCTCAGGTTGCGCAAGCCCAGTTCCACGGCGGCCTGCCGGATGAACGCGGCCTTCTTGCCGACCGTGTCCACGCACACCACCGACCAGTGCGGGAACATCGCGGCCAGCACCACGCCGGGCAAGCCACCGCCGCTGCCCACATCAAGCACGCGGATCGCTTGCGGCGTGGCACCAGCCGCACCGCCGTGCGCCTGCGCCAACTGGCGCGCCATCGGCCCCACCACCGCCAGACAGTCAGCCAGATGCTGGCGCAGCATGTCTTGCGGATCGCGCACCGCCGTCAGGTTGTAGGTGGCGTTCCAGCGCGCCAGCAAATCCAGATACGACAACAGGCACTCGACCGGTGCCAGCGGCAAACCGAGCTCGGTGAGCGTCGACTCCAGCGCGGGCCGCAATGGATGCTCGGTCATGGGCTCAAGCGGCATCGGCCAGACTCGAAGCGTCGCGCTTGCCGTGGGCGCTGCCAGTCGCCTCGGCGAACCCGGCAAAGCGCCCCTTCTTCAGGTGCACCAGCAGCAGCGAAATCGCGGCCGGCGTGACGCCCGACATGCGTGAGGCCTGCCCCAGCGTCTCGGGCCGGTGGCGGCTCAGGCTCTGGCGCACCTCGTAGCTGAGGGCTGGCACCTGGGCGTAATCCAGCTCGGTCGGCAGCGCGAGGTGCTCGTAGCGCGCGGCGCGCTCGACTTCGTCGTTCTGTTTGACGATGTAGCCGGCGTACTTGACGGCGATCTCGATCTGCTCGATCACCGCATCGGCCAGCGCCACGCCCAGCTCGCCGCGCAATGTTTCACGTGAAACCGCCGACTCCGGACACGCCGCAGCAGCCACCTCGGTCAGCACGTCGTGCGTCACCTCGGGGCGGCGCAGCAAATCAAGCAGGCTGTATTCGTGCTCCAGCGCCTTGCCCAGCAGGCGCTCCGCCACGTCAGCCGTCAGGGTTTGCGGGCGCACCCAGGTCTCGCGCAACCGCTGTGTTTCACGTGAAACAGCATCGCGCTTGCGGTTGAACGCCGCCCAGCGCACGTCGTCGACCAGCCCCAACTCGCGTCCGTGCTCGGTCAGGCGCTGGTCGGCGTTGTCCTCGCGCAGTTGCAACCGGTACTCGGCGCGGCTGGTGAACATGCGGTACGGCTCGGTCACGCCCTTGGTGATGAGGTCGTCGACCAGCACGCCCAGGTAAGCCTCGCTGCGCCCCGGCGCCCACGCCGGTTGCTCGCGCACCTGCAGCGCGGCATTCAGGCCGGCAAACAAGCCCTGTGCCGCCGCCTCTTCGTAGCCGGTGGTGCCGTTGATCTGGCCGGCGAAAAACAGACCGCGGATCGACTTCGTCTCGAAGCTCGCCTTCAGCGCACGCGGGTCGAAGTAGTCGTACTCGATGGCGTAGCCGGGGCGCAGGATGTGCGCGTTCTCCAGGCCTTGCATCGACTGCACGGCGGCGAGCTGGATGTCGAACGGCAGCGAGGTCGAAATGCCGTTCGGATAGAACTCGTGCGTGGTCAGGCCTTCGGGCTCGAGGTAGATCTGGTGCGAGTTCTTGTCGGCGAAGCGGTTGACCTTGTCTTCGATGCTCGGGCAGTAGCGCGGCCCCACCCCTTCGATCACACCGGTGAACATCGGGCTGCGGTCGAAGCCCGAGCGGATGATTTCGTGCGTGCGCTCGTTGGTGTGGGTGATCCAGCATGGCACCTGCGCCGGATGCTGCGAGGCATCACCCAGGTAGCTGAACACCGGCATCGGTGTCGACGCCGGCGTGCCGTCGGCACCGGGCACGCCATCGCCATGCTGAGGCGTCAGGCGCGAAAAATCGATGCTGCGCCCGTCAATGCGCGGCGGCGTGCCGGTTTTCAGACGACCCTGTGGCAACTTCAGCTCCTTCAGCCGCGCCGACAGCGTGACCGCCGGCGGGTCGCCCGCGCGCCCTGCGGCATGGTTGTCGAGCCCCACATGCACGCGGCCGTTGAGAAACGTGCCCGCCGTGAGCACCACCGCCTTCGTACGGAAGCGAACGCCCACTTGCGTCACAACCCCTGTCACTGCGTCACCTTCGACCATCAGGTCATCGCAAGCACCCTGAAACAGACGCAGGTTGGGCTGGTTTTCGAGACGCCGCCGGATCGCCGCGCGATACAGCACGCGGTCGGCCTGGGCGCGGGTCGCACGCACCGCCGGGCCCTTCGATCCGTTGAGGATGCGGAACTGGATGCCCGCCTCGTCGGTGGCTGCGGCCATCGCGCCGCCCAGCGCATCGACCTCCTTGACCAGGTGGCCCTTGCCGATGCCGCCGATCGACGGGTTGCAGCTCATCTGCCCCAGCGTCTCGATGTTGTGCGTGAGCAGCAAGGTGGCGCAGCCCATGCGTGCCGACGCGAGCGCGGCCTCGGTGCCGGCATGACCGCCGCCGATCACAATCACGTCGAAGACTTGGGGAAACCACATGGTGTTGCCTGTTTTTAGAGCAGAGCCAGATTGTAGGGAGCCGCCCCCGTCCACCGCACCGCCAGAGGTGGCTTGCCGCCCGGGTTGTGGCGCGTGCTGCACCGCGCCGTCCATCTCCAGCCCGATCCCCGGCATGCCGTTCGCCCACGGTCTGGGCAAGCCGGCCGGCGTGCGCTGCGTGCAACTCAGCGACGACGGCCTGTGCGCCTTGTTCGGTCAGCCCGAACGCCCGGCGGTGTGTTCGTCGCTGCGGCCCAGCCTCGAGATGTGCGGCACGACGCAAGCCCACGCCATCGCCTGGCTCAGCGCGCTGGAGCGCTCCACGGCGCCTTGAGGCCGCGCCGGCGCAACGGCCGGCCAGTGAGCCTTCAGCCGGCGCGCCACATCTCGATGTGCGCAATGTCGTCTTCCAGGTAGCCCTCACCCACGGCCACAAAGCCGGCCTCGCGGTAGAGCGCCTCGAGGTGCGCCTGCGCCGAGATGCGTATGCCCTGCCCCGGGTACGTCGCCACCGTGTGGGCGACCGCCCGGCGCACCAGCTCGCGGCCCAGGCCGGTGCCGCGCGCCGCAGCCGTCGTCAGCACCCGGCCGATCGACGGCTCGGGGTATTTCAGCCCCGGATCGACCACCCGCGCACAGGCCAGCGGCAGCCGCTGCTGCGGCGTCCACGCGACCAGATGAAAGCTGGCCTCGTCATAGGCGTCCGCATCGAGGTAGGCGCAGTTCTGCTCGAGCACGAACACCTGCTGGCGCGCGCCGTGGATGCGCTGCAGCTCGGTCGCGGTCAGCGCCTCCAGTCGGCACCAGCGCCACTGCAGGTCGGGCCACCGGGCGGCAAAGACCGTCATGGGAAGCCTGACCTCAGGCCAGCAGGCGGTTGAGTTCACCGCTCGCGATCAGCCGCGCCAGGTCGTCTGCCCCGCCGATCAGCGAGCCCTTGACGAACACCATGGGCAGCGTCGGCCAGCCGGTCCACATCTTCAGCGCCAGACGCTCGCGCCAGCGGCTGAAGTAGCTGCCGTATTCCAGGTACTGGTAGTGCACGCCGGCCGCGTCGAGCGCCTTGCGCGCGCGCCTGCAAAACGGGTTGCCCGCCATGCCGACCACCAGCACCGGGTTCGACAGCGAAGCGGCATGCACGTTGTGCACCACCTCGGCATGCAGGTGGTTGACGGCCTCGCGGATGGCCGGATGCACATGGGAGTCGTCGAGCACGGGGCGGGTCATCGTTCTATCTCCATCAAGGACACGCACGAGCGTAGCCGATGCGCACGGCCCGGCACCGACTCCGGTCAACGCCCCGCCCGGCACGGTTCTCGTACAGAATTTCGCCTGCCGCCGCGCGGGCGTACTTCGTGCATGCGCGGTGCAACCCCATTTGCCCCACCCTGTTTGCCCACCGACTCGACAAGGATCCGCTCGCCATGGTCACTCCTCTCAAGAAGCTCACCCTCGCACTGGCCTGCCTGTGCAGCCTCGGCGCCGCCGCAGCGGCCGACCAGAAGGTGCTCAACATCTACAACTGGTCCGACTACATCGCCGACGACACCATCAAGAACTTCGAGAAGGAAACCGGCATCAAGGTGCGCTACGACAACTACGACAACAACGAAATCCTGCACGCCAAGCTGGTCGCCGGCAAGACGGGCTACGACATCGTGGTGCCGGGCGCGCACTTCGCCAAGTCGCAGATCGAAGGCGGCCTGCTGCAAAAGCTCGACCGCAGCAAGCTCACCAACTGGGGCAACCTCGACACCGGGCTGCTCGAGCAGTTGGCCAAGGTCGACCCGGGCAACGAGCATCTGGTCGACTGGCTGTGGGGCTACGTGGCCGTGGGCATCAACACCGCCAAGGTCAAGAAAGCACTGGGCGACCTGCCGATGCCTGAAAACGCCTGGAGCCTGGTGTTCGACCCGCAGTACAGCAGCAAGCTCAAGTCGTGCGGCATCAGCGTTCTCGACTCGGCCTCCGAGGTGCTGCCCATCGCCATGATCTACGCCGGCAAGCCCCCGTTCAGCCGCGAGACCGCCGACTACGACGCCGCCGCCGCAGTGCTCAAGGCCGCACGCCCCAACATCACCCGCTTCTCGTCATCGGGCTACATCAACGATCTCGCCGTCGGCTCGGTGTGCGTCGTGATGGGCTACTCGGGCGACATCAACATCGCCCGCGCCCGCGCCATCGAGGGCAAGGCCAAGATCGACGTGCTGGCACTGGTGCCCAAGGGCGGCTCGACGCTGTTCTTCGACACCATGGCGATCCCGAAGGACGCCAAGAACGTCGAGAACGCGCACCTGTTCATCAACTACATCCTGCGCCCCGAAGTGCACGCGTCGCTGACCAACAAGGTCTTCTACGCCAACCCCAACGCCGCTTCGCTCAAATTCGTGAAGAAGGACGTGGCCGAGAACACCACCATCTTCCTGAGCGACGCCGACAAGAAGCTCATGGCCGCGCCCGACAGCTTGCCGCAGGCGGTCAAGCGGGTGCAAACGCGGGTGTTCACCAACTTCAAGGCCGGGCGCTGAAGGACTGCGCGGCCCCTCAGCCGAAGGTGGTGCCGACCCGCCGGCGATGGGTGCGTCGTCGGGCAAGACGCCCCGACGCATCCGGGACCGTCTCAGGTCGTGTGGGGCACAAAAGAGCCGGAAGGCGCCTTGTTGAAGTCGAATCCCTGAACGATCTTCGACTTGGTTCCCCGACGACTCACATAGTCCACGTGCATCATCATGACCTGCTCAAACTCAGCCCGTGCGGCAATCGACGTCTCGATGGCATGAATGATCTTCGAAGCCTCGTTGCTGCGGCCCGCCGGCTCACCCGCATTCAGCGGGCTGTTGATCACGGTGATCGTGATCTTGTGCGCCGTCGATCTGACTTCAAGGTCCGTGACCTTGTACCCGGCAGCAGATGCCGCCGACTGCTGAAGCGCCGGGAGGGCCGTGGCCTGCGTTGCGACTTGCGCCGCGTCGGCCGCCACGTCGGCGGCGAGCACGGGAACTGAACCCAGCCATGCCAAGGCGGCAACCAGGCTGACGATCGAGCGGAGCTTTTTCATGTGTGCTTTCGGTTGACGAGGAGTGACGGGCCGCCACAAAGGACCGGGCCCGGCGGGCGCCAACACCAAGATTCAGCGCATCCACGATGCACCCACGCCTGCGCAACTCAGGATAGAGCCCGCCCACTCCCGCCCCTTGATCTCGCGCAAAGCGAAGACCGAGGGATCGCGAGCCAGAACACCACCATCTTCCTGAGCGACGCCGACAAGAAGCTCATGGCCGCGCCGGACAGCTTGCCGCAGGCGGTCAAGCGGGTTCAGACACGCGTGTTCACCAGCTTCAAGGCCGGCCGGCAACGGTTGAGTGCCCCGAGCCAATCGGGCCCTCAGTGGCTCAGGCGGCCTGGCGACGCCGCTTGATGGAGCCGATAAACCCGAGTCCCGACAGGAACATCAGAAAGACCGGTGGCAGCGGCACTGGCGCGATGTCGGTGTACGTGCCGTCGAAGTGATAGCTGGCCGCAACGCCGTCGATCGTCAGACCCGACATCAGCGCAATGAAATTGCTGTCGCCCGTCACATCACCGAAGAAGCGCATGGCGTAGTCCGGCGACAGCGCCTGTGCGTAGTCAAACAAGGTGAGCAAGCGACCGTTGGCGATGCTGCCCAGGGCGTTGAAGGTCAGCGCGGAGCCGCCCAGGTCGATCGACGAGTCGGCATCGAGCTGCAGGCTCGAGAAGGTCTGGCCGTTGGCGCCGCCGGAATTGGCCAGCTTCAAGGTGCCGCCGCTGAGCGCCAGCGCGCTGGATGAAGACAGCCGGTTGGCCCCGTCGAGCACCAGCACACCGCCGCTGACGGTGGTCCTGCCGGTGTAGGTGCTCACGCCCGACAGCGTGACCGTGCCGCTCTTGACTTCCACGGTGTTGAAGTTCGACAGCGAACTGCTGTAGCTGAAGCTGTTGCCAGCACCCGGATGGATGACGGCGGAGTTGCTGCCGCCCACCCCGCCGTTGATGTTGCCCACCACGGCGGCTTGCCCGCCGAGGATGATCAGCGTGTTGTTCCCGGCACCCATCTCGATCGCGTTGCCGCTGCTGGAGCCGTCGATCGTGCCGCTGTTGGTGATCGTGGCGTTGTCCGCGCCGGTGCGGATCGCCGCAGCGGTGGTGCTGCCACCCTGGATCGTTGCGCCGGCGTTGTTGGTGATGGCCACGGTGTAGGCGCTGGCCGCACCTTCCACCACGATCGCTGAATCGTTCTGGCCACGAATCAGGCCGCCGCTGTTGTTGGTGACCGTGGCGTTGCCGTAGAGCCCTTCACGCGTTCCAATCAGCGGGCCGGTCGTGATGTCGTTGCCGGACAGCGAAATGCCGCGGCCCATCGCGTTCGTGTTACCCGCGCTCACCAGGCCTTCGATCGTGCCCGAGTTGACGATCGTGCCGCCCCCCACGGTGATGCCTTCGCTGTAGGCCAGGCCATTGGCAATCGCGCTGAAGGAATTGATCGAGCGGATGATGCCGCTGTTCGTGATGTTCACGAGGCCGTCGACGTCGACGCCGTCGCCATCGCCCGTGACGCCGTTGCCGCGGATCGTGCCGCTGTTGACGATGGTGATCACCTGCTTGTTGTTGAAGCCGTCCAGGTTGATGCCCGAGCCGTTGTTGCCGTAAATGTTGCCGCTGTTGGTGATGCTCGCAGCGAAACTCACGGTGTTGTTCAGGGCCGCGCCCGTGATTCCGTGGCGGCCGCCTTCGATCGTGCCGGTGCTGTAGTTGGTGACCGCCGCGCCGGCGTTGTTCTGGAAGTCGACGCCATCACTGCTGCTGCCCGTCGTGGTGACCGAGAGGATGCTGCCCCAGTTGTTGACCACGCCATTGATGCCGGTGCGCACCGCATCGGCTTCCAGCGCCTTGAGCAGGCCGGTGTCGTAGTTGTTGACGGTGTTCGAGCCGGCCGCGGTGATCGCGTTGAAGTCGACCGCCTGCGAGCCGCCTGCCGAAGCATTCAGCGACGACATCGTGCCGTAGTTGTTGAGCGTGACCGCGCCTGCGGCCTTGTTCATCTGGAAAACGTCCGAGTCGGCCGAGCGCATCAGCGCGCTTGAATTGGTTGAGCTGCCGTTGGTGACGACCAGGCCTGTGACACCCGTGTTGTCGCGCACGACACGCCCGGTGCCGGTCTGGTAAATGTTGCCCAGATTGGTCAGCGTGGCGGTGCTGCCGCTGATGATGACGGCGTCGGTGCTGCCGCTCACGGTGAGGCTGATGCCGGCAGCCACGCTGCCGGTCTGGCCGGCGCCCGTGCCCAGGATCTGCGCGGTGGTCGACGCGCTGACGATGCTGAAGGTGACGGCAGAAGCGTCGCTCAGCATGAACAGCGTGGCCAGCGCGGCCAGTGCGGGGGTCAACGCAAAGCGGCGCGTCGCGGCGCGGGGCTTTGCGCCAGACGGCCGGGTGCGAAAGCAGTCGACCGGAGACGCGCGGTACGGGGTGAGCATGGGGGAGATCCTTTGGGGGGTTGCAGCGCTGACCCGGCCACAAGGCACGCATGGTCAATACCAAGCCGCCATTATTGAAAACCCCCGTGACAGCCTGCCCGCAGGACTATCTCAATAACCCCCCCCAAATAGCCATGGCCCCGACCCCATGGGCCGCTGTTCACCTCCGCCACCATATACAAATGGATTATTTATGGTTGCTTTTATGACTATATAAACAACCATTTTGGTGACGATATTCCAAAAGCCGCCCGCATCGCCCCAGACCGCCACCCTCACTCCACCTTCACACCCTTCCAGAACGCCACGCGCCCCTTGATGTTGGACGCCGCCTCGGTCGGCTCCGGGTAGTACCAGGCGGCGTTCTCGTTGAGTTCGCCGTCGACCATCAGGCTGTAGTAGTACGCCTGACCCTTCCAGGGGCAACCGGTGCGGTGGTTGCTGAAGGTCACGTGCTGGCGGTTCAGGCTGTCTGCCGGGAAGTATTGGTTGCCCTCGACGACGACGGTGTCGTCGCTCTCGGCGATGGTCACGCCTTTCCAGGTGGCTTTCATGGGGGTCCTTTCAGTCAGTTTGGGGTCGCCGGGCCGAGGCTGTGCCTGCGACCGGCCGGGGTGAGGGCCGCAGCGTCGGCTCAAGCGTACAGCGCAGCGGCCTTTTGCAAGCGCTTGGCCACCGCGGCGGCCAGCGCCTTGTCGCCCACCACGTGCACGCTGTCGCCGTGGCGCAAGATGTCCATCATCAGCTCGGTGGGCTCGCTGTAAGGCACTTGCAGCTCGTAGCTGCCGCTGCGCTCGCCGTCGGCCGCGGTCTGGCCATCGGCGTCCAGCCAGCGCGACTTTTGCTGCGGATGCCACTCCTCGTTGGCCACCCACTGCGCGGCCTCGGGCTCGAAGACCAGCGTGGCCCACTTCAGGCGTGCGCCGCTGCCACCGTAGATGCCGTAACTGCCGTCGAACTCGGCCTCGATGTCCTTGAGCGCCACCGGTTTGGCGCGCGTTTCGAGCGCGCGCGCTTCGATCACCGCATCGAGCGCGAAGCGGCGCAAGGCCTCGCTGGAGTGGCACCAGGCGTCGAGGTACCAGGTGTTGCGGTAGTTCACCAGCCGCTGCGGCGAGACCTCGCGCTCGGAGTTGGTGCGGCCGTTGCGCTTGAAGTAGCTCAGCCACACCCGCTTGCGCTGCACCAGCGCGCTGCCCAGCAGCTCGAAGTGGCGGCTGGGCACGCGGCGCCGGGCGGTGCCGATCAGCTTGACGCGGCGCACCAGCTCGCGCGCCTCGTTCGCGTCGGCGCCCAGCAGGCCTTGCAGCCGGTCCATCATCGGCTGCAGGTGGCGCGCGAGCACGCCGTCGTCGTCGAGGCCCGACATGAGCTGGTGCATGGTGAGCAGCGCGTGCAGCTCGCGCTCGCTGAACCACATGCCGGGCAGCTCGTGCTGCACCGTCTTGGCCGCGCCGCTGGCCATGGTGCCGGCGGCATCCAGCCGGTAGCCCTTGTCGTCATGGTCGTAGGTGATGGGCGCGCCCATGCGGTCGCGCAGGTACTGCAGATCGCGCTTGAGCGTGGCGGGCGACACGCCGAGCTCTTCGAGCAGCGCCTCGAAGTTCACGCAGCCGCGGCTGCGCAACAGCCGTTCGATCTTGTAGAAGCGTTCAGTGCGGTCCATGGGGCTCCCCGAAGTGGGTTGAATACAGTCTGACTCGCTCACTGAATGAGCGACTCGCGGACTGCGAGCTTACGTCAAATTCATCAGCGCGGCATTGCGCTGGCTCATTCAGTGAGCCACACGCATCGCAAACTGGCTCCATCGCGGCACGTCGCCGCTGCCCGTGGAGCCACCATGACCCCCGACCTCTTTGCCGACGACAGCCACAACTGGTTTGTGCCCAGCCCCGCCAGGCGCCCCCGCGCAGGCACCGCGAACGCCGCCGCCAGCGCGCCGCTCACGCTGCACCAGCACATCGGTTTTCAGCTCGGCTGGGATCACGCCCGCCACGGTGTCACGCCGCCGCGCCCGCACACGCTCGAGCCGTCGTCGCTGCAGCAAGGCTGGCACGCCGGGCTGGCGTGCTTTGGCACACACCGGCCGGTGCCACGCCGCGCGGTGCGCCAGTGGCTGCAGCTGCGCTTGCAGGCCTGGCTGCGCGGCCTCAACGTCGAGCTGCTGCACATCACGCCGAACCACCTGCATCAAATCGAGGTGTCGGTGTGCCCGATCACCCGCGAAGCGCTCGGCCACGCCGGCGAGCCGGCGGCAGCGGCCGCCATCAACCGGGTGCGCCACGACGCCGGCTACGCGGCGGGCAACCTCGCCGTGATGAGCCAGCGCGCCCATCTGGCCAAAGCCGCGCACGGCTACGGCTCGGCGTGGGCCACCGCGCAGGCGCTGCAAGCGCAGGACCAGGCACCGGCCCCGCTCGGTGCCCCCGGCGCTGCCGCCACCTGCGACGGCCTGAGCGCCGCGCACTGGAGCCGCATCGCCGTGCTGTGCAGCTTTGTCGAAGCGCTGCCCCACGAGCAGGCTTGCGAGCTGCCGCTGCGCTTGCTGCCGCCCAACCGGTTGCGCCTGTTCAACCCGGCGCAAGCGCTGCAGGTGTTCATCAGCCGCCAGCTGCTCAGCGCCGGCTGGAGCCAGCGCATCAACGCGCTCGAAGCGCTGCTGCCCGGGCTGCCGGCGCAACGCGCCTTCCGCTCGTTCTTTCAAACGCTGCTGCCGCGCGTGCTCGAGGCCAAGGGCGCGCGCGGCGCGCAGGAATCGCGCTGGGCGCTCGAAGACGCCTGGGCACACCCGGCCGTGCTGCAGCGCTGGACGCGCTTTGCGCAGGCGCTCACGCCGGCCGAGTGCGAAGCCGTGATGCAGCAGGCCACTGCGGGCCACATCGCGCCCGAAGGCGTGCGCTTCGAGCCGCAGGCCGATGCCCTCGCCACCGAAGGCTGGTGCCTGGCGACGCGCGGCCACGTGCCGCATGAGCTGGCGTGTGACGTGCGCAGACCCCACGCCGCAGCCGGCGCGCCAACGCTGCACTGACGGCACGTTGCAGCCCTGTGCCGCCGCGGGGCATGCGGTCCGGGCGAGAGGGGGCGTGGCTACACTTCAACGCCATGTCCGCAGTACCCGTCGCCAGACTGGCGCTGTTCGCCATCGTGTTCGCACTGCTGGGCGGTTGCGCGTCGTCCTGGCGCACGCCCACCCCATCGCCAGACGCGGCGGCCGCCCCGCCCGCGCAGTGGTACGCCCCGGCCTCACACCACGGTGAACTGGGCGATCTGGCCGGCTGGTGGGCCCAGTTCAACGACCCGCTGCTCGACCGGCTGATCGCCGACGCGCAGCGCGTGAGCCCCACGGTGTCGACCGCGCGGCTGCACATCGAGCAATCGCGCGCCGCCCGTGCCACGGCCGATGCCGACCGGCTGCCGCAGGTCGACGCCAGCGCCAACGTGCAACGCGGCGTCTACGACAGCCGCGGCGTGACCGCCAGCAGCGCCAACGGCTCGATCACCGCCTCGTGGGAGCTCGACCTGTTCGGCAGCAACGCCGCCGCGCGCGAGGGTGCCCAGGCGCGCTACGCCGGCGCCCAGGCGCTGTGGCACGACGCGCGCATCTCGGTGGCTGCCGAAGTGGCCACCCAGTACACCGCGCTGCGCGCTTGCGAAGCGGCCACGGCGCAATGGCAGATCGACGCCGATTCGCGCGCCGAGACCGCGCGGCTGACCGGTCTGACGCGGCGCGCCGGCTTCGATGCGCCGGTGCGCGAGTCGCTCGCGCGGGCCGCCGCCGCTCAGACCCACGCGCAGCTGGTGGCGCAGCGCGCGCAGTGCGAATCCATCGTCAAGGCGCTGGTCGCACTCACCGCGCAGAGCGAACCCGCCTTGCGTGACGCGCTGGTCGCCTCGCGCGGCGTGATCGCGCAGCCGCGCGAGATCGCGGTGCCGGCGCTGCCCGGCGCGCTGCTGCAGCAGCGTCCGGATCTGGCCAGCGCCGAGCGCGACGTGCTGGCCGCCGCGGCCAACCTCACCGAGGTGCGCATCGACCGGCTGCCGCGCATCCGGCTCAACGGCAGCGTGGGCGCCACGCGCTACCAGGGTGGTGGCTTTGGCGGCATCGGCGGCGCGAGCATACCCAGCATCGACGGCAGCGGCTCCACCTGGTCGATCGGCCCGCTGTCGGTGTCGATGCCGATCTTCGATGGCGGCCTGCGCGCGGCCAAGGTCGAAGCCGCCCGCGCCGGCCTCACGCACGCGCAGACGCAATACGCCGCGACCGTGCGCCGCGCGGTCGAGGACGTCGAGCAAGCGCTGGTCTCGCTCCAAGGCACCGCCGACCGGCAGGCCGATGCCGAGGTCGCCGCCAACGGCTATGCCGAGTCGCTGCGCGCCACCGACGCGCGCAGCCGCGGCGGGCTGGCCAACGGCTTCGACCTCGAAGACGCACGCCGCGCCTCGGCGCAAGCGCAGCTGGCGGTGCTCGACCTGAAGCGCGAGCGCGTCACCGCCTGGATCTCGCTGTACCGCGCGCTCGGTGGCGGCTGGGGCGCGAGTTCGCCCGACGCGCCGGGCACCGACCCGGTGGCCACGGCCGTGCCCGCGGCCGTGACCGCCAACGCCGCGCGCTGAACGCCTCTCCCCAAGACATTCGCCTGGACCGCCCCATGAGCCCGACCCCTCGCCTCGCCCCAGCGCTGTTGACCCTGGCCCTCATGGTGGGCGCCGCCGTGCTGGCCCTGACCGCACACGCGGCCGACAGCGCACCGGCCGCACCGACCCGCGCCGCGCTCACCGTCACCGTGACCCAGCCGCAGCCGGCCGAGCTGTCGATGGCGATCACCGCCAACGGCTCGATCGCCGCCTGGCAAGACGCCAGCGTCGGCAGCGAGGTGGCCGGCCTGCGGCTCGAGACGGTGCGCGTCAACGTGGGCGACGTGGTGCGGCGCGGTCAGCTGCTCGCCAGCTTTGCCACCGAGACGGTGCAAGCCGATCTGGCCGAAGCGCACGCGCACGTCGCCGAGGCCGAGGCTGCGGCGACCGAGGCCGCCGCCAACGCAGAACGCGCGCGCGGCCTGCAAGCCAGCGGCGCGCTCAGCGCCCAGCAGATCGACCAGTACGTCACCGCCGAGCGCAGCGCACAAGCGCGCCTCGAGGCGCAACGCGCCGCCGCGCAGGTGCAGCAGTTGCGCCTGAAGCACACGCAGGTGATCGCGCCCGACCACGGCGTGATCTCGGCGCGCAGCGCGGCGGCCAGCGTGGGCGCGGTGCCGGCGGCCGGGCAGGAGCTGTTCCGGCTGATCCGCCAGGGCCGCCTCGAGTGGCGCGCCGAGGTGCAAGCCGGCGACCTCGCCCGGCTCAAGCCCGGCATGGCCGTGCGCGTGACGCTGGCGGGCGAGGGCGGCAGCACCATCACCGGGCGGCTGCGCATGGTCGCGCCCACGGTCGACGCGCAAACCCGCGACGGCCTGGTCTATGTCGATCTGCCGGCCCCCGGCGCGGCGCGCGCCGGCATGTTCGCGCGCGGCGAGTTCGCGCTCGGCTCGCAGCGCGCGCTCACGCTGCCGCAAGCCGCGGTCAAGCTGCGCGACGGCCTGAGCTACGTGCTGCAACTCGAAGGCGACTCGAAGGTGCGCGAGGTCAAGGTGGCCACGGGGCGCCGCCAGGGCGATCGCATCGAGATCACCGGCGGGCTCGACGCCGCCGCGCGCGTGGTCGCCGACGGCGTGGGCTTTCTGGGCGACGGCGACACCGTGCGGGTGATCGCCGCAGCGCCGGCCGCCACGCCGGGGCGCTCGACCAACCCGCAGCCCACGCGCTGACGGCCCGGGCCACGCCATGAATTTTTCGACCTGGTCGATCAAGAACCCGATCCCGTCGGTGATGCTGTTCGTCTTGCTCACGCTGGCCGGGCTGATGGGCTTTCGGGCGATGAAGGTCCAGATGTTTCCGGACCTCGAGCTGCCGGTGGTCACCATCACCGCCACGCTGCCGGGCGCCTCGCCCTCGCAGCTCGAGACCGAAGTGGTGCGCAAGATCGAGAACTCGGTGGCCGCCATCTCCGGCGTCAAGCACATCCACGCCAAGGTGCAAGACAGCAGCACCGTCATCAGCGTCGAGTTCCGCCTTGAAAAACCCACCCAGGAGGCGATCGACGACGTGCGCGAGGCGGTCAACCGCATCAGCACCAGCTTGCCGGCCGATCTGCGCGACCCGGTGATCGCCAAGCTCGAGCTGTCGGGCGCGCCGATGCTGACCTACTCCATCGCCGCGCCTCGCATGGACGACGAGGCGCTGAGCTGGTTCGTCGACAACACCGTGGTCAAGCGGCTGCTGAGCCTGCGCGGCGTGGGCGCGGTCAGCCGCGTGGGCGGCGTGACACGCGAGGTGCAGGTGGCGCTCGATCCGCTGCGGCTGCAAGCGCTCAACGCCTCGGCCTCGGACATCTCGCGCCAGCTGCGCAAGGTCCAGCAGGACGCTTCGGGCGGGCGCACCGACGTGGGCGGCGCCGAGCAGTCGGTGCGCACCATCGCCACCGTGCAAAGCGCCGACGAGCTCGCGCGCATGGACATCGCGCTGTCCGACGGGCGCCACGTGCGGCTCGATCAGGTGGCCACGGTGCGCGACGGCGTGGGCGAGATCCGCTCGGCCGCGCTGCTCAACGGCCAGCCGGTGGTCGGCTTCGAGATCGTGCGCACGCGCGGCGCCGGCGTGACCGAGGTGGCCGCGCTGGTGCGCTCCGAGCTCGACCGGTTGCGCGCCGAACACCCCGACATCACCATCAGCGAGGCCTTCAACTTCGTCGACCCGGTGCAAGACAGCTTCGACGGCTCGATGCTGCTGCTCTACGAGGGCGCCGCACTCGCCGTGCTGGTGGTGTGGCTGTTCCTGCGCGACAGCCGCGCGACGTTCGTGGCGGCCACCGCGCTGCCGCTGTCGGCCATCCCCACCTTCGGCGCGATGTACCTGTTCGGCTTTTCGCTCAACACCGTCACGCTGCTGTCGCTGTCGCTGGTGGTGGGCATCCTGGTCGACGATGCGATCGTCGAGATCGAGAACATCGCGCGCCACCTGCGCATGGGCAAGACGCCGCTGCAAGCGGCCACCGAGGCGGCCGACGAGATCGGGCTGGCGGTGATCGCCACGAGCTTCACGCTGATCGCGGTGTTCCTGCCCACGGCCTTCATGGGCGGCATCGCCGGGCGGTTTTTCGTGCAGTTCGGCTGGACGGCGGCGTTCGCGGTGTTCTTCTCGCTGGTGGTCGCGCGATTGCTCACGCCGATGATGTCGGCCTACTTGCTGCGCGCGCCAAGCCACGCCGACGCCGCCGACTCGCGCTGGATCACGGTGTGCCTGCGCTGGACGCGCTGGTGCCTGAACCACCGCGTGCTCACGCTGCTGGCGGCCGGCGCCTTTCTGGCCGGCTCGCTCGCACTCGCGCCGCTGCTGCCCACCGGCTTCATCCCGGCCGATGACGTGTCGCAGTCGCAGGTCACGGTGTCGCTGCCACCGGGCAGCACCTTTGGCCAGACGCTGGCCGCAGCCGAACGGGCGCGCGCCATCATCGAGCGCAACCCGTACGTCAAGCGCGTGTACACCGCGGTGGGGGGCGGTGCGACCGGGGCCGATCCGTTTGCGGCGGCCGGAGCGCCCGACGTGGGCACCGCCACGCTGACGCTCAACCTCACGCCGCGCCGCGAGCGCGCCGGCGTGTCCAAGCAGACCATCGAGCGCCAGCTGCGCGAAGCCATGACCGAGCTGCCCGGCGCGCGCATCAAGGTCGGCCTGGCCGCCGCCGGCGCCAAGTACGTGCTGGTGCTGGCCAGCGAGGACGGCCACACGCTGACCGAGCACGCCCGCCTCGTCGAGCGCGAGCTGCGCACGCTGCCGGGCATCGGCAACGTGGTGTCGTCGTCGAGCCTGGTGCGCCCGGAGCTCATCGTGCGGCCCGACTTCGCCCGCGCGGCCGATCTGGGCGTGACCTCGGCAGCCATCTCCGACACGCTGCGCATTGCCACGCGCGGCGACTACGACGAGCAGCTGCCCAAGATGAACCTGTCGCAGCGCCAGGTGCCCATCGTCGTCAAGCTCGACACCGCAGCGCGCACCGACATCGAGCTGCTGTCGCGCCTGGCGGTACCCGGCGCGCACGGCCCGGTGCGCCTGGGCAACGTGGCGCAACTCAGCCTGGACAGCGGCCCGGCCGAGATCGACCGCTACGACCGCCAGCGCAACGTCAACCTCGAAATCGAGCTCAACAACCAGCCGCTGGGCGCGATCAAGACGGCCGCGATGGCGCTGCCCAGCTTGCGCAACCTGCCGCCGGGCGTGGCGCAAAAGAGTGTGGGCGACGCCGAGACCATGAAAGACCTGTTCGAGAGCTTCGGCGTGGCCATGCTCTACGGCGTGCTGTGCATCTACATCGTGCTGGTGCTGCTGTTCAAGGACTTCGTGCAGCCGGTGACCATCCTGGCCGCGCTGGTGCTGTCGGTGCCCGGTGCCTTCCTCGCGCTGTTCCTGACCCACACCGCGATCTCGATGCCCTCGCTGATCGGGCTGATCATGCTCATGGGCATCGCCACCAAGAACTCCATCTTGCTGGTCGAGTACGCCATCGTGGCGCGGCGCGACGGCGGTCTGTCGCGCTGGGAGGCGCTGCTCGATGCCAGCCACAAGCGCGCCCGCCCTATCGTCATGACCACCATCGCCATGGGCGCGGGCATGCTGCCCATCGCGCTGGGTCTGGGGGTCGATCCGAGCTTTCGCGCGCCGATGGCCATCGTGGTGATCGGCGGGCTGATCACCTCGACCTTCCTCAGCTTGCTGGTCATTCCGGTGCTGTTCACCTTTGTCGATGACGCGGTGCGCGCGCTGCTGCGCTGGTGGCCGCGCCGCGCAGCCGAGGGCGCTTGAGCGTGGCGGTGGCGGACGCGGGCGCGTTCTGGCCGGTGGTCACGCGGCTGGGCGAAGCGCAGATCCTGCTGCCCACGGTGGCGCTGCTGGCGGTGTGGTTTGCGCGGCGCGGCCGCTCGGTGCGGCTGGTGACGATGTGGCTGCTGGGTCTGGGCGGCGCGATCGGCCTGACGGCGCTGTCGAAAGTGGCCTTCATGGGCTACGGCTGGGGCTGCGCGCCGCTGGACTACACCGGCATCTCCGGGCATTCGATGTTTGCCGCGTCGGTCTACCCGCTGGCCGGCATCGCGGTGCTGCACGCCGTGGCCGGGCCGCGCGCGCTGGACTGGCGTTGGGCCGGGCTGGCGCTGGGCGGCGCGATGGCCGGGCTGGTGGGCGCGTCGCGCGTCGCGGTGGGCGCGCACTCGGTGTTCGAGGTCTTGATGGGGCTGGGGCTGGGCGGGCTGGTCAGCCTGGCGGCGCTGCGCGCGGGGCGCTTGCCCGCCGTGCCGCCTGCGCTGTGGCTGCCGGTCGCGCTCGCCGTGTGGCTGGGCCTGACGCCGGCCCACGCGCCGCCGTCAACCACGCACGGGCTGGTCACGCGGCTGGCGCTGCAGGTGTCGGGCCGCAGTGCGCCGTACACGCGAGCCGACCTGCACCGCGACTGGCGGCAGCGCCACGCGGCGCGCTGAAGCGCCCGCTCAGCTCGCGTCGGACATCGGCTGGCCCAGGCCCATCTGCTCGAGCAGATCGGCCACCAGCTCCAGACGCAGCAGCGGGTTGTCGAGCGACATCAGCCGCTGTTTGTGCTGCAGCCCCGCGGGCAGCAGCTCGCACCAGCGGTTGGCGAGCCAGCCACAGTCGCCCCACTGGTAGGGCCGCTGCAGCGGCATCTGGTCGGGGTCGCCCGCGCGCGCGCTCAGGCCGCGCACCAGCTCTTGCATCGCCAAGGCCACGTTCTCGAGGTCGGCGGGCACCGGCACCGGCACATCGTCGGGCAGCAACTCCACGTCCGCCATCCACAGACCGTGCTTGAGCTTTTCGCTCGAGCGCACGCGAAAGCGCTGCGTGCCGGTGCAGCGTATCGTCATCAGCCCCGGATTCGGCCGCTCGAGCCGGGTGATGCTGGCCAGCGTGCCGACGAGGTGAAATTCCTCGTTGGCATAGCCGTCACCCGATGGCGCACCGGGCACCGGCGCGTGGTTCACCTCGGCGCCTTCGGTCAGGCACACCACACCGAAGGGCGTGCCGGCCTTGTGGCAGCGGCCGATCATGTCGAGGTAGCGCACCTCGAAGATCCGCAGTGGCAAATAGCCCCCCGGAAACAACACGTTGCGCAGGGGAAACAGCGGCAGCTGCAAGAGCGTTGGGGGGGCGGGTACTTCCATGCGGATATTCTGGTTCGCCTGGCTGGCCGGTGCAGCACAGGTATTCCCCAAACCGCCCCGCGCAGACGTGTCAGGCCGGCAGCAACCCATCCGCGCGCAGCAGCGTCTCGAGGCAGTGCTCGCGGATGCCGTAGAACGCCTTCAGCTCATCGATCTGAGCCGCGCTCGCGGCGGCGGGCTGGGCGCCGGGGCGGCGCACGGCCAGGATCATCTTGTTCTTTTGCGTGTGCTCGAGCGCCACGAACTCGAACACCTGCGTGTCGTAGCCGCAGGCCTCGAGCAGCATCGCGCGCAATCCGTCGGTGAGCATCTCGGCGTGCTGCCCCAGGTGCACCCCGTGCTGCAGGATCGGGCGCAGCGGGTGCGGGCTGAGCAATTGCGGGCGCAACTGCTTGTGGCAGCACGGCGAGCACAGGATCACCGCCGCGCCGCCGCGCAGACCGTGGTGGATGGCGTGATCGGTCGCGGTGTCGCACGCGTGCAGCGCGATCATCACGTCGATAGGCTCGGCGGTGCGTGTGCTCACATCGCCCTCATCGAAGCGCAGGCCTTGCAGCCCCAGCTTTTGCACCACCGCATTGCCCAGACGCACCATGTCGCCGCGCAACTCGACGCCGGTGACCTGAGCCTCGATGCCGGGTTGGCCGCGCAGGTGGTCGTGCACTGCGAAGGTCAGGTAGCCCTTGCCCGAGCCGAAGTCGACCACGCGGATCGAGCGCGGCGCGGCGGCCGGTGCGTCGGGCGCTGGCAGCAGCCCCGACGCACGCAAGGCGCCGGCGAACACCTCGACGAACTTGTTGATCTGCTTCCACTTGCGCGACATCGCCGGCACCACGTCGTGCTGCGCGGTGGTCACGCCCAGCGCGCTGAGAAACGGCTGGCGCACATCGACCCAGCGCTGCTTTTCGCGGTCGTGCGCCGCGGCGGCTGGCGCCTCGCGCTCGCCGGCGGGCGCCTCGGTCGCCCCGGCCGCTCGCGCCAGCGGGGTGCTGCGCAGCGTGCACACGCCGCGCTGGCTGATCGTGAGCTCGACGGTCTCGTCGGCCGTGTGCAGGTGCGCGTTGCGAAACACCGGGCCGAGCATGTCGCGCACCGTCTGCACCCCGGCATCGACGCTCAGGTTCCTGGTGACATCGCGGGTGGTGTGGCGGTACACGAACGACAGGCACGGCTCGCCCTTGAGCGACACGGCGCGCACCATCACGCGCTGCAGGTCGGGCTGCGCTCCATGGTGCTTGGCGAGCAGCAGCTTCACGAAGCGGCCGTTGGCCAGGCTGAGCGCACAGCGTTCGATGAAGCGCTCGAGCGCGGGCGTGTCGGCGGCCAAGGGGTCTTTCATGCAGATCTCCGGCGCGTGGGTGACGAATGGGCCGCCGGATGCTACCGGCTCGCACGCCACCCGGCCGTGATGCACATCAGGTGCGGTGGCCGGGTCACCCCCCGTTTACACAACGTTACCGAGTGATGCCCAGGGTTGGCATGCCATTGGCGGGCGGGTCCTACCGTTCTGGCTTCAGACAAAGCAGAACAGGATCCAACCGTGCAAACCCTCCAAACCGCCCCCCGCCCCAGCCGCGCCGCCCCCCACCCCGCCGGCGTGCGCATTGCCGGGATGCTGGCTCGGCTCGAGGCTGAAGTGCCGCTGACGCGTCGCGTGCTGCACACGGGTGAGCCGGTCTACCGCGCCGGTGAGCGCTTCGATGCGCTGCATGTCGTGCACGCCGGCATGTTCAAGACGGTCAACGTCGCTCCCGACGGCCGCGAGCAGGTGGTCGGTCTGCACTTCAAGGGCGACTGGCTGGGTTTCGACGGCATCGCCGACGGCCACCACGGCTGCGAGGCCATCGCCATGGACACCGGCGAGGTCTGGACGATTCGCTACGACGACTTGCTGGCCGCTTGCGGGCGCACGCCGGCGTTGATGGGTGACGTGCACACCGCCATGAGCCGCGAGCTGGCGCGCGACCGCGACTCGATGCTGGCCATGTGCACGCTGCCCGCCGACGCTCGGGTGGCCGACTTCCTGCGCCACTGGGCCGGCACGCTCGAGCAGCGCGGCCTGCGCACCGACAGTTTCACGCTGCGCATGACGCGCGCGGAGATCGGCAACTTCCTGGGCATGACGCTCGAGACGGTGAGCCGCTCGCTGTCGCGTCTGGCACGCGACAAGGTGATCGGCTTCGCCGAGAAGGGCCGCCGCGAACTCGAGATTCCCGATGTGGCCGCCCTGAGCGCCTTCATCGAGCGCAGCCTGGCCACCGCCACGCTGCACTGACCCCCGGAGCGCCGCGTCAGCCCCGCGGCGCGGGTGGATTGGCCGTCACGGCGCGCACGATCGCGCGCGCCAGTTCATCGCGCTCGAAGGGCTTGCGCAGCAGCTCCCACGGCGCGCCGCTGCCCACCGGCGCTTGCAGCATCTCCGCCGAGTAGCCCGACATCAGCAGCACCGCCACGTGCGGCAGTTTCAAACGCACCTGGCGGGCGAGCTCGCTGCCGCGCATGCCCACACCCAGCGCGATGTCGGTCAGCAGCAAGTCGCAACGCTGCCCGATGGCCAGCCCGACCAGCGCCGCCTCGGCGTGGGCGAACTCGGCCACGCGGCAGCCCAGCGACTGCAGGAACCGCAGCATCACCTGACGCACCTCGGGATCGTCCTCGACGAGCATCACCGCCAGTCCGGCGGGGACGCCCTCGGTGGCCGCCAGCGCGGGCGGCTCCTCGAGCTCGGCCACGCCCTTGAGTCGCGGCAGATACAGCACCACCGACGTGCCCGAGCCCACCGCCGTCTTCAGCTGGATCGAGCCGTGCGACTGCTTGACGAAGCCATAGACCGTGCTCATGCCCAACCCGGTGCCGCGGCCGAGCTCCTTGGTGGTGAAGAAGGGCTCGAACACCCGGTCGCGCACCGCGTCGGTCATGCCGTGGCCGGTGTCGGTGATCGCGATGCGAACCAACGCCTCCTGGCGTGCCGGCTCGCCGGGCGCGCTCGCCGCGTCGGCTGGCAGCCCGAGGCACGCCTCACACGCGAACGTCAGCGTTCCGCCCTCGGGCATCGCGTCGCGCGCGTTGATCGCGATGTTGAGCAACGCCGACTCGAGCTGCCCCGCATCGGCCGCGCAGCGCAGGCCGGCGGGCGCCGGGCCCACCACGATGCGGATGCGCTGGTCCAGCGTGCGGCGCAGCATGTCGGCCAGCGAGTCGACCAGCTCACCGACATCGATGTCGGTCGGGCTGAGCTGCTGCCGGCGCGAAAACGCCAGCAGCTTGCCGGTCAGCTCGGCGCCGCGCCGGCTCGCCCGCAAGGCCGCGGCCACCAGCGGCTGCGCCGCATCGTCACCGGCCAGCGAAGGGTGGTCCTCGATCTCTTGCAAGTTGCCCTGGATGATGGTCAGCAAGTTGTTGAAGTCGTGCGCGATGCCGCCGGTCAGCTGGCCCACGCTTTCCATGCGCTGCGCGTGGTTGAGCGCCTCTTCGCTTTGCGAACGCTGCAAGCTGGCCGCCAGCAGGTTCGACAGCGACTCGAGAAAGTGCCGCTCTTCGGCCCCGAAGCGCTCGGGCTGGCACGAGCGCACGGTCAGCACACCGATGATCTGGCCGCGATCGACCAGCGGCACCCCCATGGCGCTGACCAGCCCGTGGTCCAGATAGCTCGCGGGCACGCTGAAGCGCTGCTCGCTGCGGAAGTCGGCCACCGTGACCGCCTGACCTTGCGCCAGCACGAAGCCCGGCGGCGTGTCGGGGCGGTTGGGCAGGCGGCTGCCGATGCCCTCGCCGGCCACCAGCCCCACGCCACCGGCCACGTGAAACTCGAGCCGGCTGGCCTCGAGCAGAAAGACCACGCACGCATCGGCCTGCAAGGCATCGGCGGCAACGGCGGGCACTTGCTGCAGCAGCTGCTGCGGATCGCGGGTGTCGACGGCGAGGCGGCCCATTTGCGCCACGAACTCGCTGTAGCGGGCGCGCTGCAGCGCCTGGCGCACGCGCGGGTAGGCCTCGATGCCGCGCACCGAAGCCACCACATAGGGCTGGTCACCGAGCTTGAGCGGGCTGAGCGCAATCTCGACCATCACCTCGGTGCCGTCACGACGTCGCGCGACCAGCTCCATCTGGGTGCCCATCGGGCGGGCGCGCGGGCTGTGGCTGTAGGCCTCGCGGTAGGCGGCGTGGCGCGAGCGGACGGCGTCGGGCACCAGCACGTCGATCGACAGGCCGACCATCTCGCCGTCGCCATAGCCGAGCAGCCGCTCGGCCACCGCGTTGGCCAGCACGATGTGCCCGCCGGGATCACTCAGCAACAGCGCGTCGGGGTAGGCCGCGAACAGGCCCCGGTACACCGAGCCCTCATCGGGCACTGATGGCGCGGGCGCGTCGGGTGTCACCGCACGTCGACTCGCGCAACCAGGACGTAGCCCGCGCCGCGCACCGACTTGATGATCTGCGGATCGTCCACGTCGTCATCGAGCTTGCGACGCAGCCGGCCGATCTGCACGTCGATCGTGCGGTCGAACGGGGCGGCGTCGCGCCCGCGCGTTTGCTCGAGCAGGAAGTCGCGTGACAGCACGCGCCCGGCGTGCCGGGTCAGCACGCACAGCAGGTCGAACTCGCCGGAGGTCAGCGGCACCGGCTGACCGGCGCGATCGAGCAGCCGGCGCGAGGCGATGTCGAGCTCCCAGCCATCGAAGCACAGCCGCTCGCGCAACACGGGCGGCGCCTCGACGGCCTCGGCCACGGGGTCCAGCCGGCGCAGCACCGCCTTGATGCGTGCCAGCAACTCGCGCAGGTCGAACGGCTTGGTCACGTAGTCGTCGGCGCCGATTTCCAGCCCCACGACCTTGTCGACCGAGTCGCCACGGCCGGTGACGATGATCAGCCCGCAGCGCCAGTGCTCGCGCAGCGAGCGGGCAATCGCGAAGCCGTCTTCGCCGGGCAGTCCGAGATCAAGCAGCACGAGCGCGGGGCGATCGGCGGGCGTCAGCGCCAGCAGATCACGCCCGCTGGCCATTTCGCTGACCCGAAACCCATGGCGCGACAGGTAGCCCGCCAGCAACTGCCGGATGTCGGGCTCGTCGTCGAGGATCGCAATGTGGGTGGCCGTCACGGTTCCGATTCTGCGGCACGCGGCCCGGGTTGTCGTGCGTCGCCGGTCAGGCCGTTTGGCACCAGGCCGACCAGCGCAGCCACAGATCGTGGAACAGCGCCCAGGCGGCCGCACCGGCCAGCATCGCACCGGCCAGCCGCAACGCCCAGGGCGCCCCGCGCGATCGTGCGGACGTGCGGGCCCACAGGCTGCCGGGCAACCACAGGCCCAGCGAGGAGGTCGCGGCGAAGGCCGTCATGGCGGCCGCACCTTGCAGTGGCGTGTTGGCCAGCGCGGCCACGACCAACGCCGATTGCAGCAAACCGCAGGGCAGGGCGAGCCACAGGCTGCCCGCTGCGCCGGCGCGCAAGGGTGCGGCCACGCGCTGCCAGCCGGGCGGCGGCGTCGCGACCGCCGCTGCGTTGCCCAGGCGGGCCCACCAGGCCGGCTGGCGACCGCTCACCAGCAGCCACAGCCCGAGCCCGAGCACCGCCAGATGCATGAGCGTCCACAGCGGTCGCAGCACCGGGGCCACCGCCGTCAACAGCGAAAAACTGCCCACGCTGGCCGCCACCACGGCACCGCCCACGCCATAACTGAGCATGCGCCCGGCGGTGAAGCCGGCCATCGCGGCGGGCCGAGGTGCACCGCCGCAGCGCTGCATCACGGCCGCGCACGGCGCGCCGCACATGGCCGCGCAGTGCGGCGCGCCGACCAGACCCATCAGCCCGGCACCGAAGATCAAGGCGGTGTCCATGGCCCGAGACTACCGCGCGGTCGCGCTGCCGTGTCCCGACTCAGACCACGCGCGAGTAGCGATCACGCTGCGCCTCGGACTGCAAGTAGCGATCGAACACCATGGCGATGGCCCGCACGAAATACCAGCCCAGCGCGGTGACTTCGACCGCCGCGGGCTTGATGTCGACCAGGCCTTGCGTCTCGAGCGGGCGCAGCCGCTCGAGCTCGGTGGCGAAATACGTCTTCATCGACACGCCGTGGGCGCGTTCGACGCTGGCGAACTCGACGCGCCCCTGGCACATCAGCGCCATGATCACCTCGCGGCGCAGCAAGTCGTCGTCGGTCAGCTCGTAGCCGCGCACGGTAGCGAACTGCGATTGCCCGATCGTCTCGTAATACGAGGGCAGGGTCTTGTCGTTCTGGCTGTAGCAGCGGCCCACCTTGCCGATCGACGACACGCCCAGACCGATCAGGTCGCTGTCGGCCCAGGTGCTGTAGCCCTGGAAGTTGCGGTGCAGCCGCCCCTCGCGCTTGGCCACGGCCAGCGGGTCGTCGGGCAGCGCGAAGTGGTCCATGCCGATGTGCGTGTAGCCCTGGCCCTGAAAGCCGCTGATGGCCGTGCGCAGCATGTGCACCCGGTCGCTGGCCGAGGGCAGCTCGTGGGCGTGGATGCGCCGCTGCGGAGGAAAGCGCTCCGGCAGGTGCGCATAGGCGTACAGCGCGATGCGGTCGGGCCGCAACTCGCTCATCTGCGCCACGGTGCGCGCAAACGAGGCCGCCGTCTGCCGAGGCAGCCCGTAAATGAGGTCGGTGTTGATCGAGGTGTAGCCGATCTCGCGGGCCTGCTCGATCAGCGCGCGCACCGACTCGAACGACTGCTCGCGATGCACCGCCTTTTGCACATCGGGGTCGAAGTCCTGCACGCCAAAACTCAGCCGGTCAAAACCCATGCGAGCCAGGCGACGCAGGCGCACTTCGTCGACCGTGCGCGGGTCGATTTCGATCGACACCTCGGCGTTGGGGGCGATGTCGAAGGAGTCGCGCAGCATGTCCATCAGGCGCGCGAGTTCATCGTCGCTGAGGAAGGTGGGCGAGCCGCCGCCGAAGTGCAGTTGGGTCAGCACCTCATGGCGGCCGAGCACGGCCACGTGCAGTTCGATCTCGCGCTTGAGCGCCTCGAGGTATTCGCCGGCACGCTCATGGTGACGGGTGATGACCTTGTTGCACGCGCAGTAGTAGCAGATCGACTCGCAAAACGGGATGTGCACGTACAGCGACAGCGGCACCGCGGTGCCGGCGGCCACCTGCTGCGCTCGCCACGCCAGTGCCTGTCGGTACTGGCTCGGCCCGAAGGTGTCTACGAAACGATCGGCCGTCGGGTAGGAGGTGTAGCGCGGGCCGGGGACATCCAGCCTGGCAAGCAATTGGCTGACGGGGTCCGCCACGAGAGATTCGATCGACATGGCCGCACTGTGACGGCTCGGCGCCAGCGCGTCTTGATGCCGATCAAATGCGCGGCTCCTCGACCATCAGCAGCATGGTGATCGCGCCGGCCGTGGAGATCAGCGCCCAGAAGATCAGGAAGCTCACGGAGTAGACCGCCGTGAGCGGCCAGTCGAACGACTCGCCACCGAACCAGCGCAGGTCGGCGGGGTCGACCACCGCAAACACCAGCGTCTCGGTCACCCCTGCGAGCAGGAAGGCCGGCCAGAGGATCTGCAAACTGCGGCGCAGCATGATCCAGCTCAACATCATCAACGCGGCGTGGCCGCGTGGTTGCGCGCGCTCAGCGCGGGCTGCAAGGACTGCGGCGCCCGGGTCTGGGCGGCAACGGGGTCGGTGACCACCTCATCCGCGCCGCGCCAGGCGATGTAGCCCGTGGTGAGCGCGGCCACCACGACCACCGCGGGACCACCCACCACCAGCCACACCATCGGCTCGCGCCACCCGGGGCGGGGTGCCTTCTCGTGTGCATCCTTGGGTTTCATCACAGGCTCTCCTGAAAGATTCAGCGCGGCACGACGAAGGTCGATTTCTCCTGCACCCGCGCGGGCTCGTCGCCGTCATCGAGCCGCTCGATGGAGAACACCACCCGGTGAGCCCCGACGCCCAGACGGCTGGCCGCCTCGGGCCCGATCTGCACGCTGAGCGGCAGCCAGCGCGCCTCGGCGGGACCGACTTCGAAGTGAGGCCGGCTGGCCACCGTGGCGCCGTCCAGACCCTGCACCGTGACCCGATAACGCTGCACCGATTCTGTGGCGTTCATCACCTGCAGCCGGTACACGTTTTCGATCATTCCCTCACCGACGATCCGTGCGAGGGCGCCCCGGTCACGCACCACATCCACGCGGAACGGGCTGCGCAGCGACAAGCTGGTGACGAAGGCCGCACAGATCAGCAGCAGCACGGTGGAGTAGATCAGCACGCGCGGACGCAGCACGCGCTTCAGGGTCTGCCGCGGGTCGAGCCGCTGCGTCAGGCCGTTTTGCGTGGCGAAGCGGATCAGCCCCTTGGGGTAGCTCATCTTGTCCATGACCTCGTCGCACACATCGACGCACGCGGCGCAACCGATGCACGCGTACTGCAAGCCCTCGCGGATGTCGATGCCGGTCGGGCAGACCTGCACGCACAGCGTGCAATCAACGCAGTCGCCCTTGCCCAGGGCGCGCGGGTCGGCGCTGCGCGCACGCGAACCGCGGGGCTCGCCGCGCTCGGGGTCGTAGCTGACGATCATCGTGTCGTGGTCGAACATGGCGCTCTGGAAGCGCGCGTACGGACACATGTGCAGGCACACCTGCTCGCGCAGCCAGCCCGCATTGCCGTAGGTCGCCAGGCCGTAGAACAGCACCCAGAACCACTCCCACGGCCCGAAACCCCAGGTGAAGGACTCGGCCCACAGTTGATGGATCGGCGTGAAGTAGCCCACGAAGGTGAAGCCGGTGTACACGCCGATGGCCAGCCACACCGCGTGCTTGGCGCTCTTGCGCCAGACCCGGTCGACGCTGCGCGGGGCGGCGTCGCGCTTCATGCGCGCGCTGCGGTCGCCTTCGATGCGGCGCTCGACCCACAGGAAGATCTCGGTGTAGACGGTTTGCGGGCAGGCAAAGCCGCACCACAGCCGCCCGGCCACCGCTGTGAACAAGAACAGCGAGTAAGCGCAGATGACCAGCAACGCCGTCAGGTAGATGAAGTCCTGCGGGTGCAGGACCAGGCCGAAGATGTAGAAGCGGCGCGCGCCCAGGTCAAACAGGACCGCGGGCCGGCCGTTCCACACCAGCCAGGGCGTGCCGTAGAACACCAGTTGCGTGATCCACACCATCGCCCAGCGCCAGCGGGCGAACAAGCCGCTCACCGAGCGCGGGTAGATCTGCTGGCGCTTCTCGTACATCCAGACGGTCTCGCCCTCGGTGCCGGCGGCTGCCGGCACGGGAACGATCGGGATGACCGGCGGTGTCGCCGGTCGCACGGGATCCATGGACGTGCGCGGTGTCAGGGCGCGGCCGCGGCCGTGGTGGTGCTGCGCGACAGGCTCATCACATAGGCGGCCAGCACATGGATCTGCTCGGGCATCAAGCGCTGACCGTGCGCGGGCATGACGTTGGTCTTGCCGTTGTTGACCATGGCGGCGATGGCCTGTTCGCCAAAGCCGTGCAGCCAGATCTTGTCGGTCAGGTTGGGCGCACCGATCACCTGGTTGCCCTTGCCGTCGGCGCCGTGGCAGGCGGCGCACACCGCGAACTTGGGCTTGCCGGCCACGGCTGCAGCGGCATCGTGCGCGCTGCCCGACAGGCTCAGCACGTACTGCGCGACGTTGTGCACGTCGGTGGCGTCACCGACCGCAGCAACCATCGGCGGCATCATGCCGATGCGCCCTTCGGTGATCGTCTTGATGATCGTCGCGTGGTCACCGCCGTGCAGCCAGTCGTTGTCGGTCAGGTTGGGGAAGCCCTTGCTGCCGCGTGCGTCCGAGCCGTGACAGGCCGCGCAGTTGTTGACGAACAGACGCTCGCCGATGCCCATGGCCGCCGGGTCGCTCATCAGCGTTTCGGCCGAGGCCTGCGCATAGCGGGCATACACCGGTGCCATCGCGGCGCGCGCGGCCGCCTGCTCGGCCTGGTGCTGACCCGTGCTCGACCAGCCGAAGGTTCCGACGCGGCTGCCCGCGCCCGGATAGAGCACCAGATAGCCCAGGCTGAACACCACCGTCAGGATGAACAGCCACATCCACCAGCGCGGCAGCGGGTTGTTGAGTTCACGCAGGTCGCCGTCCCACACGTGTCCCGTGGAGTTGTCACCCGACATCACCTTGCGACGCGAGGCCACCGCCAGCAGCAGCAAACACGCCAGCATCGACACGACCGATGCGACGGCCACGAAAACCGACCAGCCATTCGAGAAGAAGTCGCTCATTTCATGCTCCGGTCATCGTCAAGAAAGGGCAGTCGGGCGGCCTCGTCGAAGTCAGCGCGATTGCTGCGCGACCAGGCCCAGCACACGATGCCGATGAAGGCCGCAAAAGACAGCACCGTCACCGCGGTGCGCAAGGTGTTCACGTCCATGACGGCGCCCTCACTTGACCGAGGTGCCAAGCACCTGCAGGTAGGCGATCAGCGCGTCGAGTTCGGTGCGGCCCTTGACCGCCTGGCTCGACTGCGCGATCTCGTCGTCGCTGTAGGGCACACCGACCGTGCGCAAGGCACGCAGGTGGCTCGGCAGCGACTCGGCGTCGACGGACGTGCGCGCCAGCCACGGGTAGGCGGGCATGTTCGACTCGGGCACCAGATCGCGCGGATTGGTCAGGTGCACGCGATGCCACTCGTCGCTGTACTTGCCGCCCACGCGGTGCAGGTCCGGTCCGGTGCGCTTGCTGCCCCACTGGAACGGGTGGTCGTAGACGAACTCGCCGGCCACCGAGAAGTGGCCGTAGCGCAAGGTCTCGGCGTACAGCGGCCGGATCATCTGCGAGTGGCAGTTGTAGCAACCCTCACGGGTGTAGATGTCGCGCCCGGCGAGCTGCAGCGCGGTGTAGGGCTTGAGGCCTTCGACCGGCTGCGTGGTCGAGCGCTGGAAGAACAGCGGCACGATCTCGACGATGCCGCCCACCGCCACCACCAGCAGGATCAGCACGATCATCAGCAGGTTGCTGGTCTCGATGCGCTCGTGCCCGGAGGCCGGAGCGTGTTTGTTTGTTTTGGCGTTCATGAGAGTCCTTTGCTCAGGCCGTGGCCAGCACCGTCGGCACGGGTACCGCGGTGGCCTTGCCACGCGACACGGTCATCACCACGTTCCAGGCCATGATCAGCATGCCGCCGAGGTAAAGCACCCCGCCGGCCAGGCGCACCACGTAGAACGGATAGGTCGCCTTGACGCTCTCGACGAAGCTGTAGACCAGCGTGCCATCGGGGTTGACCGCGCGCCACATCAGGCCTTGCATCACCCCGGCGATCCACATCGCGGCGATGTACAGCACCACGCCGATGGTGGCGATCCAGAAGTGCAGCTCGATGGCGCGCACGCTGTGCATCTGGGTACGGCCGAACATGCGCGGGATCAGGTAGTACAGCGAGCCCATCGAGATGAAGCCGACCCAGCCGAGCGCACCGCTGTGCACGTGGCCGATGGTCCAGTCGGTGTAGTGGCTCAGCGCGTTGACGGTCTTGATGGCCATCATCGGACCCTCGAAGGTGCTCATGCCGTAGAACGACAGCGCCACGATCAGGAACTTCAGGATCGGGTCGTCACGCAACTTGTGCCAGGCACCGCTGAGCGTCATGACGCCGTTGATCATGCCGCCCCAGCTGGGTGCCAGCAGGATCAGCGAGAACAGCATGCCGATCGACTGCGCCCAGTCGGGCAGCGCGGTGTAGTGCAGGTGGTGGGGACCCGCCCACATGTAGGTGAAGATCAGCGCCCAGAAGTGCACGATCGACAGCCGGTAGCTGTAGACCGGCCGCTCGGCCTGCTTGGGGATGTAGTAGTACATCATTCCGAGGAAGCCCGCGGTCAGGAAGAAGCCCACCGCGTTGTGGCCGTACCACCACTGGACCATGGCGTCTTGCACGCCGGCATAAGCCGAGTAGCTCTTCATGAAGCCGGCCGGAACCGCGGCGCTGTTGACCACGTGCAGCAAGGCCACCGCCAGGATGAACGCGCCGAAGAACCAGTTCGCCACGTAGATGTGGCGCACCTTGCGCCGGCCCAGCGTGCCGAAGAAGACGATCGCGTAGGACACCCACACCAGCGTGATCAGGATGTCGATCGGCCACTCGAGTTCGGCGTACTCCTTGCCCTGGGTGTAGCCCAGCGGCAGCGAGATGGCCGCAGCGACGATCACCGCCTGCCAGCCCCAGAACACGAAGCGCGCCAGCAGCGGCGCGAACAGCGGCGTCTGGCAGGTGCGCTGGACCACGTGGAACGAGGTCGCCATCAGGGCGCAGCCGCCGAACGCGAAGATGACCGCGTTGGTGTGCAGCGGTCGCAAGCGCCCGAAGCTGATCCACGGGATGCCGAAGTTCAGCTCGGGCCAGGCCAACTGGGCGGCGATGATCACCCCGACCAGCATGCCCACCACGCCCCACAGCACTGCGGCCAGTGCGAAGCCTCGCACGGGACCATCGTCATAGACCGGCACGGCCGGCGATTGACCAACACTCATGGGGCACTCCTGTTGTTGTCGTTGTCAGATCCTCAGGATTCTTCGCGGGTGGGGTCGCCTGCGACTTGATGCGCATCAAGCGGACGATCGCCGGCTTCCAGTATTTGCGCCGCGACACCCTCCAGGTCATCGAACTGCCCGCCGTGCAGCGCCCAGGCGAACACGCCGAGGATGCCGAGCATGGCGAACACCGACAGCGGCACCAGAAGGTAGAGGATGTCCATCGAGGCCCTCTCAGCGGCGCAGCCGCAGCGCGTTGCACACGACGAACAGCGAACTGAGCGCCATGCCCAGGCCGGCGATCCACGGCGGCAGCCAACCGGCCAGCGCCATCGGCACGCAGGTCGCGTTGTAAGCGGCCGCCCAGGCGATGTTCTGGCGGATCACCCGCACGCAGCGCCGCGACAGCCGGCGCAACTCGACCACGTCGCCCAGCCGGTCGGCGAGCAGCACGGCATCGGCGTGGCTGCGCGCGAGCAACGCGCCCGAGCCCATCGCCAGCGACAGATCGGCCTGCGCCAGCACGGGCGCGTCGTTGATGCCGTCACCCAGCATGGCGACCGTTTCGCCGGCGGCCTGAGCGGCGCGCACGGCCGCCAGCTTGGCCTCGGGGCTGGCGCCACCGATGGCGCCGGCCAGGCCCAGCCGCTTCGCCATGCGCTCCACGCGCGCCGGCGCGTCGCCCGACAGCAAGGTCACGCGCAAGCCCGCGGCCTGCAGCGCCGCCAGCGCCTGCGGCACATCGGCGCGCAGCGCCTCGTCGAAGTTCAATCGCAGCAAAGGATCGCCCACCGGGCCGAACCAGCTGGCCGGACCGGCGGCTTCGTCGTGGCCGGCGGCGTCGGCAGCACCCAACCAGGCCGCGCTGCCCAGCCGCCAGCAGCGCCCCTGCGCATCCAGCG